>NZ_JBVIHJ010000019.1:0-163272 GCF_055570355.1 Streptomyces sp. NPDC031225 | reverse complement strand
TTCCTCTCTTCCTCCTTTGGGGGGGTGTGTTTTTTGTTTTTTGCGGCGGAAAAGGGGGGGGGTGCCTTGTGGGGGGGCGGGGGGGGGGGGTTTCTTTCCCCCCCCCCCCCCCCCCGGGGCACGCATCAGTAACACCCCGACCAGCCCTGCGGGGAAAGGACGCCACGCAATGTCGGAAGCCGTCACCCGTACCGCCACGACAGATCCAGGCCTCCTCGCCTCACTCGATCCACTGCTGCGCGAGTGGCTGCCACGGCAGCGCTGGTTCGCGGGCAAGGGGCGGCCGGTCACCGGGTTCTCGTTGGTGGCGGCCACCGAGCTGCTGCCGCCGACGGCCAAGCTCGGTCTGTACCACCTGCTGGTCCGCGCCCACCAGCCGCTCGTCGTGGGCGCCCCGCCGCACCCCGGCGACTGCTACCAGCTCCTCATAGGTGTGCGCGAGGCGCTGCCACCCCGGCTGGCGCCCGCGCTGATCGGCCATGTCGAGGAGGGTCCGCTCGCCGGCGGCACCGCGTACGACGCCCTCCACGACCCCCTGCCCGCCGAACTGCTCCTGGAGGCGATCCGCACCGGAGCCCGGATCGGCGGGCTGCGTTTCGAGCGGGACCCGCACCAGGAGATCCGGGAGGGACTGGTGGCGCGGGTACTGACCGCCGAGCAGTCCAACTCGTCGATCGTCTATGGAGATACGTTCATCCTGAAGCTCCTGCGCCGAGTCGTGCCCGGCGTCAACCCGGACCTGGAGCTCCCGCTGGCACTGGCCCGGGAGGGCTGCCCCCGGGTGCCCGCGCCGGCGGGGTGGCTGCGGGCGGAGCTGGACGCAGAGCCGTACACCCTCGGTGTGCTCCAGCCCTTCGTGCAGGGCGCGTCCGACGGCTGGGAGCTGGCCCTGCGGGAGCTGGCCAAGGGTGAGGACTTCAGCGCCGAGGCGCACGCGCTCGGGCGGGCCACCGCCGAGGTGCACACCGCGCTCGCGCGGGCGCTGCCGACGGTGACGCTCGGCCCTCAGCAGCTGCACCTGCTCGTCGACGGCATGATCGAGCGCCTGGAGGCGGCCGTACAGGCGGTCCCCGCGCTCCGGCCGTACGCGCCCGGCCTGCGCTCCGCGTTCACCGCGCTGGCCGATCTGGCCGCCGAGGGCAGCACCTGGACCGCACAGCGGATCCACGGCGATCTGCACCTCGGGCAGTGTCTGCACTCGGGCTCCGGGCACTGGTCGCTGATCGACTTCGAGGGCGAGCCGTCCAAGCCGCTCTCCGAACGCAGGCTGCCGCAGCCCCCGGCCCGGGACATCGCGGGGATGCTGCGCTCCTTCGACTACGCGGCGCACTCGACCGATCTTCCGGTACCGGGCTGGGCCGAGGCGTGCCGGGCGGCGTACTGTTCCGGATACGCCGAGGTCAGCGGTGTGGACCCGCGGACGGATCCGGTACTGCTGCGCGCCTACGAGACCGACAAGGCGGTCTACGAGGTCGTCTACGAGGCCCGGCACCGCCCGGACTGGCTTCAGGTACCGATGTCCGCGGTGGCGCGCTACGCGGCAAACGACCCGATGTGACCCGATCTTCGCCGAGGAGGCACCGCACGTGACCCCGCCCACCCCCAGCGGTTCGGATCCGAAGAAGAAGGCCGCGAAAGCGGCGAAGAAGGCGACGCAGAAGGCGTCAGGGAAGGCGTCGGAGAAGAAGACGACGGGCAAGAAGGCCGTCATCGAAGTTGTCACCGAAGCTGTCACCGAAGCTGTCGCCGTGAAGGCCGCCGCGGAGAAGGGCACCGCGAAGGCGAAGGACGTGGCCGCCCCGGTCCCGGCCGCACCGCCGGATGTGCCCGCCGAGGACCGTGACCGGATCCTCTCCGGTACCCATCACGCCCCGCACTCGGTGCTCGGCGCGCATCCCGTGCCCGACGGCGTGGCCTTCCGTGTCTTCAGGCCGTACGCCCAGTCCGTCACCGTCGTCGCCGACGCGCTCCGGGCCGAGCTGCACGACGACGGGGGCGGCTTCTTCTCGGGCCTGCTCCCTCTGAGCGAGGTCCCGGCCTACCGCCTCCTCGTGGCGTACGAGGGGGCGGTCCAGGAGACCGAGGACATGTACGCCTTCCTGCCCGCGCTGGGCGACCTCGACCTGCATCTGCTCGGCGAGGGCCGGCACGAGGAGCTGTGGACGGCGCTCGGCGCGCAGCCCATGACCCACCAGGGCGTGACCGGGACCCGGTTCACGGTGTGGGCGCCCAACGCGCGGGGCGTGCGGGTGGCCGGCACCTTCAACTTCTGGGACCCCTCGGCGTTCGCCATGCGCTCGCTCGGTTCCACCGGGGTCTGGGAGCTGTTCGTCCCGGGCGTCGGCGAGGGCGAGCTGTACAAGTTCGAGATCACCCGGCCCGACGGTTCCAGGACCCTGCGCGCGGACCCCATGGCCCGCCGTACCGAGGTCCCGCCCAACACCTCCTCGATCGTGCACGCCTCGCACCACGAGTGGCACGACGAGGAGTGGCTGGCGAACCGGGCGGCCGGAGCACCGGCCCACGAGGCCGCCTTCTCGGTGTACGAGATCCATCTCCCGTCCTGGCGCCCCGGCCTGACCTACCGTCAGCTCGCCGAGCAACTGCCCGCCTACGTCAAGGACATGGGCTTCACCCACGTCGAGCTGATGCCGGTCGCCGAGCACCCCTTCGGCGGCTCCTGGGGCTACCAGGTCACCGGCTTCTACGCACCCACGGCCCGCCTCGGTACACCGGACGACTTCAAGTACCTGGTCGACGCCCTCCACCAGGCCGGTATCGGCGTCCTGATGGACTGGGTGCCGGCCCACTTCCCGCGCGACGACTGGGCGTTGGCGGAGTTCGACGGCCGCACCCTGTACGAGCACGAGGACCCGCTGCGCGCGGCCCACCCCGACTGGGGCACGCTGGAGTTCGACTACGGCCGCCGGGAGGTCCGCAACTTCCTGGTCGCCAACGCCGTGTACTGGTGCGAGGAGTTCCACATCGACGGCCTGCGGGTCGACGCGGTCGCCTCCATGCTCTACCTCGACTACTCGCGCGAGCCTGGCCAGTGGGTCCCGAACGTGCACGGCGGCCGGGAGAACCTGGACGCGGTGGACTTCCTCCAGGAGATGAACGCGACCGTGTACCGCCGGGTCCCCGGCGTGGTGACGATCGCCGAGGAGTCCACGGCCTGGGACGGTGTGACCCGCGCGACGCACCACATGGGCCCCGGGGGCTTCGGCGGCCTCGGCTTCGGCCTGAAGTGGAACATGGGCTGGATGCACGACTCGCTGGACTACATGGCCCACGAGCCGGTCCACCGCAGGTACCACCACCACGAGATGACGTTCTCGATGGTGTACGCGTACAGCGAGAACTACGTCCTGCCCATCTCCCACGACGAGGTCGTGCACGGCAAGCGGTCGCTGGTGTCGAAGATGCCCGGCGACTGGTGGCAGCAGCGGGCCAACCTGCGCGCGTATCTGGCCTTCATGTGGGCGCATCCCGGTAAGCAACTCCTCTTCATGGGCCAGGAGTTCGCCCAGGGCGCGGAGTGGTCCGAGACCCACGGCCCGGACTGGTGGCTCCTCGACCCGGCCTACGGGGCGGAGGCCGACCACCGGGGCGTCCGCGACCTGGTCCGGGACCTGAACGTCGTCTACCGCCACACCCCGGCGCTGTGGCAGCGCGACACCGATCCCGCCGGGTTCCAGTGGATCGTGGGCGACGCGGCCGAGGACAACGTGTTCGCCTTCCTCCGTTACGACGCTGACGGCAACCCGTTGCTCGCGGTCTCGAACCTCTCCCCCGTGGCCCGCCCCGGTTACCGTCTCGGCGCCCCCGACGACGTTCCCGCGTGGCTGGAGTCCCTCAACACCGACACGGCCAAGTACGGCGGCGGCGACATAACCAACCCGGACGTCCTGAAACCGGACCCCCAGCCCTGGCACGGCCGCCCGGCCAGCATCCAACTGACCCTGCCACCCCTGGCCACGGTGTGGCTGCGGCCGGCGTAGGTCCCGGGACCGGCAAACGCCGGAGGGGCTGAAATCAGCCCCTCCGGCGTTTGAGGAGCGGGGGTCGAAGGGGGCGGAGCCCCCTTCACGACGGGACGGGAAGGGGCGGCGGGGGCGAGAAAAAGCCTTCAGCGCCCCCCGAACATGAACTTGCGCAAGGCCGCCAGCAGCCCGGTCTCGGACGGCTTCGCCACAGCCGGTTCCCCCCGACTCGCCACCGGAACCCGCGCCCCCAACTCATACCGCACCGGCAACAACCGCAGCCCCCGCACCACCGGCCCCGACCGCCACGGCAACTGATCCGGCGGCAGCGTCAGTTCCGCGCGGACGAAGTGGTCCAGCACCCGACCCACCGCCGTCGTCACGATCATCCCGCCCAACTCCCGCGCCGCGCTGGGACATTGGTGCGGCCCGGCCCCCCACCCCAGATGCGCCCGGGTGGACACCGTGGCCCCCACGAGGTGGGAGGAGCTGATCGCCAGCAGGTCGCGGTGGGCGGCCGCGGCGGACGCGGACACGGCGTCCCCCGCCCGTACCCACACATCCCCCAACCGCACGTCCCGCGCCGCGAAGCGAAAGCACAGGTTGGCCACCGGAGGATTGGCGAGTGCCGCCCGGTTGACCGTCTCCCCGAGCTGCCCCGCCGACAGACTCCGCCGGACCGTCGCGTTCCCCCGCAACACCTCCAACAAGGTGTTGAGCACCATGTTCCCGGTGATGTCGTTCAGGTACACGGCGTTCATGAACAGCTCGCGCCCCAACTGCTCGTCCGTCAGGCCGGGGTCCGCGAGCAGCATGTAGGACGTGAGGTCGTCCCCGGGGCGGGCCCTGCGGTGGGCGGCGAGCCGGGTGAAGGCACCGAGCGACCGTCCGGTCGCGGGCCCCGAGTCGGGGCCGCCGTCCAGCATCCGCCACAGGTCCATGACCAGTTCGTCGCCCAACTCCACAGGGCAGCCGAACAACTTGGTCGTGACCATGAGCAGCAGGGGCCGCGTGTACTGCGCCCCGAGATCCGCGAACCCCACGGACCCGGACTCCGCCGCCAGCATGCCGACCAGTTCGTCGGCGTACCGCGCGACCGCGGCCCGCAGCTCCCAGCCCTCCGGGCTCCGCGCGTCCTGGAAGGGACTCAGCGCCGAGTGGTGCGTGCGCCGGGCCCTCAGATGCTCCTCGTCGTCCATGAACATCGTCTGCCGTACCTCGTAACCGGCCAGCAGGGGCCAGTCCCGCGGCAGCCGCCCCTCGGCCCGGACCCGCCAGCACCGCACGTCCCGGCGCCACAGACCCTCGTTCCGCAGCACCTCGGTGACCTCGGTGTACCCGAGCACCAGCCACACCGGCACTCCCAGCAGAGAGACCGGCGCGACAGGACCGTAGGTGCCGCGCAGCCGTTCGTACACCGCGCCGGGGTCGACGTCGAACTCGGCGGTGAGCAGCGGCTCGACGGGCAGCGACCCGAGTGTGGGGCCGTCGGCCGGCGGGATGGGATGGGAATGGGCTTCCATACCGCACACGCATACCGTACGAACCGTGCACACGCAGTGACTCCGGCGTGAACTGTTACGCCAGGGTGACGACTGGTACTCAGGTGGTGACCAGCGCCTTCGGCAGCCGGCCCGTGTGCAGCACCCCCAGCCGCTGGGTCGCCCGGGTGAGCGCGACATAGAGATCGCTGGTGCCGTACAGGGCCGGTTCGACCACGAGCACCGAGTCGAACTCGAGCCCCTTGGACTGCCGCGGGTCGAGGAGCACGACGGTCCGCGTGAGATCCGGCTCGGCGCCCGCCGTCACTCCGTCGAGGCGGGCCGCCAGCCTGCGGTGCAGATGGCGCGGGGCGATGACGGCGAGCCTCCCCTCGGCCGGGGTCAGTTCCCTCACCGCCTCGGCGACCGCGCCCGGCAGGTCGTCGGTGGCGCGCACCCATGGCCGTTCCCCGGTGGAGCGCACCGAACTCGGCGGCTCGAAGCCGGGGTCCTCGGCGCGCACCACGGCCGCCGCGAGGTCCATGATCTCTGCCGGGGTGCGGTAGTTGACGCCCAGCCGGGTGTGCTCCCAGCGGTCCTCGACGTACGGCTCCAGGATGCGCTCCCAGGAGCCGACGCCCGCCGCTTCCGCGGTTTGCGCCGGGTCGCCGACCAGGGTCATCGAACGGGTCGGGCTGCGCCGCATGAGCAGCCGCCAGGCCATCGGCGACAGCTCCTGCGCCTCGTCGACGATGATGTGCCCGAACGCCCAGGTGCGGTCGGCCGCCGCGCGCTCGGCGGCGCTGCGGTGGTCGTCCTGCTCCTGCCGCTCGGCGAACCGCTCGGCGTCGATGATGTCGTGCGCGGACAGGACCTCGGAGTCCTCCGCGTCCTTGTCCTCGAACTCGTAGGTCCGCGAGGCGTACGACACGTCCAGCACGCCCTGCGCGTACGCGACCTGGTTCTCCCGCTCGCGATCGGCGCGTGCCCGCGCCACCCGCTCGTCCACCCCGAGGAGTTCGGCGGCCTCGTCGAGCAGGGGTACGTCGGCCACGGTCCACCCGCGGGTCACCGGACGCCGGATCGCGGTCGCGTCCTCGTCGGGGAGGTGGCCGACGGGGTCGGCGAGGAAGTCCGCGACCAGTCGCTGCGGGGTGATCCGCGGCCACAACTGGTCGATGGCGGCCCAGACTTCGGGATTCTCGGCGATCTCGTCACGGATCTGGGTGATGTCGCTCGGATCGAGGAGGCTGCTGCCGTCGTACGGGTCGGTGCCTACCCGCTCGGCATACAGCTCGGTGAGCGTGTTGAGGATGTGCCCCTCGAAGTGCTCCCGGGCCACGTTGTGCGGCAGTCCGACGGCACGGGTGCGCTCGCGGGCGACCTTCACCAGACCGTCGTCGAGCATCAGGACCTCACGGTCGTGCTCGATCGCGATCACCGGGTCGGGCAGTGCCTGCCAGCCGCGTACGGCGTCGGCGAGGACGTCCGCCATGGTGGCGCGCCCCTTCACCGCGGCCGCCGCACGGCTGTCGGTCTCCGTCGCCTTCACGCCGGGGAAGAGCTCGCCGACCGTCGCGAGGAGCACCCCGGTCTCGCCCAGCGAGGGCAGCACCTCGCCGATGTAGCCGAGGAAGGCCGGGTTGGGGCCGACGATCAGCACGGCCCGCTTGGCGAGCAACTCCCGGTGTTCGTACAGGAGATAGGCGGCCCGGTGCAGGGCCACCGCCGTCTTTCCGGTGCCCGGGCCGCCCTCCACCACCAGTACCCCGCGGTGGGGGGCGCGGATGATCTCGTCCTGTTCGGCCTGGATGGTCTGCACGATGTCGCTCATGCGGCCGGTGCGCGCGGAGTTGAGCGCGGCGAGCAGCACGGCGTCGCCGGTCGGGTCCTCGTGGCCGGTGCGCTCCTGGTCGCCCAGGTCGAGGATCTCGTCGTGCAGGTCGGTCACCCGGCGGCCGTCGGTGCCGATGTGCCGGCGGCGGCGCAGACCCATCGGGGTGTGGCCGGTGGCCAGGTAGAAGGGGCGGGCGACGTCGGCCCGCCAGTCGATGAGGACGGGGGTGCGCTCGGTGTCGTCGGCGCGCAGGCCGATCCGGCCGATGTGGTGGGTGACGCCCGAGGTCAGGTCGATCCGGCCGAAGCACAGCGAGCCGTCGACGGCGTTCAGCGCGGCCAGCAGCCCGGAGCGCTCGGCGACCAGGATGTCCCGTTCCAGCCGGGCCTGCATGGGGGTGTTGCCCTGGGCGAGCGCGTCGGTGACCGACGTCTCGGTGTTGCCGCGCAGAGCGTCCACGTGCGCGTACAGGTCGTCGATGAATTCCTGTTCACGCTTGATTTCATGGTCTGGCAAACCGGTGTTTGACAATTCCACTCCCGCCCGGATATACTGTGCCTACTAAACTTCTTCGCGACCTTAATCATATTGAAGTCGCGAATCATTGAATATACCCAAAGAAATCCCCCGGGCACAATTGCCCGGGGGATTTCTTCGTATGCCGTCAGGTCACAGTACGTCCGCCAGCTCCTCCAGCAGCCGCCGCTTGGGCCTGGCCCCCACCATCGAGCGCACCGGCTCGCCGTTCCGGAACACCATGAAGGTCGGCATCGACAGCACCTGGTAGGCGTTCGTGGTCAGGGGGTTCGTGTCGACGTCCAGCTGGACCACCTTGAACCGCTCGCTCTCCTCCGCGGCGAGAGCCGTGAGCACCGGCCCCATCTGCCGGCACGGCGGGCACCAGTCGGCGGTGAACTCCACCAGTACCGGCAGGTCCGAACCGATCACCTCCGCCTCGAAGTCCGTGTCCGTCACCTCGGTCACACCCGCTGCCCTGATCACCTGTAATCCCCTCCCAGTTCGCACACCGGTTCCGGACCGCCCGGAACCTCCGCCTCGGCGGCCAGGCCGTCCCGCGCCCGCTCGGCCCGTTCCAGCTGCTGCCCGACCTGGGCCCGCACGGTCTGCAACTCGCCGATCAGCGCGTCCAGATCACCGAGCTTGCGCCGGTAGACCGCGAGCGAGGCGGGGCACGCATCACCCTCGGGGTGCCCGGCCCGCAGACACTCCACGAACGGCCGCGTCTCCTCCAGGTCGAACCCGAAGTCCTGGAGCGTCCTGATCTGCCGGAGCAGCCTCAGGTCGTCCTCGTCGTAGGTCCGGTATCCGTTGTGCCCCCGCCGGGCGGGCAACAGGCCCCGCGCCTCGTAGTAGCGCAGCGTCCGCGTCGTGGTCCCGGCCCGTGCGGCCAGCTCGCCGATTCGCATGGGCATGAACGTAGTCCTTGACGCCGACGTCAAGGCAAGAGCGGTGTACCGGAATGAACGCCTGGATGCGTTGACATGCTCCGCGGGCTGAAGCCCGGGGATTCCGCGGCTCCCTGCCCGAACAGGCGACCACCTCTGTCACCGGGACCGTCCGTCGCCCGTCTCACCCTGGTGCCGCAACAGCGTCCGGCTCCGCCAGTCCACCAGCACGACACCGTGGCACTCCGTCCCAACGTCACGTGGAGCCGGCCCAGGCCCGGCGCACGCCGGCCGTCACGGGGAGCCGCGACCCCCCGGCACTCCGCCCGACCATCACGGGCAGGCGGCCCGGGCCCGGCGCACGCCGGCCGTCACCGGGGAGCCGCGACCCCCGTCCACGGCTCCCCCGCGCGCTCGGCCCACTCACCGGCCGCTTCCGGGCGTCCGGTGAGCAGCAGGAGCAAGGAGGTGATCGGGCCGCGGACCTCTTCGCCCCGCCCGCGCGTCCACTCGATGTCGGTGGCGACCAGCCGGGCCTTCGGCAGGGGCCAGGGACGCGGCGGGAAACGCATCGTCCACACCCGGTCCGCGGCGTCCCGGGCGGCCGCCGGGGGTACCGGGCGTTCCCGGCCGAGGGCGAGGGCGATGTCCTGGCCGTGGACGAGGAGGTCGAGGAGAGGTTCGCGGGGCGAGGTGGTCGGGGCGAGGCGGCGGGAGCCGATGATCGAGCGCAGGTTGGCGACGATCGCGGTGGCCGGCAGCTCGGCCTCACGGACCGCCGAGTCGTGGATCATCCGGTTCCAGTCGCCCCGGGCGCGGACCATCTCGCGTACGACCCGGCCGTAGGAGAAGCGTGCCGCGACGGTGAGATGTGCGGCGACGTCCCGCACCCGCCAGTCACCGCACCGGGTGCGCGTCTCCCACTCCTCGGGGCCGAGGCTCTCCAGAAGGTCTGCGAGGCTCGCCCGCTCCCGGTCCACGATCCGCCAGAGTTCGTCGGTGTCCAGCACCCTCGGCAGGCGCCGCATGAAGCAGCTGCGCGAGGCGCTGACCCTGCTGCGGGAGATCACCGACCCGTGGGCCGAGCCCACCTAGAGCCTGCGGTCACCTTCCCGTCGCCGCCCGGAGGGCGGGCCTCATGCCTCCCGAAGGTGACGGCAGGGCCTATACGGCGACCGCCCTCGCCGCCTCCTCGACCTCCAGCAGGGACGCGCTCTGCCGTTCCTCCTCGAAGGCCCGGTGGCCGCCGCGCAGGCCGAACAGGCGCTTGGCGAGGAGGATGTAGAGGACGGCAAGCACATTCAGCACCAGCGTGCCGATCTTCAACCAGCTGATGTGCTCGGTGAGTTCGTAGATCTCCAGGGGGAGGAAGGCGGCCGTCGCGACGACCGTCAGGTACTCCGCCCAGCGCTTGGCGTACCAGAGGCCGACCGCCTCGACGAGTTCGATCAGGGCGTACGCCAGCAGCAGCACGGCCACCAGGACAAGGGTGTTGTGCTTGTACCCGAAGGTCTTCTGGACGGTGTCGACGATCGGCGAGTGGTCGAGGTCGTAGTGGAAGTGCCTGAACACCGGCCGGAAGACGTCCAGATACTCGTCGAAGAGCCTGCGCACCGCGTCCTGGCTGTTGCTGAACTTCCACACCGCCACCGCGGCCAGCACGATGAACACCCCGCGCACCGCCCGCTCGATCGCGAGGAAGCGAAGGACGAACAGATCCCTGAGCACCTTGCCGCGCGGCACGAGGGGCGCGTGGTCCGCGGGGCCCGAGCCGTGCGGCTCGCCGAGGGCGAAGTCACCGCAGCGCAGGCACCGCCAGGCCTCCCCGAGGGCGGTCTCGGCCGACAGCCGCTCCCGCAGCCGGGGCTCGTCCGGCGCGTACGTGACGTGACCGCGGCGCGCACACGTCCGCCGGTCCCAGTCGATCTTCATCCCCCGTGTGCCTCCGATGAGAAAGCGTGCCTTCCGGGGACGGGACGCTAGTGGGACCGGGTAAGAGTTCGGTGAGACGGCGGAGGCCGGTACCAGTGGTTGCGCAAGGCGGGACTATTGCACAACTCCGTGCAAGAACGGCCGGGAGAGGCACAATGGCGCCCATGACCACGGGCCACTCCAGTCGCGCAGATGCCAACCGCCGCCGCATCCTCGACGTCGCGCTCGCCGAGCTGCTGCGCGACCCGGACGCGTCCATGGAGCAGATCGCCCGCGCCGCAGGGGTCGTACGGCGGACGGTGTACGGCCACTTCCCGAGCCGTGAGGCGCTGATCGGCACCCTCGCCGACGGTGCCGCGGAGGCGGTGGCCGCCGCTCACACGGCGGGGCGGGAGGGGACCCGGGATCTCGCACAGGCCGTGGCGGGCTCCGTGCTCGCGGTCTGGGAGGTCGCCGACCGTTATCGGATCCTGGTGAGTCTCGCGCAGCGCAGCGCGACCGGGCAGGGCATCCGTGAGCGGCTGGCCCCCGTACGCGCCGCCTGCACCGAGCTGCTCCAGCGCGGCCTCGACGAGGGCGTCTTCGTGTCACCGCTGCCCGCGTCCGCGCTGGCGTACGTCCACGAGCAGATGCTGTTCGCGGTGATGGAGGCGGTGAACGACGGCCTGCTGACAACGGAGGAGGCGGGCCGCTCCGCCGCGGTCACGACTCTGACCGCGGCGGGCGTGCCCGCCTCTCTGGCCACCGCACTGGTGGCGAAGCTGAACGACTGAGTTCTTCGTGGGGAGGGGGCCCGGGCGGCCGGGCTACGGGGGAGTACCCGGCCGCCCGGGGTGGGTGAGCCGGGCCCGGGTTCAGGTCGGGCCCGGCTCCGCTCTTGGTGGCCCTGCGGCCACGGGTCCAGGCCGCTCAGGCCTTGGCGAGCTCCTTGTCGCCCTGCCCGGGGAGGTCGGGCTCGGCGGCGGGCTCGTCGTCGTGGTCGAGGAGCGTCTTCTCGTCGAAGGGCAGATGACCGGCGAGCACCTGGTCGACGCGCTCGCGGTCGATCTCCTTGGTCCAGGTGCCGATCAGGACGGTGGCGACGGCGTTGCCCGCGAAGTTGGTCAGGGCGCGCGCCTCGCTCATGAAGCGGTCGATGCCGACGATCAGGCCGATGCCGTCCACCAGGGCGGGCTTGTGCGACTGGAGGCCGCCGGCCAGGGTCGCCATACCGGCACCGGTGACACCGGCGGCGCCCTTCGAGGCGACGAACAGGAACAGCAGCAGCGGGATCTGCTCGCTGACGGCCATCGGCGTACCCATGGCGTCGGCGATGAACAGCGAGGCCATGGTCATGTAGATCATGGTGCCGTCGAGGTTGAAGGAGTAGCCGGTCGGGATGGTGATGCCGACCACCGGCTTGCTGACGCCCAGGTGCTCCATCTTCGCGATGACCCGCGGCAGCGCGGACTCGGAGGAGGAGGTCGACAGGATCAGCAGGAACTCGCGGCCCAGGTACTTGAAGAGCGTGAGGATGTTCAGTCCGGCGACGACCCGCAGCAGCGTGCCGAGCACGATGAAGACGAACAGGATGCAGGTGACGTAGAAGCCGAGCATCAGGACGGCGAGGCTCTTGAGGGCGTCGACACCGGCGGAACCGACCACGGCGGCCATCGCGCCGAAGGCACCGAGCGGGGCGGCCCACATGACCATGGACAGGACGCGGAAGACGAGCCGCTGGATGTGCTCGACACCGCGCAGCACCGGCTGTCCGACCGGGCCCATGGCCTGCAGCGCGAACCCGACGAGCAGGGCGATCAGCAGGGTCTGGAGGACCTCGCCCTCGGTGAAGGCGGAGACGAACGTCTTCGGGATGACGCCGAGCAGGAACTCCGTGGTGCTCTTGGCCTCCGCGTCGATCTGCGCGTGACCGGCGTCCTTGACCGAGTCGGTGATGTGGAGGCCGGTGCCGGGCTCCAGGATGTTGCCGACGACCAGGCCGATGCCCAGCGCGACCAGCGACATGACCGTGAAGTAGGCCAGCGCGATACCGCCGACGGCGCCGACCTTGGCGGCCTTGCGGACCGATCCGATGCCGAGCACGATCGTGCAGAAGATGATCGGCGAGATCATCATCTTGATCAGGTTCACGAACCCGGTGCCGATCGGCTTCAGCTCGACCGCGAAGTCGGGCGCGACCAGGCCGACGGTGATTCCGATGGCCACCGCGACGATCACCGCGATGTACAGATAGTGGGTGCGGTCCCGCTTCGCGGGTGCGGCAGGTGCCGTATCGGGGGTGCTGGCGGCCACGGCTGCCCTCCTTGACGTCTTCGTCGGGATGACCGGCGTGCGGCTCACGTCCGGGCTTTGAGGAATGCCGTGACTATCCCCTGCCCTGTGAGGGCGGTCACCCTTCCGTTCATTGAGTTCACCGGGCGGTTCAGCGGGGCATGATCTCGCGCCCCGTGATCCGGAGGGTCTCTGCCCGGCCGCGCCCGCCCGGACCTGGAATTTTCCCCTGCCCGCGGGGGGAGCGGTGAAAATCGGCCATGGGGCAGACTGACGGCATGCGCATCCCCTCGGTTCCGAGACCCCGCAGCCTGGCGGCCCAGCTCTTCGCCATGCAGGCCGTGCTGATCGCGGTGGTCGTCGCGGGATACGCGCTGTTCACCTACGTCAGCGACCGCGGCCAGGCCGAGGAGGCGGCGCGCAGTCAGGCCAGGGCGGTGGCGCGGGCGGTCGCGGACTCCCCCTCCGTACGGCAGGCGATCGGCACCCCGCACCCGACGGCCGAACTCCAGCCGTACGCGCTCAGGGTCATGGCCGACACCGAGGTCGACTTCGTCACGATCATGAGTCCGCAGGGCATCCGCTGGACCCACCCCGACGAGAAGCAGATCGGCAAGCACTTCCTCGGCAACACCGAACGCGCCCTCAGGGGCGATACCTTCACGGAGACCTACACGGGCACCCTGGGCTCCTCGGTCCGGGCGGTCACCCCCGTCAAGGACGACCGCGGACGGGTCATCGGCCTGGTCAGCGCCGGCATACAGGTCGAGAAGATCAGCGAGCGGGTGCAGGACCAGCTCACGGCCCTGCTCGTCGTCGCGGGCAGCTCGCTCGCACTCGGCGCCGTCGGCACGTACGTCGTCAACGCGCGGCTGCGCCGCCACACCCACGGCATGAACGCGGCCGAGCTCAGCCGGATGCACGACTATCACCAGGCCACCCTGCACGCCGTGCGCGAGGGGCTGCTGATGCTGGACGGGCAGTACCGTGTCGCGCTGATCAACGACGGCGGGCGGGAGTTGCTGGGGGTGTCCTCGGACCACGGGGTGATCGGGCGGTCGGTCGCGGACCTCGGGTTGCCGGCGCCGCTGACGGGTGCGCTGCTCGCCTCGGAGCCGCGGGTCGACGAGGTGCATCTGACGGCCTCACGGGTTCTGGTCGTCAACACCTCCCCGGTCTCCGGCGGAGAGCAGCGCGGCACCGTGGTCACCCTGCGCGATGTG
This sequence comes from Streptomyces sp. NPDC031225, assembly GCF_055570355.1. Taxonomy (NCBI): domain Bacteria; kingdom Bacillati; phylum Actinomycetota; class Actinomycetes; order Kitasatosporales; family Streptomycetaceae; genus Streptomyces; species Streptomyces sp. NPDC031225. The sequence continues at coordinate 149,139 of NZ_JBVIHJ010000019.1, read as the reverse complement.
ACCGAACTCCAGTCCCTGATGGGTGAGTTGGACTCCGAACGCGGCTTCACCCAGGCCCTGCGCTCCCAGGCCCACGAGGCGGCGAACCGGCTGCACACGGTCGTCTCCCTGATCGAACTGGGCCGCGCGGAACAGGCGGTGGACTTCGCGACGGCGGAGCTGGAGCTGGCGCAGGCGCTCACCGACCAGGTGGTGGCGGCGGTGGGCGAGCCGGTCCTGGCCGCCCTCCTGCTGGGCAAGACCGCCCAGGCCAACGAGCGGGGCGTGGAGCTGGTCGTGTCGGACGACAGCCGCCTGGACGACGGAGTGCTGCCTCCCTCGCTGCCGGCCAGGGACCTGGTGACGATCCTCGGCAACCTCATCGACAACGCGGTCGACGCGGCCCAGGGGAGCCTGCGGGCGCGGGTGACGGTGACCGCGTACGCGGCGGACGGCGGGCTGCTCCTGCGGGTCTCGGACACCGGCGAGGGCGTCGACCCCGCCCACGCCGAGGCGGTCTTCCAGCGCGGCTACTCCACCAAGCCGGCGGGTCCGGGCGGACGCGGCCTCGGCCTGGCCCTCGTACGGCAGGCGGTCACCCGCTGCAGGGGAACTCTGACGGTGGCGGAGGCCGAAGGGGGCGGCGCGGAGTTCGAGGTCCACCTCCCTCTGGGAAACCCCCCCGACACCCCCCACGCCGAGCCCCGCACCACCGACGCCCCGGACGAGCCCCGCGCATCCAGCGGACCCGGCGCCACCGACACCTCCCGGGTCCCCGAAGGTGCCGTGGTTCCCGGAGGTGACGTATGACCGGTGAGCAGTCCATCCGTGTTCTGGTGGTCGAGGACGACCCGGTCGCCGCCGACGCCCATGTCATGTACGTGAACCGGGTGGCCGGCTTCACGGCCGTCGGCAAGGCGCACACGGGAGCGGAGGCCCGGCGGCTGCTGGACCGTACGGCCGTGGACCTGCTCCTTCTCGACCTGCACCTGCCGGACGGGCACGGTCTGCAGTTGGCGCGCTCGCTGCGGGCGGCGGGGCACCAGGCCGACGTGATCGCGGTGACGTCGGCCCGGGATCTGACGGTCGTCCGCGAGGGCGTCTCGCTCGGCGTCGTGCAGTACGTCCTGAAGCCGTTCACCTTCGCCACCCTCCGCGACCGGCTGATCCGCTACGCCGAGTTCCACGCGGCGGCCGGCGAGGCGAGCGGCCAGGACGAGGTCGACCGTGCGCTGGCCACGCTCCGGGCACCGGGTCCGGCCGCCCTGCCCAAAGGGCTCAGCGCGCCGACCCTGGAGCGCGTGACGGTGGCCCTGCGGGACTGCGCGGAGGGGCTCACGGCGACCGGGCTCGCCGAGGTGGTCGGCATCTCCCGGATCACGGCCCGCCGTTACCTGGAGCATCTGGTCGACGCGGGCCGGGCGGCACGCAGTCCGCAGTACGGGACGGTGGGGCGGCCGGAGTTGCAGTACCGGTGGGTCACACACCGGCAGCCCTAGGGCCCTTCTGATGGATCTCCGTGGGAGAAGGAGCGGCGTTCGGTGCGTGCGCTCGGCGTGCGGTGTGGAGGGTCATGTGGCGGAGCCACCTGGCCCTTCGCGCCGTGCGGCGAGGGGGCGTGCCGGGCGTCGCGACGCCGCGGAGATCCATCAGAAGGGCCCTGGGCGCGTACCGGTGCGCCCCACCGCCCCCGGTCCCCTCAGGCCGTCCCCCCGGGACCCGGCCGCACGCCCTCAGTCCTGCGGCAGCACCCCGGGGCGGAACGGCTCCACCCCCACGACCCGGCGCACCCGCACCGGCTCGATCAGCAGCATCACCCGCCGCTCCCCCGGCAGCAACCACGGGTACCGCTCCTCCCCGATGTACTTCCGCGTGAGCCGGTCCATGGAGCGCTCCGCCTCCTCGCCCTCCACGAAGCGGACGACGCGACCCCGGATCTCGACCCGGTCGTAGGGGTTCTCGGGGTCGTGGTGGGAGAGGGAGACGTTCGGATTGCGCCGCAGGTTTTCCTCCTTCACCCGCCCGATCGCCGTGTTGACCATGACGTACTCACCTTCGAGGTCCGCCCACATGGGCGAGACCTGCGGCGCTCCGTCCGGGCCGACGGTCGCGAGATGCCAGAAGTTCGGCGCCAGCAGCCGCTCGCGAATATGCCCCTCTACCTTGCCATTCACTTCGTACACGAAGATCGCACCTCTTTCCGGCCACCCGTCCGGGCGCCCGGCGCCATCCTCGCCACCCCCTCCGCGCCGCCGACAGACGATCTTCGGCCAGCCCGAACCCACGGCCGAAACCGTAGGTTCCTACAATCCGTGATCCTGGCCGAACAGACCGTAGTCACCGCACCGTCACGCCCCTAATTTGTGGCCCGTGCGCCGACCCCCCGCCCTGCCGAACCAGCCCGGACCGCCCTTCGACAACCTCACCGCCCGCAGACTCCGTGTCGCCCTCGGCATGGGGCCCGAGCATGTGGCCTACGGGCTGCGCGTCTCGTACGGGCTGCCCTACGTCGCCCCGGATCTCGTCGTCGCCTGGGAGCGCGGGATCGTCTGCCCGACCAGTCCGGAACTCACCGCTCTCGCGGGCGTGTTGTGGTGCTCGCCCGGTGAACTCATCGGCCGCCCCCGCACCTTGCGCGAGCACCGCGTCGCACGCGGCATCGCGCCCGAGGACGTCGCCCGCGCCGTCGGTCTCGACCTGCTCGTCTACCTCGGCATGGAGGAGCACGACGAGTGGCACGGCACCGACCGCCAGTCCACCGCCCTGGCCGACCTGCTGGAGCTGAACCTGCCGGACTTCGTCGCCGTCACCGGCCGCGAGAACCGGCTCGCCGAGTGCCTGCGCGGCGCGGTCGGCACCCGCTGGCAGGCCTACGTCCGTCAGGTCGCGAAGATCGTGCCCCTGGACCGGCACCTGGTGGAGGACACCCTGCAGGAGCTGCACCGGCAGTACCAGGGGCAGATGGTGTCCACCCTGAGCTGGGGCGGCGGCGCCGCGGACGCCGGGGAGGGCGGCCAGGAGTTCCTGGACGACATCGTGGAGCGGTTCTGGGAGGCGGTCGGGGGACGGCCGTAGCGGAACGGCCCGTCCCTAGAAGACCGACTCCGCCTCGTCCATCCGGTCCTTCGGGACCGTCTTCAGCTCGGTGACCGCCTCGGCGAGCGGCACCATCACGATGTCGGTGCCGTTGAGCGCGGTCATCCTGCCGAACTGGCCCCGGTGCGCGGCCTCCACCGCGTACCAGCCGAAGCGGGTGGCGAGGACCCTGTCGTACGCGGTGGGCACGCCGCCGCGCTGCACATGGCCGAGGATGACCGGCTTGGCCTCCTTGCCGAGCCGGCGCTCCAGCTCGTACGCCAGGGCCGTACCGATGCCCTGGAAGCGCTCGTGGCCGAACTGGTCGATCGCGCCGTGGCCGTAGTCCATGGAGCCCTCGGCGGGGTGGGCGCCCTCGGCGACGCAGATGACGGCGAACTTCTTGCCGCGGGCGAAACGCTCCTCGACCATCTTGACCACGTCGGCCGGGTTGAAGGGGCGCTCGGGCAGGCAGATGCCGTGGGCGCCGGCGGCCATGCCGGACTCCAGGGCGATCCAGCCCGCGTGCCGGCCCATGACCTCGACGACCATCACGCGCTGGTGGGACTCGGCGGTGGTCTTGAGGCGGTCCATCGCCTCGGTGGCGACGCCGACCGCGGTGTCGAAGCCGAAGGTGCGGTCGGTGGAGGAGATGTCGTTGTCGATGGTCTTCGGGACGCCGACGACCGGCAGGCCCGCGTCGGACAGCATCCGCGCGGCCGTGAGGGTGCCCTCGCCGCCGATCGGGATGAGCGCGTCGATGCCGAACTCGTGGATCATGTCGGAGGCGTTCTCGCACGCCTCGCGCAGCCGGTCGCGCTCCAGGCGGGAGGAGCCGAGGATGGTGCCGCCGCGGGCCAGGATGCCGCTGACGCTGTCCAGGTCGAGGGCGCGGTAGCGGCCGTCCAGGAGGCCCGCGTAGCCGTCCTCGAAGCCGATGACCTCGTCGCCGTAATTGTCGACCGCTCGGTGCACGACCGACCGGATCACTGCGTTCAGACCAGGGCAGTCGCCGCCTGCGGTGAGAACTCCGATACGCATCGTGCTGTGTCTCCTGCTCGCTGTTGATACCGGTGAGCCAGATCCGATTCTTTCACGTCCCCCACGCCCCCGTCGCATGCAGTGCTGACGGGCGCCTTAACCATCGATCGAGGTACTGTCAAGAGGGTTCTGCTCACCTCGGTGGGCGATTTTTATGCCGTACAGGAAACGGAGTGAACTCGCGTGACCCGCAGCGTGTACGTGACCGGTATCGACCGCGGCGACGGCCGCCAGGTCGTCGAACTGGGGGTCATGGAGCTGCTGACCCGCCAGGTCGACCGGGTGGGGGTGTTCCGGCCGCTGGTGCACCACAGTCCCGACCGGCTCTTCGAGCTGCTGCGCGCCCGCTACCGGCTCTCCCAGGACCCGGCCACCGTCTACGGCCTCGACTACCACGAGGCCTCCGCGCTGCAGGCCGAGCGCGGCACCGACGAGCTGGTCTCCACCCTCGTCGACCGCTTCCTCCTGGTGGCCCGCGACTTCGACGTCGTCCTGGTCCTCGGCACCGACTTCGCCGACACCCAGCTCCCGGACGAGCTCTCCCTCAACGCCCGGCTCGCCAACGAGTTCGGCGCCGCCGTGATCCCGGTCGTGGGCGGCCGGGGGCAGCCCGCCGAGTCGGTGCTCGCGGAGACCCGCAACGCCTACCGGGCCTACGACGGGCTGGGCTGCGACGTCCTCGCCATGGTCACCAACCGGGTGGCACGCGAGGACCGGGACGAGATCGCCGAGCGGCTGTCCGGCCCGATGCCCGTGCCCTGTTACGTCGTGCCGGACGAGCCCGCCCTCGCCGCACCCACCGTCGCCCAGATCGGCCAGGCCCTCGGCGCCCGGGTCGTCCTCGGGGACGACTCCGGGCTCGCCCGGGACGCGCTGGACTTCGTCTTCGGCGGCGCGATGCTGCCGAACTTCCTGAACGCCCTCACCCCGGGCTGTCTGGTGGTCACCCCGGGCGACCGCGCGGACCTGGTCGTCGGCTCGCTCGCCGCGCACAGCGCCGGCACCCCGCCCATAGCGGGCGTGCTGCTCACCCTGAACGAGGTGCCGAGCGACGCCGTCCTCACCCTCGCCGCCCGCCTCGCCCCCGGCACCCCGGTCCTCTCCGTGCCCGGCAACAGCTTCCCCACCGCCGCCGAACTCTTCGCTTTGGAAGGGAAGTTGAACGCGGCCACCCCCCGAAAGGCGGAGACCGCGCTCGGCCTCTTCGAGCGGTACGCCGACACCGCCGAGCTCGCCCGCCGGGTCTCCGCACCGAGCAGCGACCGCCTCACCCCGATGATGTTCGAGCACAAGCTCCTGGAGACGGCCCGCTCCGACAAGCGCCGTGTCGTCCTGCCCGAGGGCACCGAGCCGCGCGTCCTGCACGCCGCCGAGGTGCTGCTGCGCCGGGGCGTCTGCGACCTCACCCTGCTCGGCCCGCTCGACCAGATCCGCAAGAAGGCCGCCGACCTCGGCATCGACCTCGGCGACTGCCAGTTGATCGACCCGGCGACCTCCGAACTGCGTGACACCTTCGCCGAGAAGTACGCGGCCCTCAGGGCCCACAAGGGCGTCACGGTCGAGCTCGCCTACGACGTCGTCTCCGACGTGAACTACTTCGGCACCCTCATGGTCCAGGAGGGCCTCGCCGACGGCATGGTGTCCGGCTCGGTGCACTCCACGGCGGCGACGATCCGCCCGGCCTTCGAGATCATCAAGACCAAGCCGGACGCCGACATCGTCTCGTCGGTCTTCTTCATGTGCCTCGCCGACAAGGTGCTCGTGTACGGCGACTGCGCCGTGAACCCCGACCCCGACGCCGTGCAGCTCGCCGACATCGCCATCCAGTCGGCGGCGACCGCCGAGCAGTTCGGCGTGGAGCCGCGGATCGCGATGCTGTCGTACTCCACCGGTACGTCGGGCTCGGGTGCCGACGTCGACAAGGTGCGCGAGGCCACCGAGCTGGTACGGCAGCGGCGGCCCGACCTCAAGATCGAGGGGCCGATCCAGTACGACGCGGCCGTCGAGCCGACGGTGGCGGAGACCAAGCTGCCGGGCTCCGAAGTCGCGGGCCAGGCCAGCGTGTTGATCTTTCCCGACCTGAACACCGGTAACAACACCTACAAGGCCGTGCAGCGTTCGGCCGGCGCGATCGCCGTCGGCCCGGTGCTCCAGGGGCTGCGCAAGCCCGTCAACGACCTGTCCCGGGGCGCCCTGGTCTCGGACATCGTCAACACCGTGGCCATCACGGCGATCCAGGCCCAGAACCCGACCGTCGCCACAGAGAAGGTTTCCGCACAGTGAGCGCCACCCGTGTCCTCGTCCTCAACTCCGGCTCCTCGTCGCTGAAGTACCAGCTGCTCGACATGCGGGACAGCAACCGGCTGGCGGTGGGGCTCGTCGAGCGCATCGGTGAGGCGGGCTCCCGGCTCAGGCACACACCCCAGGGCGGCGCGTCACGTGAACGGACCGGTCCGATCGCCGATCACGACGCCGCGCTGAAGGCCGTGGCGGACGAGCTGGCGCAGGACGGGCTCGGCCTGGACTCCCCCGAGCTGGCCGCGATCGGCCACCGCGTGGTGCACGGCGGCAAGACCTTCACCGAGCCGACCGTGATCGACGAGGCCGTGCTCGCCGAGATCGAGCGGCTGATCCCGGTCGCCCCGCTGCACAACCCGGCCAACCTCACCGGCATCCGCACCGCGCGGGCGCTGCGCCCCGACCTGCCCCAGGTCGCCGTCTTCGACACCGCGTTCCACACCACGATGCCGGAGTCGGCCGCGCGCTACGCGATCGACGTGGAGACCGCGGACGCGCACCGCATCCGGCGCTACGGCTTCCACGGCACCTCGCACGCGTATGTGTCCCGGGCGACGGCGAGGCTGCTGGGGAAGTCTCCGGAAGAGGCGAACGTGATCGTGCTGCACCTCGGCAACGGCGCCTCGGCGTCCGCCGTGCGGGGCGGCCGGTGCGTGGACACCTCCATGGGGCTGACGCCTTTGGAGGGGCTCGTGATGGGTACGCGCTCCGGTGACATGGACCCGGCCGTCATCTTCCATTTGATGCGTGTTGGCGGAATGTCCACGGACGAGATCGACACTCTTCTCAACAAGAAGAGCGGGTTGATCGGCCTGTGCGGGGACAACGACATGCGGGAGATCCGCCGCCGGATCGACGAGGGCGACGAACAGGCACGACTCGCCTTCGACATCTACATTCACCGGTTGAAGAAGTACATCGGCGCCTATTACGCGGTGCTCGGCAGGGTGGACGCGATCGCGTTCACGGCCGGCGTCGGGGAGAACGCGGCCGAGGTGCGCGCCGCCGCCGTGGCGGGCCTTGAGGAGCTGGGACTCTCGCTCGACCCGGCGCTGAACGCCGTACGCGCGGACGAGCCGCGGCTGGTGTCGCCGGCGAACTCACGAGTAGCGATCGCGGTGGTGCCGACGGATGAAGAATTGGAAATCGCGACACAGACTTACGCACTGGTCGGACATGAAAGCAACTGAGCGGTAACCGCAACTGAGCACGCGTCCGCCCATTTGTATCTTCCGCCAGACGGAATATTCCGTAGCGAAACAAACCGATAGGATCGCCCCATGCGCCGTTCGAAAATCGTTTGTACTCTCGGCCCCGCGGTCGACTCCCACGAGATGCTGGTCTCGCTGATCGAGGCCGGCATGAACGTGGCCCGTTTCAACTTCAGCCACGGCACGCACGCCGAGCACCAGGGGCGGTACGACCGCGTCCGTGCCGCCGCCAAGGAGACGGGCCGGGCCATCGGTGTCCTCGCCGACCTCCAGGGCCCCAAGATCCGGCTGGAGACCTTCGCCGAGGGCCCCGTCGAGCTGGAGCGCGGTGACGAGTTCGTCATCACCGCCGAGGACGTCCCGGGTGACAAGAGCATCTGCGGGACGACCTACAAGGGCCTGCCCGGTGACGTCTCCACCGGCGACCAGATCCTCATCAACGACGGCAACGTCGAGCTGAAGGTCCTGGCCGTCGAGGGCCCGCGGGTCAAGACGATCGTCATCGAGGGCGGTGTCGTCTCCGACCACAAGGGCATCAACCTGCCCGGCGCGGCGGTGAACGTCCCGGCGCTGTCCGAGAAGGACGTCGAGGACCTCCGCTTCGCGCTGCGCATGGGCTGCGACATGGTCGCCCTGTCCTTCGTGCGGGACGCCAAGGACGTGGACGACGTCCACAAGGTGATGGACGAGGAGGGCCGCCGGGTCCCCGTCATCGCCAAGGTGGAGAAGCCGCAGGCCGTCGACAACATGGAGAGCGTCGTGATGGCGTTCGACGCCGTCATGGTGGCCCGTGGCGACCTGGCCGTCGAGTACCCGCTCGAGAAGGTCCCGATGGTGCAGAAGCGCCTCATCGAGCTGTGCCGCCGCAACGCCAAGCCGGTGATCGTGGCGACCCAGATGATGGAGTCGATGATCACCAACTCCCGCCCCACCCGCGCCGAGGCCTCCGACGTGGCCAACGCGATCCTGGACGGCGCGGACGCGGTCATGCTGTCCGCGGAGTCCTCGGTCGGCGCCTACCCGATCGAGACCGTGAAGACGATGTCGAAGATCGTCGCCGCGGCCGAGCAGGAGCTGATGTCCAAGGGCCTGCAGCCGCTGGTCCCCGGCAAGAAGCCCCGCACACAGGGCGGTTCGGTCGCCCGCGCCGCCTGCGAGATCGCCGACTTCCTCGGCGGCCGTGGCCTGGTGGCCTTCACCCAGTCCGGTGACACCGCCCGCCGCCTCTCGCGCTACCGCGCGTCCCAGCCGATCATCGCGTTCACCACGGACGAGAGCACCCGCAACCAGCTCACGCTCAGCTGGGGCGTCGAGTCGCACGTGGTGCCGTTCGTGAACACCACGGACGAGATGGTCGACATGGTCGACATGGAGATCGCCAAGATCAGCCGCTTCAACCCCGGCGAGATCGTCATCATCACCGCGGGCTCGCCCCCCGGCGTGGCCGGCACCACCAACATGCTGCGCGTCCACCACATCGGCGGCGGCGACGGCAGCTGACGAGCCCCCGAAGGCTCTTGTACGACACCGAGGGCGCCCCCTGTCGCAGGGGGCGCCCTCGGTGCGTGTGCTCAGGTCTCCGACGCGACTGTGCCCCGCCGGGTGGTTGCCCGGCGGGGCACAGTCCTGTGCGGCTCCCGGAAGGGTCTGTGGGACTACTCGCTGTACTGGCGCATTCCGGGTACGTGCAGGTTTCCGCCGTACTGGCCGGCCTGCTTGACCGTCACGTTCGTGAAGTAGATCAGCGGGATGTTCAGCGGCGGCGGGCTGTCCGGGCTGAACGTGATCGGGATCAGCCCCAGCAGGTTGCCGGAGATGCTCTCGGTGTACATCACCGTGTCGCCGCCGGTGATCGTCGACGTGGTGCCCTTGCCCGCCTGCACGTGGTACGTGTGGCCCTGCTCGGTGACGATCTGGTGGAGGTCGCCGATGTCGGTGCCGCCGGAGATGACGTACTTCAGGACCTTCTTGGACTGGCCGTCGGCCGTCTTCACCTTGACGACGCCCTGGTAGTCGGCGCCCTTCAGCAGCAGCGAACTGGCCTTGAGCGTCCAGGCGTTGTTCGCCACCGTGATACCGGGCTCGGTGCCGCCCACGTCGTCCGTGGCGGCCGGGCAGTCCGCCGGGTCCGTGCTGGAGCTCGCCGACGGGCTCGGGGAGGCCGTGGCGTCGGCCGCCGCGTCCTGCGCCGCCTTCGTGGTGTCCTCGACGGCCTTGGAGGTGTCCTCGGCCGCCTTCGACGCCTTGTCGGTCGTGTCCTTGACGGTGTCCTTCACCGTGTCGGTGACCTTGTCGGTCGTGTCCTTCACGGTGTCGGAGCCGCTCGCGGAGGCGGAGGCGGACGGTGTCGGGGTCGCGCTGGGCTCGCTCGTGGGCTCGCTCGACGACGAGCTGCCGCCCGTGAAGATGCCGGTTATCGCGTCGCCGATGTCCTCGAGGAGGTTGCTGTCCTTGCTCGCGGAGGCCGACGGGGACGGCGTGGCGGTGTCGCTGCCCGAGGCACTGGTCTCCTTGCTCGCCGAGGCGGACGGAGTCGGCGTGGGCGTCGCCTTGTCGTCGGAGCCCGAACCCGAATCCGAGCCGGACGACGAGGAGCCGTCGGAACCCGAGCCCGTGTCCGACCCCGAGCCGGAGGAGGAGGCCGACGGGGACGGCGTCGCCGTGGTGTCGTCGGAGCCCGAGGGACTCGCCGAGGCGGACGGCGACTCACTGCCGTCCAGCGCCGTGACGCAGTCCTTGTACTCGTCAACCGTCAGGCTCTTCGAGGTCGGCTGGTCGGCGGCCAGGGCGAGGGTCGGAGTGAAGCCGATGCCCATGAGCACCGCGGTCGGCATCGCCGCCATGGCTATCGCCTTGCCGGCCGGCACATGGAACCTGGTGAACAGCGGCTTCCTGGGCGCCGCGTGCCGGGGCCCCGATCTGGTCCCGGCCGAGACCGCAGGGCTCTCGCCTTGAATCTCGTCAGCCGACACGGGACCCCCCGTTCGCGTCGTCGGCGGCCCAGGTGTTCTCGGGCGTGCCGCCCGAGGCTCCTTGGTGTCCGGACTCCGGCGCCTGGTAGGGCGTTCCCGGCTCGTCCGTCACCGGCCTGAGGATCGCGGTGTCGGGGTCGGTGGCCCGGGGCGCACCGCCCACGTCCGTCCCGCCCTCCGGCAGCGGCTGCGGCTGGGGCGGCGCTCCCGGCACCCAGGAGACCGCGAGTGCTCCGCCGATCAGGGCGAACACGAAGCCCACGATGAAGCCGCCGATGTTGGAGACCACCAGGGACACCAGGGAGAGGACGATCGCGGCCACACCGGCGAAGACGCGGGTGGCGTACTGGAACCACATCGTCAGGCCCAGGGTGACCAGGAGGACGCCGATGATGAGGGAGCCCGCACCCGCGGTGGTCGCCATGGCGATCGACATGGTGCCCAGCTTGAGCGTGGCGTACGGGAAGTAGGCGATCGGCAGTCCGCCGAGCATCGTGAACAGACCGGCCCAGAAGGGGCGGTGGCCTCGCCAGGCACGGAATCGCAGGCGCAACCGGTCAAAAGTCCCGGTGCTCTGGACCGGAGTCTCGGCACTCATGGAAAATGCTCCCTGGGTCCGGAAGTACGTACCGGCTCGGCCGTAGGCGTGGAGAACCGGAAAGTCTGTCTGTGTGCATGCGGTCCGGCGGGAGCCGGGCCGGCCATGCGGGGCGGAGAAACACTGCCTCCCCGCCCCTGGAGCGACTCAGCTGCGCCGAGTCACCCTGTGGCCTCTGCCGTCAGAAGCACTCCATGCTGGAGCTGGTGCCGAGACGCATCTTCAGGCCGCTGAGCTTGAAGGTGCCCGCCGTGGTGGCCCACGCCGTCTGCTCGACCTTGGTCAGGTCCGCCGAATCGGCCTGCTGGGCGAAGCCGCCGGGCAGGACGTTGTCGCCGCTCCTGATCGCGGGACCCTTGCTCTGGTCCTTGACCGCAACACCGATGTCGATGTTCTTGAACGTCGCATCGGCGTCGAGCTGCGAGACGTCGATGTAGAGGTTCTCGGCCTCGACCTTGTGGTTCGCGTCCGGACCCGCGTCAAGACGCAGGTAGAACGTCTTGCCTATGAGGGGGATCTCGGTCTTGACCGACTGGCACATGTTCGTGATCTGCGCCGTCTTGAACGACGAGATCGCGACCGGGTGCACCGTCTTGCTCGTACCGTCGGTCGACGTGTAACCGCTGTCGATACCGCCGTACTGAGCGAAGCCCTGGCCCTCAAGGTGACCGGCGGACACCTTGAACTCCTGGCCGGACACGCTGAACGACGCGGCGAGCGCACCCTGCGCCAGCCCGACCCCCACGCATGCGGCCGCTGCGACGCTGGGCACCATGACCACAGCGAAGCGCTTCCATCTGGTCCCGCCACGCACCTGGGACTGCATATGTCCTCCTTCTCGGACGTACATCTCCTGGCCCTGACTGGCCCGTCGAAATGGACGGCTCAGCCGGGCAGGGATGGGAGAAGTGCTACGTCCTCGGGAAGGGGAGCGCCTGCACTCGGAGGCGCGAACTGCGCACCGATCACCGGCGATCACCCCCGAGCGACAACCACTGGTCGCGCCTGACACACATCACGCACAACCTTGCTGGACAGGCTTCGCCGCACGGGCGAAGACCCCCCTGTCCAAGAGCCGGCGCACCTGCCGCCGACCCTGCTCGGTGGGGACCCAAGGAATCCCGCCGCCCGACCGGCTGTCGGGGTACGGGAAAGGACCGAGCGTCGCCGATCGTGGTGCATTCTCGCCGCCCGCACAAGGGGCTTCGTTACTCGGTAGTAACGGCCGGATAACCGAACAACGACCCGCTGGTCTCGGGCGGCGACGCTGGGTGGCAACCAGGGGGCTGACAAAGTAGTTGATCGAGGGACAGAATCCGACAGAACAACGCCTCTGTCTTACTGGAAGTAACAGCGGCCGCGTTTACCAAGTTTTGGCAAAGCGCGGCCGCAGTGACGCTTCTCCGTCAATTTTTTCACTCCGGCACCACATGCCGGGATGTTTAACGACTGGTCAGAACCGGGGTCCCCGCCCCGCCTAGAACAGAGCCCGCGCGAGCGCCCGGCGAGCCGCGGACACCCGCGGATCATCGGCGCCGACCACCTCGAAGAGCTCAAGGAGCCGCAGTCGTACGGCGTCCCGGTCGTCACCCGCCGTGCGCCGCACGGTGTCGATGAGCCGCCCGAACGCGTCCTCGACATGACCGCCCACCAGATCCAGGTCGGCGGCGGCGATCTGCGCCTGGGCGTCGTCCGGCTTCTCGGCAGCGTCCTGACGCGCCCGCTGCGGGTCGAGCCCCTGCACCCGGTGGAGCAACTCGGCCTGGGCGAGCCCCAGTTTGGCCTCGGAGTTGCCCGGGTCGTCGCTCAGTACGTTCTTGTAGGCCTGGACGGCTCCGCCGAAGTCCCCGGCGTCCAGGGCGCGTACGGCGGCTTCGAGGAGGGCGTCGTACGGCCCCGCCGGCACGGCCGCGGGCTGCGGGGCGGTGCCCGACACGGCGTCCGGGTCGACCGTGAGGCCGGTCAGCCCGAAGCGCTCCTCGGCGACCTGCACCAGCTGGTCCAGGGTCTGCTGGATCTGCTCCTTGCCGGCGGCACCCTGGAAGAGGGGCAGCGCCTGGCCCGCGACGACCGCGAAAACGGCCGGGATGCCCTGCACCCCGAACTGCTGCATCAGCATCTGGTTGGCGTCGACATCGATCTTGGCGAGGAGCAGGCGTCCTTGGTACTCGAGCACGAGCTGCTCAAGCACCGGGCTCAGCTGCTTGCAGGGCTCGCACCACTCGGCCCAGAAGTCGATGACGACCGGGACCTCACTGGACCGCTGGAGGACATCGCGCTCGAATCCCGCCTCGTCGACGTCGATGACGAGATCGGCCGGGGAGACGGCACCCGGGCCACCGCCCTGCCGCGCCGCTTCGGCGCGCGCCTGCTCCGCCTTCGCCTTGGCCTCCTGGGCCGACTTCACCGCGGCGAGGTCGACGACTCCGCTCATGGACATGTTCCGTGGCTGCATGCGTCTATCCTCCCCCGTGCGCCCGCGTCTGTGAAAAGCGTTGTGAAAGCCGGTCGTGCGGTACGGCCCTGACGCCGGGTCCCCACCCCACGCCGTGCGGACCGTCGCTCGCGTACGTCCGCCGCGAGCTTCCGCTACGAGTCGTAGCGTAATGGCACGGAACCGCTGCCCGGTACCCCTTCCCGGTGATCTCCCTCACTGCGACACGGGAACCGCCGGTTATGGTCGTGAGATGCAGAGCCGCACCCCCGCCCCGCGCGCCACAGGGCGCCCTCGCAGCGCCGCAGCGGACACCGCGATCCTCGCCGCGACGCGGGCGGCGCTGGTGGAACTGGGCTGGTCGAAGCTGACGCTGGGGGACGTGGCGACGCGAGCCGGGGTCGCCAAGACGACCCTGTACCGCCGCTGGGCCGGCAAGAACGAACTCGTCGTGGACGCGGTGGCGGAACTCTTCGACGAACTGGAACTGCCCGACTGCGGCACCCTCGCCGCCGACATCGAGGGCGTCGTCCTGCAGTTCGCGGCGATCCTGGCGCGGCCGGAGGCACAGAACGGGCTGATGGCGGTGGTGGCGGAGTCGTGCCACGACGACGCACTGCGCGAACGCATCCGTTCGTCGATCGTCGACCGCCAGAAGCGCCTGGTCCTGGAGGGCCGTGAGCGCGCCCAGGCGCGCGGCGAGCTGCCCCCGGAGTCGGACCTGCGGGAGACGACCCGCACGGTCGACCTGATCTTCGACATGGTGGCGGGCACGGTGGTCCACCGCACCCTGGTGAGCGCGGAGCCCGCGGACGCGGAATGGGCCCACGGCTTCACCCAGGTCCTGCTGACGGGCCTGGCGGGAACGTCCGGCGAGGAGGGCCACCGCCCGGAGGGGCCCTCCTAGAACCCGCGCTCGCGACCGTACGGCTGTGCGGTTACGCCTTGACGGGCGCCGGAGCGGCGTCCACGATCCTGCCTTCGAGTTCGTGGGTGATCTTCCGCTCGACGAAGAAGGCGGCCGTGGGGACCGTCCCGGCGAGCAGGACCCACAGCTGCTTGCCGACCGGCCACTTCGCCTTGGAGCCCAGGTCGAAGGCGAAGACGAGGTAGACGACGTACAGCCAGCCGTGCGCGATGGCGACGACGCGGGTGAAGTCCGCGGCACCGTCGATGTCGAAGCCGTACTTGGCGATCATGCTCAGGCACAGCAGGACCAGCAGCACACCGGTGACGTAGGCCAGGACGCGGTAGCGGGTCAGCACGCTCTTTTTCATGCGTACGAGCGTAACGACCCGTTCCGGGAGATCTTGGCCCGGGTCGCCCCTTCCCCGGCCGGGGTCACTCCTCGTCGAAGTCCCGGGCGGCGACCCTCAGCGGCCGCAGCATCGCGAAGATCTCCGCGCACTCCTCCGCGTCGTACACCCCGAGGCCGAAGTCCATCGCCATGAGGTCACGGGTGGCCGCCTCGACGACCTCGCGGCCCTTGCCGGTGATGGAGGCGAGGGTGCCGCGCCCGTCGTTGGGGTTGGGCCGCTTGTCGACCAGACCGGACCTCACCAGGCGGTCCACGGTGTTCGTCACGGAGGTGGGGTGCACCATGAGCCGCTCGCCGATCTTCGACATGGTCAGCTCCCCCGCCTTGGAGAAGTTGAGCAGCACCAGCGCCTCGTACCGCGCGAAGGTCAGTCCGTACGGCTTGACCACCGCGTCGACCTCGGCGAGCAGGATCTGCTGTGCGCGCATGATCGAGGTGATCGCGGACATGGACGGCACGTTTCCCCAGCGCTGCTTCCAGAGCTCGTCCGCGCGGGCGATGGGGTCGAAGGGAAGACTGAGCGGCTTCGGCACGGCACCGACCTTACCGGCCGGTCACATCGTGGTCAGCACCGTCTCGTCCTTCGGTCGACGCGGGGCGCAGCCATGTCCCTTCCAGGATGAATCGCCCCCGCATGTCACGATGGGTGACCGACTGTCACCTCCGCCCCAGGGAGCAGCATGTCCCGGCTGATCCACGCTTTCGCGGCGCTCGCGGTGCTCGGGCTCGCGGCGGGCTGTTCGTCCGCGCCCTGGGTCGGCGAGGCCTCCGTCGCCGGCGCCGCCTCGGCGAGGGCGAACGCGGCCCAGCCGTTCTGGGTCGACCCCGCGAGTTCCGCCGCCCAGCAGATCGAGCTGTGGCGGCGGGAGGGCCGTACCCGGGACGCCGCACTGCTGGAGCGGATCGCCGGCGAACCGGCCGCGCTGTGGCCGGCCGGCGAGATCGATCCGGCCCCGGCGATCAGGACGGCCACCGCGTCGGCGTCCCAGGAAGGACGTACGGCGCTGTTCGTGGCGTACGACATCCCGCACCGGGACTGCGGCCAGCACTCGGCGGGCGGGGCCGCGGACGCGGACGCCTACCGGGCGTGGATCGGGAGGTTCGCCGAGGCGCTGGGCCCGGCGAAGGCGCTGGTGGTGCTGGAGCCGGACGCGGTGGCGCACACCGTGGACGGCTGCACACCCGGGGAGTACGCGGCCGAGCGCGAGCAGCTGCTCCGGGAGGCGATCAGCCGGCTGAAGCAGCAGCCGCACACCAAGGTGTACCTGGACGCGGGCAACCCGGCCTGGATCCGGGAGCCGCGCCGGCTGGTCGGCCCGCTCGGACGGGCCGGCATCGCGGGCGCCGACGGCTTCGCCCTGAACGTCGCCAACTTCCAGACGGACGCGGCCACCAAGAAGTACGGCCTCCGGCTCTCGGCCGCCCTCGGGGGCAAGCACTTCGTCATCGACAGCAGCCGCAACGGCAACGGGCCACTGCCCGGTGCCTGGTGCAACCCGCCCGGCAGGGCGCTGGGCACCCGCCCCACCACCGACACCGGCGAGCCCACCCTGGACGCCTATCTGTGGATCAAGCGGCCCGGGGAGTCGGACGGCACCTGCGAGGGCGGTCCCGAGGCCGGTCGGTGGTGGCCGGAGTACGCACTGGGACTGGCGGGCAACGCGCAGGACTGATCCGTCACCTGACCTGGAGCCACTTCGCCTCGGACGGTGTGCCGTCCGCGTCCGTCACGAACAGCATGTACCAGCCCGGCGGTACGAGGGCGCGGTCCTTCGGCACCTCGACCGTCACCGAGTCCGCGTGCTTGGTCAGGCCGAGCTCGATGGACCGCTGCTCGACGTCGGTGGTGTGCGTGACCGCGCTGGGCCGCATCAGCCGGGCCTTGACGATCCGCTCGGGGTGGCCGGTCCGGTAGGTGGCGCGGCGGTGCGGATCGAGCAGCCGGGGACCGTTCTCCAGCGCGGGCCTGCGGGTGGCGTTGCGGTGCAGCGCGGGCGGGGTGAAGATCTCCATGCGCTGCTCGAAGTGGCCGAGCTTGGTGTTCTGCTGGTCGTCGAAGAGCGGGTCGGAGCCGAAGGTGGCGACCCTTCCGTCGGGCAGCAGCAGCCCCTCGGAGTGGTAGTTGCGGCCGACGGTAGGGGCCGCGGCCTCCCGGAAGACGTTGCCCCTGGGGTCGTAGAACTGGGCCTTGAGGATGTTGCTGGCGCTGCGGCCGCGGTAGTCCTCGGAGCCGTTCGAGGTGAAGACGGTGTCGTCCGGCATGATCACGCTGTTCAGATAGCGCGTGCCCTGCGGGAGGCTGGGACCGTCCTGGAAGACGGGGTTGTCCTTCTTCAGGTCGACGACGGCCGTGCGCGGAGTCGACCTCTTGGACTCGCCGACGCCCCCGCCGCCCAGGATCATCACCTTCTGGTCCTGCGCGGGCGGCAGGAGCAGTGAGGCGGAGGTCTCGGTCTCGTCGGGGTCGCGCAGGCCGGGCACCTTCTGGAAGGTGTTGGTCTTCAGGTCCCACAGCCCGGGCTCGCGGCCCATGTCGGCGGGGCCGTACCCGGCGTTGGACGCCGGGTAGAAGAGCTTGCCGCCCTTGGTGAGGAAGAGCGCGGGATAAGTCGGGAAGTAGCGCTTGGGGCCGCGGGTCCACTTCTTGGTCTTCGGGTCGTAGATCTCGTTGTCGCCGGGGTCGATCACGCCGACGTCGTCGAGGCCGGACACCGCGAGGACGCGGCCGTCGTCGAGGCCGACCAGGGTCGGGTACCAGCGGGCCTTGTCCATCGGGGCGACCGGGACGTACCGCTCGGCCGTCGGGTCGAACTCGTAGGCGGCGCGGATCCCCTGGAAGTCCTGCTTGTCCAAGGTGATCTTCTCGCTGAGCCCGTACGTGTTGTCGGCGTCCTTGCCCTTCAGACCGACGACCTCGTACTGCGCCTGCTTCTCGGTGACCGACATCGGCCCCTTCTCGGCGGCCTCCACGAAGACCCGGACCTCGCTCGCGGTCACCTTGGTCTGCCAGGGCTGCATCACCCCGGCCCGGTTGTAGGTGACTTTCTGGGTGCGCTTGGCCTTGGGGACGGTGACGTCGAAGCGGCTGACGTACTCGACTCCGGCGGGTGAGCGGAAGCGGGTGCCCTTCTTCAGGAACATCGCCTTGTCGGGGTTCTCGTTCTTGACCCGCATACCGCCGCCGGCCCGGTCGATCTCACCGTCGAGGAGCTCGTAGCGGGCGGTGCCGCCGGCCACGAGGAGGCGGCCGTCGGGGAGTTGGGCGTGTCCGGAGCAGAAGAAGTCGTCGGGGGTGGGGATCTTCTTGAAGGTGTTCGCCTTCGGGTCCCACAGGACGGTGTCGAAGGACCCCTCGTCGAACTTCTTCACCTCGTTGCCCGACCCGGCGACGATCAGCACCTTGCCGGTGTGCAGGAGCGCCGCGTGGATGGCGTTGGTGCGGTACTTCTCGGGGATGTCGATCCGGCTCCAACTGCCGTACTTCGCACGGTACTCGGGCCGGGCGATCCGGTACGCGTGGTACTTCTCGCCCGCGAGGTCGAGCGCGGCGGGGGCGTTGAGTCCGGCGAGGAGCGCGATGCCGCCGATACCGAGGACGGTCTTCTTGGTCTTCTGGGACGGCTGGTAGGCCATGGCCTAGTTGCCCCCTGTCGTGGTGCCGGAGACGGAAGAGGAGGTGGCGAGGGCGGATTCGTCGACGATCCGCGGTGCCGCGGTGAGCACCTGCCGCTCCCGGCGCTCCTTGAGCAGCGTCGAGACCCACACCGCGACCGGGGCGAGCGCGATCACCATGGCGAGGACCGCCCAGGTGCGCATGGCCGCGTGCGTGTGGCCGAGGACGGCCGAGGCGGCCAGGGAGGCCGCGAGGAGAACCGCCCAGCACAGGTGGATGCGGAAGGTCCACAGCCGGTCGGGGCTGCTGTCACCGCCCTTGGGGGTCACCACGAAACGGCTGGGCTTCCTGATGAGGGCCTCGCCGAGGGACTTGAGGTAGATCGGCGCGGACAGGGCCGACATCGCCATGCCCGCGAGGCCGCTGGAGCCCTGGGGCTCGTGCGGGGAGATGTTGTGGCGCCGGTTCCACAGGTAGAGCCCGATCTGGAGGGCGGCCGCGTCGCTGTAGAGCATCAGCCAGACGGAGGCGGCGACCTGGGTGCCGGAGGCGCCGAACCAGAGGAACAGGAAGCAACTGAGGATGCCGAGGAACCAGTTGACGGCGGTCATCGGGTAGTAGACGAGCATCAGGGTGTACGAGAACAGGCGGCCGGGAGGCATGGTGAACGGTGCCTTCCAGTACTGCTTGAGGAGCGTCTCGTACGTCCCCCTCGACCAGCGCAGCTGCTGGGTGAAGAAGTCGGTCCAGGAGGCCGGACCCTCGCCCACGGCCAGCACGTCCGGGGTGTAGACGGACCGCCAGCGGGCGCCCGTCTGCGGGTTGCGGTGCCGGTGGAGTTCGAAGCCGGTGGCCATGTCCTCGGTGATGGAGTCGTACAGGCCGCCGATCTGCTTCAGGGCGGAGACGCGTACGACGTTGTTGGTGCCGACGAACATGGGTGAGCGGTACCGGTTGCCGGCCCGCTGGATCAGTGCGTGGAAGAGGAACTGCTGGGACTCGGCGGCCTTGGTGACGGGGTTGTGGTAGTTGCCGTACACCTGCGGTCCCACGACGAAGGCGACGTCCGGGTCTCGGAAGTACCCCGTCATCCGCTCCAGGAAGTTCGGGAGCGGGACGTGGTCCGTGTCCACGGAGGCGTAGAGATCGTAGGCGTCGCCGTGCATCGCAAGCCAGGCGTTGTAGTTGCCGTGCTTGGTGCGGGCCTTGTGGACGCCCTTGGCACGGTTCCACTCGGGGACGCCGTGGCGGGTGAAGTGGCGCACGCCGAGTTCCGCGCACAGGGCCCTGGCCTGTTCGTCGTCCCCTTCGTCGAGGAGCCACACGTCCAGGGGGCCGGTGTGGGTGATCCTCGTGGCGCCTTCGAGGGTGGCGCGGACCATCGCGAGGGGTTCCTTGCCGGGGACGTACGTCGTGAGGAAGGCGACGCGGGTGCCGGCCTCGGGGGCCACGGGGACGGGGTCGCGGGCGACGAGGGTGGCGTGGGCGACGGAGACGACGTTGACCACCATGAACAGCTCGATCAGGCCGATGGCTATGAGCATCACGACATCGAGGTGGACCATCCAGGGCGCCCCGCCCTCGCGTTCCACCCAGTGGCTGGGCCACACGAGGTAGACGAGAAGGGCCGCGGTGAGGAGCGGCGCGAGGCACATCAGCAGGACGGCGCGTATTCGGCGGGGCTCCCTCGACAGCAGCGAGGTGTACTGCACCCGGTACGCCGACCCGGCCGGCTCCGTGAGCGGCCCGGCGAGTCGGCTGTAGGTGTCGTAGTCGTAGCCCTCCGGCCGCACGGCGCCCTCCGGTTGAGTGAGGAGTGATCGACCCTCGCGGGGTTTCGATATCCATACGAAAATGGAGATCCTGCGAGATGGCGACCCAGGGGCGTCCAGCCGAGTACCGAGCGCCTCCGGCGGTCGGGCGGGTGCGGGTCCGGTGGGGGCGGGCGTTTTGCGCAGTTCCCCGCGCCCCTGGATGCCTGCGGCGGCCTGCTTCGGCCGGTGGGGGCGTGCGTGGCGCCTGCGGGTGCGTTATGGGTCGGGGACGGGGTGGGGGGTGTCCGTCCTCGGTCCGGCGGCTCGGTTGCTTCAACAGTTCTGGACAACGGACGCCGGCCGCTGCGGGCGGACACCCCCCACCCCGTCCCCTTCACGCCGTACGCGTCCAAAGGTGCGTTCACCGTCCCCACCCAAGGGCGCGGGGCCGTGTGCGTCCAAAGGTGCGTCCACTGTCCCCACCCAAGGGCGCGGGGCCGTGTGCGTCCAAAGGTGCGTCCACTGCCCCCACCGAGGGGCGCGGGGAACTGCGCGACCAGCCACAACGGAGCCGCAGCCGCCCCACGACCTCTGCAACCTTGACGCCCCCGCACCGACATCACCGGCGAGTACAGAGAGTCTGGCTGCGATCAGGCACCCGGAGCCGGTCGGCGGCAGTCGGCGTGCAGGACCTCCAGCCTGCTGTCGGCGGCGGGCATGGTGTCCTCTCGTCGGGCGGGGTGGTCAGCGGCGACCGGTCCTGCGGAGGTGGAGGCGCACCGCGCGCTGGGCGACCGGGCCCAGGTCCTCCAGCGCGGCGACGAGCACGCCGAGCTGCTCCAGGGCGTCCAGGGCCGCTGTGGCGCCGGACGCGTCGACCCCTTCGTACAGCTCGATGCCCACGAAGGAGGCGGCCACCGCCCGGGCCAGGCCCGCCGGGTCGGCGAACTCCCCGAAGGGTGTGGCCGCGAGGACCCTTGTGAGGACCTTCTCGATCTCGCCGATCCACAGCTCCAGGCCCGCCGCGGTGGCCGGGCCGAGGGTGGCGTGGGTCTGGGCGCCGGCCAGCAGCTGACCGAGGAGGGCGACATGTCCGCCGGCCCGCTCCTCCTCGTGGACCCGCCGTCCCACCGCGAGGAGTTCGGACAGCGAGCTCACCGCGGCGAACCGCTCCCGGTAGCGGGCCACCGAGCGCTCGGCCCCGTAGCGGCAGGCCGCCGCGAGGAGTTCGTCGACCGAGCCGAAGTGGTAGAAGACCAGGGCCTGGTTGACCCCGGCGGCGGCCGCGACCGTGCGGGCGGAGGTCTTGGCGATGCCCTGTTCGGTGAGGGTCCGAAGGGCGCCTTCGAGGAGTTTGGTCTTGGTCTCCAGGGACTTCGCGGTCTCGGGACTCATGCTCGCGCCTCCTCTCGGACCGGCCGCAGCCCCGAACGCACCCCACAGGCCGCGATGTCGGTGTACGTCGCCTCGAAGGAGCCCTCGTAGCCGAAGAGCGGTCCGAAGTACCGGTTGACGACCCGGACCCGGATACGGAAGCGGCCGGCCTCGTCGTCGTACGACTCCCGCACCTCAGCCGTCGCACCGACCAGCTCGGGCACCCGGACGTCCACCACGCCCTCCCGGAACCGGTGCTCCCCGGAGCGGATCAGCAGCGAGCCGTCGGGCTCGGCGTGGAAGTGCAGTTCGCTGGCCAGGTGCTGGTGGGTGCCGAGGTAGTCGAGGATGCGGTCGCCCTTGGGGCTCAGCACCATCTGGGCGTCGAACCGGCGGGGGCGCCCGGGCAGGTGGAAGGTGCGCACAAAGCTCACCGTCTCACGGCCGTAGGTGTCGACGTAGGGCACGTTCTCGATAACGAACGGCACGTTCCGCCCGGGTCTCGGCACCAGGATGTTGCGCGTGGCCCCGAGTGCCAGGAACGGCTTCACGAAGGTCCGGCCGTGCCAGACGCGGTCCATCACGCCCCGCCCGGTGCAGGCCTCCCCGCTCGCGAGACCGACCGAGAAACGGCGCTGGAGCTGGGGGTGCAGACGGTCGAAGCCGTCGCCCATCACCGTGCGGAACATCGAGGTCATCGCGGGATCTCCAGGGTCCGAAGGACACGCGGGGCACGCACGCGTGCGGGCGGTTGACGCAGACAGCGGCGGGCGGCCGGGGTGCCGGGCAAGGGCGACGTGAACAGGGCCAGCGAGATGAGCACGGCGAGCAGCAGCGGCCAGACGTACGCGAGCGACGCGGCCAGCGGGCCGAACAGACGCAGGAACCGCTCCAGGCCGAGGCCGGTGCAGCCGACGGTGACGACGAGGGCGCGGACCAGCAGTTCGGCCAGCCAGTTCCACAGCGCCCGTTCCGGG
Source organism: Streptomyces sp. NPDC031225 (assembly GCF_055570355.1). Lineage (NCBI taxonomy): Bacteria > Bacillati > Actinomycetota > Actinomycetes > Kitasatosporales > Streptomycetaceae > Streptomyces > Streptomyces sp. NPDC031225. The sequence continues at coordinate 126,495 of NZ_JBVIHJ010000019.1, read as the reverse complement.
GTGATCCCGCGCTCCAGCCACAGCCGCAGCCGGTCGAAGGACCAGGCCGTCGCCCAGCCGATGAGGGGGCGGAAGAGCAGCCGGTCGGCGAGGACGCCGACGCGGCCCCAGCGGGGGCGGTAGTCGTAGCCGGTGAGGAAGACGACGCCGTCGCCGTCGGGAAGGTAGCGCCAGTAGCCGCTGCCCTCGGCGAGGAGCGAGAGCGGGTGCGGGGAGGAGAAACGCAGCGCGGAGGTACGGGTGCCGTCGGGGCGTTCCCGTTCCCCCGCGGAGATGCCGGTGCCGGCGACGGTGAGGCCTGGCAGCACGCGCGTGGCGTACCGGAAGCGCTGCGGCTCGCCCTCCGCGCGCGGGAGGTGGGTGATCCGGGTGAAGCGGAGGTCCCAGCGCTGGTGCTGGGACGGTTCCTGTGTCCGGGTCCAGAGGTCGTCGAGATCGGCACGGATGCGTGCCTCTATGTAGAGCCCCATTGTTCCCCCAGGTGAGCCCATTGTTTGAGCGACTGCTCAAACCGTCTGGGCAGGAAGGTACACGCTTTTGAGCGATCGCTCAATCAGGGGGTACGAGAAAACCCCGGCCCGCGCGGGCCGGGGTTCGCATGCGGGGGGGGTCAGCCGGCGAGGTGGCGCTCCACCGTCTCCACCTTGGACGTCAGACCGTCCGTCACACCGGGGCGGATGTCCGCCTTGAGCACCAGCGACACTCGCGGCGCCCTCGCCTCCACGGCGGCCACGGCCCGCTTGACGACGTCCATGACCTCGTCCCAGCTGTCGCCTTCGATCGAGGTGAACATGGCGTCGGTGCGATTCGGCAGCCCCGACTCCCGGACGACCCGCACCGCGTCGGCGACGTACTCCCCCACGTCCTCGCCGACCCCGAGCGGGGTCACGGAGAAGGCGACGATCATGCGTTCACGACCCCTTCGTTGCGGGCGCGGGAGGCGATGACGGCGTCCTCGGCCTCACGCTTGAGCTTGCGCTCGGCAAAGAAGCCGCCGGTGGGCAGCACGGAGAGGACGAAGTACCAAATACCAGTCTTCGCAGACCACTTGGTGCGGTTCCAGGCGTCGAGCCAGAAGATCACGTAAAGGATGAACAGGACGCCATGGAGCATGCCCATCGGCCGCACGGCGTTGAAGTCCGTGGTCCGCTTCAGCACCGAACAGACGAGCAACAAGAGGAACGAGATCGCCTCGGGGGCGGAGACCAGGCGGAGGCGTCGGATGGCGGAGGCTGTCTTGAGGTCCACGGGTCACCTTCGGTGGGAGGTACGTCGGTCTGGCGGTTTGTGAACGAACGCACAAGCGTTTGCCCATTGTGACAAACGATCCCGCACCCCCGGGCCCGGGGGGTCGAAGCGCGCCTACGGGAGTGCCTCCGTGGGCGACGGCGGGTGCGGCCCGGTGGGGGCTGGTCGCGCAGTTCCCCGCGGGGCGCTGCGCTGGGCTTGGGCCGGGCGCCTACGTGAGTGCCTCCGGGCGGCGACGGGCGAGTGCGGCCCGGTGGGGGGCTGGTCGCGCAGTTCCCCGCGCCCCTGGGGGGTTGCAGGCGGCCTGCGCCAAGACGAACTGTTCGCCGACTCGCGCGCACCACAAAGCGCCCGCAGCCGCCGACGGCGTGAAGGGGACGGGGTGGGGGGTGTCCGCCCGCAGCGGCCGGCGTCCGGAACCGAGCACTGCTCAAGGAACCGAGCCGCCGGACCGAGGACGGACACCCCCCACCCCGGCCCCGACCCACCCACCGAACCGCAGGCGCATTAAAGGGGCGCGGGGAACTGCGCAAAACGCCCGCCCCCACCAACCCGCACAGGCCGCCGCAGGCCGCCGCAGGCATCACCCCCCACCCCCTAGGGGCACACTCAGGGTGGACCTCCACCCCCAGAACCTGTTCGCAACGGCTTTCGGCCAGCTACCTTCACTCCGTGGCGATGTTTCGACTCCAAGGCAGCAAGGTGCTCGCCGTCGACATGACCGGGGACGCCGTCAAGGCGAAGAACGGCTCGATGGTCGCGTACGACGGGCAGATGGCGTTCAAGAAGATGAGCGGCGGTGGTGAGGGGATCCGCGGCATGGTGACCCGGCGGATCACCGGCGAGCAGATGACCGTGATGGAGGTGTCGGGGCACGGGACGTGCTGGTTCGCGGACCGGGCCTCGGAGATCAACCTCGTCAGTCTCCAGGGGGACAAACTGTTCGTCGAGTCGAGCAACCTGCTCGCGACCGACGCCGGACTCAGAACCGGCACCAGCTTCACCGGCCTCCGCGGGGCAACGCAGGGCAACGGGCTCTTCACGACGACCGTCGAGGGCCACGGCCAGGCCGCGATCATGTCCGACGGCCCCGCGGTCGTCCTGCGGGTGAGCCGCCAGTACCCACTGACCGTCGACCCGGGCGCGTACATCGCGCACCAGGGCAACCTGAGCCAGTCCTTCCAGTCCGGTGTGACGTTCCGCACGTTCATGGGCGAGGGCGGCGGCGAGGCCTTCCAGATCCGCTTCGAGGGCGACGGCCTGGTCTACGTCCAGCCCAGCGAGCGGAACACGATCGCGGGGGATGTGTGAGATGCCCTTTCGTGAGATCAACTCCAAGATGGTCGAGGCGACCGTCCTCCCGGGCCAGCGTCTGTTCAGCCAGCGCGGCGCGATGCTCGCCTACAGGGGCGAGGTGTCCTTCACACCGAACATCCAGGGCGGCCAGGGCGGCATCGCGTCGATGCTCGGGCGCCGGCTGGCCAACGAGGACACCCCGCTGATGACGGTGGAGGGCAGCGGCACCGTCTTCTTCGGGCACGGCGGCCACCACGTCCAGGTCATCAACATGACCGGCGACACCCTGTACGTCGAGGCGGACCGCCTGCTGGCCTTCGAGGGCACCCTCCAGCAGGGCACCATGTTCATGGGCTCGCAGGGCGGGGTCATGGGCATGGTCCGGGGCCAGGTCAGCGGCCAGGGACTCTTCACCACCACCCTCAAGGGCCACGGCTCGGTGGCCGTCATGGCCCACGGCGGTGTCTTCGAGGTCCCCATCACCCCGCAGCGCCCCGTCCACGTCGATCCGCAGGCCTACGTCGCCCATCACGGCGACGTCCGCAACAAGCTGTCGACGGCGCTCGGCTGGCGCGACATGGTGGGCCGCGGTTCCGGCGAGGCCTTCCAGCTGGAGCTCAGCGGACACGGCGCGGTGTACGTCCAGGCCTCGGAGGAGAAGCTGTGAGCCACTACCCGGGCGCGGGCCCCACCGTGTACGACCCGATGACGCTGCCCTCGGACGACAACGTCAACAACTACACCTTCTGCGTGGAGCTCAAGGGGAGCCAGTGGTTCCTGCAGAAGGGGAAGATGATCGCCTACTACGGGCAGATGGACTTCAACGGCATCGGACACGGCCGTTTCGACGGCCTCATCCGTACGTCCTTCCATTCGCCTCTGCACGCGAGCGACTGGGTCGTGGCGGAGGGTTCGGGCAAGATGCTCCTCGCCGACCGGGCCTTCGACGTGAACTCGTACGACCTGGAGAACGGCAACCTGACCATTCGCTCGGGCAATCTGCTCGCTTTTCAGCCAAGTCTGGCTCTCAAGCAGTCGATCGTGCCCGGCTTCCTGACCCTCATCGGAACCGGAAAGTTCGTGGCCGCCTCCAACGGCCCGGTGGTGTTCATGGAGCCCCCGATCCGGGTGGACCCGCAAGCGCTTGTGGGCTGGGCGGACTGCCCCTCGCCGTGCCACCACTACGACCACGGTTACATGACCGGTCTGATGGGCGGTCTACGTGCGATGACGGGCCTCGGCGGGGCCTCCGGCGAGGAGCACCAGTTCGAGTTCGTGGGGGCCGGAACGGTACTGCTCCAGTCCTCCGAGGCGCTCATGGCCGAGCAGGCCACGGGGGTGGTTCCGCAGGAGCCCGGAGTTCCCGGCGGATACGGGGCACCCACAGGGCATCCACAGCAGCCGGGGGCACCGCGCCTTCCCGGACAGCTGGGGGACCTCCAGCGTCGCTTCGGGCTGTGAGCGGTAGTCTGCGGAGTGTGACATCGAACGCGTGCGCACCGTCACACCACCCTCATTAGTTCGCCTTTCAACCTTTTAGGTAGACTTCATTTATGGAGACCGAGACGGCCACGCGCTGGCTGACCGATGCGGAGCAGTGCGCCTGGCGCACCCACCTGGAGGTCAACAGGCTGTTGACGTATCAACTCGAGCGGGACCTACAGCCGTTCGGCCTGACGATGAACGACTACGAGATCCTGGTCAATCTCTCCGAGTCGGAGGGCGTACGGCTGCGGATGAGCGACCTCGCGGCCGCCACCCTCCAGTCCAAGAGCCGGCTCTCGCACCAGATCACCCGCATGGAGAACGCGGACCTGGTCAGGCGCGAGAACTGCGAGTCCGACCGCCGCGGCCTGTACGCGGTGCTGACCGAGCACGGCATGGAGACGATGAAGAAGGTCGCGCCCCATCATGTGGCGTCTGTGCGGAGGCACTTCATCGACCTCGTGCCGGACGAGTCCCTGACGGAACTGGACAAGGCCCTCAAGCCCATCGCGGAACATCTGCGGGGGCAGCGAGGCCGCCCGTAGGGGCAGGCAGGGGCCGCCGGGGCGGCCGTATCCACATGCGGCGCCGCCGCGTGGGCGCGACCGGCCCCTGAGGCACAGCAGCATCACAGCACCGGCAGGCGGAGTTCGAACAGGGCTCCGCCTGCCGGTGCGTTGCGCACCGTCAGGGTGCCGCCATGACGAACGGCGACATCCCGGGCGATGGCGAGACCGAGCCCGGCACCCCCGTCGTCCCGCGCCCGCGCCTCGTCCAGCCGCACGAACCGCTCGAAGATCCGCTCCCGGTCCCCGTCGGGCACCCCGTCCCCGTCGTCGGCGACCTCGACGACCGCACGGTCCCCGTCCCGCCGTACGGCCACGGACACCTCGGAGCGGGCATGCCGCTGCGCGTTGTCCAGCAGGTTGGCGAGCAGCCGCCCCAACTGGCCACGCGATCCGGCGACATCCACGCCCCGGGCCTCGACCGTCACCCGCGGCCTGTCCGCCGCACGCTCTCGGACCAGTGCGGCCAGGTCGAACCGTGTGTCCCCGGCCCGCTCCCCGGCGTCCAGCCGGGCCAGCAGCAACAGGTCCGCGGCGAGGTGCTGCAGCCGCACCGTGTCCTCGACCGCCCCGTCCAGGTCCAGCAGCTCCGGATGCGCGGCGGCGACCTCCAGCTGGGTCCGCAGCGAGGCGATGGGGCTGCGCAGTTCGTGGGAGGCGTCCGCGACGAACCGGCGCTGGCGCTCCACCGAGGTCTCCAGCGCGGCCAGCGTCTCATTGGTGGTGCGGGCGAGGCGGGCCACCTCGTCGTGGGTGGCCGGCACCGGGACGCGGCGCGCGAGGTCCTCGGAGGCGGTGATCGCCGCCATTTCCTGGCGGATGGCCTCGACCGGGCGAAGGGCGCGACGTGTGACGGTCCAGGTCACCCGGGCGACCACGCCGAGGAGTACGGGCAGGCCGATCAGCATGACGGTGGCGGCGGTGTGCACCGCGTCCTGCTGGGCCTGGAGGGAGGCACCGGCGTACACGAGGACCGTCTCGTCGCGCCGGTCGGTGACTTCGACCTCGGCGAACCGGTACGCGACGCCGTCCCCGTCCACGGTGGCCCGTCCCCGGCCGTGCCAGGTGACCTCACCGATGTCGCCGGCGTCGGGCGCGTCCCCGCTGTCGCCGCCGTCGCCCTGCCCCGCGTCGGGGCTCGGGACCGGGGTGACGTCCGGGACACCGGTCCCGCTGATCGACTCCAGGTCCTCGCTCGCCGCGAGCACCCGCCCGTCCCCGTCGACCACCTGGACCGGATGGTCCTCGTCCAGGTCCAGCTCCCGGTACGGCACGCCCTGCGCGATCTGTGCCGCCACGGCGCGGGCGGCGCCGTCGGCGGCCGTGTCCGCCTGGCCCGCGAGGTTGCTGCGCAGCGACAGCAGGACGACGGCTCCCGCAGCGACCAGGGCGAGGGCCACCACGGCGGTCGCGGCCAGCGTGGCCCGGGCCCGGACCGAGCCGAACAGCCGCCTCATCTCCCGGCCTCCAGCCGGTACCCGGCACCCCGGACCGTCCGGATGAGCCCCGCCTCCAGCTTCCGGCGCAGCGTGCTGACGTACACCTCGACGATGTTGGGGTCACCGTCGTACGCGAAGTCCCAGACGTGCTCCAGGATCTGCGCCTTGGAGACCACTTCGCCGGCCCGCACCGCGAGCTGTTCCAGGACGGAGAACTCCTTGGTGGTCAGGGTGACCTCGGCGCCGTCGAGGAAGACCCTGCGGGCGGCGGTGTCGATCCGGAGGCCGCCGAGTTCGAGCACCGGCGAGGCGCCGTTCCCGTTGCCGCGCCGCCGCAGCAGGGCCTTGATGCGGGCCACGAGGACGACGTAGGAGAAGGGCTTGGTCAGGTAGTCGTCGGCGCCGGTGTCCAGGCCCTCGGCCTCGTCGTACTCGCCGTCCTTCGCGGTGAGCATGAGGATCGGCACCTCGTGGCCCGCGGCGCGCAGGGCGGCGCAGACCCGGTAGCCGTTGAGGCCGGGCAGCATGATGTCGAGGATCACCAGGTCGTACGACCCCTCGGTGGCCCGGTGCAGTCCCTCCCGGCCGTCGTGGACGACGTCGACGGCGTAGCCCTCGGCGGTGAGGCCCTTGGCGAGGGACAGGGCGAGTCGCTTTTCGTCCTCGACGATCAACAGGCGCATGCGTACAGGGTGGCAAACCGAACCTGAAGACGCCTTCAGGTGGCTTCAGGTCGGCTTCAGCTGCTCTCCGGCAGCGTGGTGGTCGTCGAAAGCGAACGAAACCGAACGGTTCTGGAGGAATCCTCATGAAGCGCAACATCGTCATCGCCACCCTCACCGCCGCCGCCCTGGCGACCGGCGGCACCGTCGCGGCCTTCGCGGCGGGGAACGACGAGGCGACGGCGACGCAGCGCCAGGCGAACACCGGCGTCCAGGCCGCCGCCGACCACGACGACTCCGACGACGACCGCACAGCCGCCCCTACCGGCAACGTCACCGCCGCCGAGGCCATTGCGGCCGCCCTGAAGCACACCCCGGGCACCGCCGTCTCCGCCGACCTGGACGACGACGGCGCCGACGCGTGGGAGGTGACCGTCGTCAAGGGCGACGGCACGGAGTACGACCTGCGGATCGCCCCGGACTCCGGCAAGGTGCTCGGCGCCCAGCGCGACACGGACGACGACAACGACGCCGACGACCGTGCGGGGCTCGCCGCGGTGAAGGGTGCCGGGACCGACGCCCGTGAGGCCGCGCTGGCCGCCGCCGCGAAGGGCACGGTGACCGAGGTCGGCATCGACGACGACAACGGCACCGCGGCCTGGAGCGTGGACACCGTGAAGGACGGCAAGCAGGGCGAGTGGAAGGTCGCCCTCGGCTCGGGCAAGGTCACCCAGGACCGCGACGACGACTGACGCGGCCGTCACACGACAGCCGCACCGCCGCGAAGGGCGCCCCTCCCCCGGGCGCCCTTCGTCATGGTCAGCACCGCCGTCACGGCGACCGCCCCGCCCGTCACCGCGAAACATGCGGCCACCGGCAGCTGCCCGGCCAGGGCCCCGGCGACGGCCGTTCCGCCCGTACTGCCGGCGTTGACGGCCGTGTTGACCCACGCGCCGGCACAGGTGCGGGCCTCGGGAGCGACCGCGGCGTCGGCGATGAGGTACGCGGTGGTGATGGCCGGCGACACGAAGAACCCGGCCCCCGCCATGACCAGGGCGAGGGTGCCGAGTCCGGGGGCCAGCCCCGCGCCGAGCAGCGCCAGGCCCAGGCCCAGGGTCAGCAGGGCCAGCCTGGTCCGGGCGGGTACGCGCCAGTTCACGGACCCGTTGAGCATCCCGCCGACCGCGCTCCCGGCGGACAGCGCGGCCAGCACCCAGGCCACGCTCGCGCCGCCGTGCCGGTGCGTCTCGGCGAAGACCACGACGAGCAGGTCGAGCACGCCGAGCGCGAGGCCCACGGCCGCGGCGGCCACGACGGGACGGCGGACCCGGCCCAGTACCCGCCGACCGCCCCTGTCCCGTCGTTCGGAGGAGGGGGAGGAACCGGCGGGAGGCATCGCCCGTACCGCCGGCGACCGTACGAACCCGGCCGTCCCCGCCACCATCAGGGCCGCCCCGACGACGATCCCGGCGACCGGCGCGGCCACGCCGACGAGGACGCCCACCAGCAGCGGGCCCGAGACGAACAGCAGTTCCTCGGCGACCCCGTCGAGGCTGTACGCCCGCTGGAGCAGCGCCTCGTCGCCCCCGGTGAGGCGGCCCCACACGGTGCGCATGGTCGGGCCGAGCGGCGGGACGCAGGCTCCCGCGAGGGCGGTGAGGGCGCCGAGGAGCGCGGGCGGGGCGCCGGGACGCCAGACGGCCGCGGTGAGCAGGGCGAGCAGCAGGACGTAGGCCGCCAGCATGGGCACGAGCGCTCGCCGCGGTCCGTACCGGTCGATGAGGGCGGCCCGCGCGGGCGCCAGGACGACGACGGTGGCGCCGAAGAGCGCCATCACGGCACCCGCCACGGCGTACGAGCCGGAGGCGCGGGTCACGGAGAGCAGGACGGACAGCGGGACGACGCCGTACGACAGCCTGCCGAGCAGGGCGGTGGTGAAGGCGTGGCGGGCATGCGGAATGCGCAGTACGCGCGCGTAGGACGCGGACATGGTGAGTTCCTCGAAGAGAGGCGGAGAAGGGGGCACCGGGGAGCCGCGGGAGCGGGGTGCTCGGACCGCGGCTCGGTGTCTGCCTATGCCAAGGAGAGGAACATGCCGGTCAACCTATCAAGGGCCTCAGCCCTGTGTGAGCCCCTCCACCAGTTCGTCCGCCGCCCGGTAGGGGTCCAGTTCGCCGGCGACGATCCGCTCGGCCAGTGCGCTGAGGCGCCGGTCGCCGCTGAGGTCGCCGATGCGTGCGCGCAGGGCCGTGAGGGCGATCGCCTCGATCTCGTGGGCGGCGCGGGCGCGGCGGCGCTCGGTGAGGACACCGTGCTCCTCCATCCACGCGCGGTGTTTCTCCAGCGCCTCGACGACCTCGTCGATGCCCTCGGCGCGACTCGCGACCGTCTTGACGATCGGCGGACGCCAGTCGCCGGGGCCGCGGGACTCGCCCAGGCCCAGCATGTGGTTGAGCTCGCGGGCGGTCGCGTGGGCGCCGTCGCGGTCGGCCTTGTTGACGACGTAGACGTCGCCGATCTCCAGGATTCCGGCCTTGGCGGCCTGGATGCCGTCGCCCATGCCCGGGGCGAGCAGCACCACGGAGGTGTCCGCCTGGGAGGCGATCTCGACCTCCGACTGGCCCACCCCGACCGTCTCGACGATGATCACGTCGCAGCCGGCCGCGTCCAGGACCCGGATGGCCTGCGGGGCGGACCGGGCGAGACCGCCGAGGTGGCCGCGGGTCGCCATGGAGCGGATGTAGACGCCGGGGTCGGAGGCGTGGTCCGACATCCGCACCCGGTCGCCGAGCAGGGCTCCGCCCGAGAACGGCGAGGACGGGTCGACGGCCAGGACGCCGACCCGCCTGCCCTGCTTGCGGTAGGCGCTCACGAGGGCCGAGGTGGACGTCGACTTGCCCACCCCGGGCGATCCCGTCAGACCCACCACGTACGCGTTGCCCGTCAGCGGGGCCAGCGCCGCCATGACCTCCCTGAGCTGCGGGGACGCCCCCTCCACGAGGGAGATCAGCCGGGCCACGGCCCGCGGCCTGCCCTCCCTGGCCTGGGCCACCAGGCCGGCGACGTCCTGCATCACAGCTCCGTTCACATGGACGACGTACGACGGCTCAGGCCTTGGGTACCCGCACGACGAGCGCGTCACCCTGACCGCCGCCGCCGCACAGCGCGGCCGCGCCCACGCCGCCGCCCCGGCGCTTCAGCTCCAGGGCCAGGTGCAGCACGAGCCGGGCGCCGGACATGCCGATGGGGTGGCCCAGGGCGATCGCACCACCGTTCACGTTCACCTTTTCGGAGGACACGCCGAGGTCCTTCATCGACTGGACGGCGACCGCGGCGAAGGCCTCGTTGATCTCGATCAGGTCGAGGTCGGAGACCTCCAGGCCCTCCTTCTTGAGGGCGTGCAGGATCGCGTTGGACGGCTGGGACTGCAGGGAGTTGTCCGGGCCCGCCACGTTTCCGTGGGCGCCGATCTCGGCGATCCACTCGAGGCCCAGCTCCTGCGCCTTGGCCTTGCTCATCACGACCACGGCCGCCGCACCGTCCGAGATCTGCGAGGAGGTGCCGGCCGTGATGGTGCCGTCCTTGGTGAAGGCGGGGCGCAGCTTGCCAAGGGACTCGGCCGTGGTGTCGGCGCGGATGCCCTCGTCCTTGCTGAAGACGACCGGCTCGCCCTTGCGCTGCGGGATCTCGACCGGGGTGATCTCGGCCTCGAAGACGCCGTTCTTCTGCGCGGCGGCGGCCCGCTGGTGGGACAGGGCGGCGATCTCGTCCTGCGCGGGGCGCTGGATGCCGAGGCGGGTGTTGTGCGTCTCGGTCGACTGGCCCATGGGGATGTTCTCCCAGGGGTCGGTCAGGCCGTCGTGGGCCATCGCGTCGAGCATCTCGATCGCGCCGTACTTGAAGCCCTCGCGGGACTTCGGCAGCAGGTGCGGGGCGTTGGTCATGGACTCCTGACCGCCCGCGACGATCACGTCGAACTCGCCGGCGCGGATCAGCTGGTCGGCCAGCGCGATCGCGTCGAGGCCCGACAGACACACCTTGTTGATGGTGAGTGCCGGGACGTTCATCGGGATGCCGGCCTTGACGGCGGCCTGGCGTGCCGGGATCTGCCCCGCCCCGGCCTGGAGCACCTGGCCCATGATGACGTACTGCACCTGGTCGCCACCGATTCCCGCACGGTCGAGGGCGGCCTTGATCGCGAAGCCGCCGAGGTCGGCTCCGGAGAAGGACTTCAGCGAGCCCAGCAGCCGTCCCATGGGCGTACGGGCGCCCGCGACGATCACCGAGGTGGTGCTGTTCGATCCAGACATGAGGTGCGATCCCCTTACCGGCTGCACTGCCGAGGAGTGAACGAGGGTTTACTTCGAATGTACTGAGTGGCACTCCGTGCCGTCATCGGCCCGTCGGTGTGATCGCGCGCACGTTGCGTAACCGTTTCGCGAGCGCTGCACTGAGTACATGCTGACGCGAATCGACCACATCGGGATCGCCTGTTTCGACCTCGACAAGACCGTCGAGTTCTACCGGGCCACGTACGGCTTCGAGGTGCACCACTCCGAGGTCAACGAGGAGCAGGGCGTGCGCGAGGCCATGCTCAAGATCAACGACACGTCCGACGGCGGCGCCTCCTACCTGCAGCTTCTGGAGCCGACCCGCCCCGACTCGACCGTCGCGAAGTGGCTGGACAAGAACGGCGAGGGTGTCCACCACATCGCTTTCGGTACGGCGGACGTCGACACGGAGGCGGCGGACATCAAGGGCAAGGGCGTACGCGTTCTGTACGAGGAGCCGCGACGTGGCTCCATGGGGTCACGGATCACCTTCCTGCACCCGAAGGATTGCCACGGCGTACTGACAGAACTGGTCACTTCGGCGCCTGTTGAGTCACCTGAGCACTGACCCTCGTACATATGGGCCGGTAGGGTTGGGGGCGGTCGCCGCTCTTGCGAGGGCGACCGGGTCCTGCCCATGGCGGCAGAACCGCGCCGGGGTCCGGGTTTCGGGGGGCGAGCAGTGGGCGGCAGCCCATGCTCCACCGTGATCTGACACCATTCCCCGGGGGCCCCGTTCGGCGGATGGACAGGGCTCGTTCGGAAAGACTTGCGACCAGGGGACGGATGGGACCGCGCAGTGCGGGGCTACGAACGCCAGGAGCGAGAGCCGGCGGCTGACGTCGACCACCTCTCTCGGTTCGAGGCCGAGATGGATCGGCTGAAGACCGAGCGGGAAAAGGCGATCCAGCACGCCGAGGACCTCGGCTACCAGGTCGAGGTGCTGCGCGCCAAGCTGCACGAGGCGCGGCGCACCCTCATGTCCCGGCCCGAATTCGGCGGCGGCGACATCGGCTACCAGGCCGAGCAGTTGCTGCGCAATGCGCAGGTCCAGGCCGACCAGTTGCGCCAGGACGCCGAGCGCGAGCTGAGCCAGGTCCGCGCGCAGACCCAGCGCATCCTCCAGGAGCACGCCGAGCAGGCCGCCCGCCTGCAGGCGGAGCTGCACCAGGAGGCGGTCACCCGTCGGCAGCAGCTCGACCAGGAGCTGGCCGAGCGCCGCCAGACCGTCGAGTCACACGTCAACGAGAACGTGGCATGGGCCGAGCAGCTGCGCGCCCGCAGCGAGTCCCAGGCCCGTCGGCTCCTGGAGGAGTCCCGCGCGGAGGCCGAGCAGGCCATGGCGGCCGCCCGCGCCGAGGCCGAGCGGGTCGCCGCCGAGGCCCGCCAGCGTCTCCAGAGCGAGGCCGAGGCGGCCCGCGCGGAGGCCGAACAGCTGCTGCGCCGCGCCCGCACGGACGCCGAGCGCCTGATCGACACCGCCTCCACCCAGGCCCAGGAGGCCACCGACCACGCCGAGCAGCTGCGCACCTCCACGGCGACCGAGTCGGACTCCGCCCGCCGTCAGGCCACCGAGCTCAGCCGCGCCGCCGAGCAGCGCATCGCGGAGGCCGACGAGGCGCTGCGCAAGGCGCAGGCCGAGGCCGAGAAGGTGCTCACCGAGGCCAAGGCCGCCGCCGAGAAGGCGCTGGCGAGCGCGGAGTCGGCGAACGAACAGCGCACACGTACGGCCAAGGAGCAGGTCGCCCGGCTCGTCACCGAGGCCAGCCAGGAGGCCGAGGCGACGAAGGCGGCCGCCGAGCAGATCGTCGCGGACGCCCGCGCCGAGGCCGAGAAGATCACCGCCGAGGCCTCCGAGAAGGCCCGTACCCTCACCGCCGAGGAGAGCGCGACCCAGCTGTCGAAGGCGGCCAAGACCGCCGAGGACGTCCTCAACAAGGCGCAGGAAGACGCGCGGAACACCACCAAGGCCGCCGCCGAGGAGGCCGAGCGGATCCGCCGCGAGGCGGAGACCGAGGCGGACCGGCTGCGGGCCGAGGCGCACGACATCGCCGAACAGCTCAAGGGCTCGGCGAAGGACGACACCAAGGAGTACCGGGCCAAGACGGTCGAGCTCCAGGAGGAGGCCCGCCGGCTGCGCGGTGAGGCCGAGCAGCTGCGCGCCGACGCGGTCGCCGAGGGCGAGAAGATCCGCGCGGAGGCCCGCAAGGAGGCCGTCCAGCAGATCGAGGAGGCCGCCAGGACCGCCGAGGAGCTGCTCTCCAAGGCCAAGGCGGACGCCGACGAGCTGCGCCAGACCGCGACCACGGACAGCGAGAAGGTCCGCACCGAGGCCATCGAGCGCGCCACGACGCTGCGCCGGCAGGCCGAGGAGACCCTGCAGCGCACCCGCCAGGAGGCCGAGCGGCACCGCGAGGAGGTCGCCGAGCAGGCCGAGGGCATCAAGGCCGACGCCGAGCGGGCCGCCCGTGAGCTGCACGAGGAGACCGAGCGGGCCATAGAGGCCCGCCGCACCGAGGCCTCCGAGGAACTGACCCGGCTGCACACCGAGGCCGAGGAGCGCCTCGCCACCGCCGAGCAGGCCCTCACCGAGGCCCGTGAGGAGGCCGGGCGGATCCGCCGCGAGGCCTCCGAGGAGACCGACCGACTGCGCGGCGAGGCCGCCGAGCGGATCCGTTCGCTCCAGCAGCAGGCCGAGGCCGAGGCCGACCGGCTGCGCACCGAGGCCGCGTCCGACGCGTCCGCCTCCCGCGCCGAGGGCGAGGCCGTCGCCGTACGGCTGCGTTCCGAGGCCGCCGCGGAGGCGGAGCGGCTGAAGACCGAGGCCCAGGACACCGCGGACCGGGTCCGGGCGGAGGCGCACGCCGCCGCCGAACGGCTCGCCGCCGAGGCGACCGAGACGCTGGCCGCCGCCCAGGAGGAGGCCGACCGGCGCCGCCGCGAGGCCGAGGAGTACCTCGGCTCGGCCCGCCAGGAGGCCGACCAGGAGCGCGAGCGGGCCCGCGAGCAGAGCGAGGAGCTCCTCGCCTCCGCCCGCAACCGGGTCGAGGAGGCCCAGACCGAGGCCGTACGTCTGGTCGAGGAGGCGGACCGGCGGGCCACCGAGATGGTGTCGGCCGCCGAGCAGCACGCGCAGCAGGTGCGGGACTCGGTCGCCGGGCTGCACGAGCAGGCCCAGGAGGAGATCACCGGGCTGCGCAGTGCTGCCGAGCACGTGGCCGACCGGACCCGGCGCGAGGCGCAGGAGGAGGCCGACCGGGTCCGCTCGGACGCCTACTCCGAGCGGGAGCGGGCCAGTGAGGACGCGGCCCGGATCCGGCGCGAGGCCGCCGTGGAGACGGACGCCGCCAAGGCCCTCGCCGAGCGCACCGTCTCGGAGGCGATCTCGGAGGCGGAGCGGCTCAGGTCGGAGTCGTCCGAGTACGCCCAGCGGGCGCGCACCGAGGCCTCGGACGCGATCGCCCAGGCCGAGCAGGACGCCTCCCGCACCCGGGCGGACGCCCGCGAGGACGCCAACCGCATCCGGTCGGACGCGGCGACGCAGGCCGACACCCTCATCACCGAGGCGCGCAACGAAGCCGAGCGGCTCACCGAGGAGACCATCACCGACACCGACCGGCTGCGGACGGAGACGGTCGCCGAGGCGGAGCGGGTACGCGTCGAGTCGGTCACCGAAGCCGAGCGCGTGCGGGCCGAATCGGTCGCCCGGGCCGAGCGGTTGATCGGCGAGGCCGCCGGGGACGCGGAGCGGCTGCGTGCCGAGGCCGCGGACACGGTCGGGCAGGCCCAGCAGCACGCGGAGCGGATCCGTACCGAGTCCGAGCGGGTCAGGGCGGAGGCGGCGGCCGCGGCCGAGGAACTGGTCAACTCCGCGCGTACGGAGGCCGAGCGCACCCTCGACGAGGCGCGCAAGGACTCCAACAAGCGGCGTTCCGAGGCGGCCGAGCAGGTCGACACCCTCATCACGGAGACCGCCGCCGAGGCGGACAAGCTGCTCAACGAGGCGCAGCAGCAGGCACAAAAGGCCACCGCGGACGCGGAGGCACAGGCCGACAGCATGGTGGGTGCGGCCCGCAAGGAGGCCGACCGGCTGGTGTCCCAGGCGACGGTCGAGGGCAACTCGACGGTGGAGAAGGCCCGTACGGACGCGGACGAGCTGCTCGTCGGCGCCCGCCGGGACGCCACCGCGATAAGGGAGCGCGCGGAGGAGCTGCGCGACCGGATCACGGGCGAGATCGAGGCGCTGCACGAGCGGGCCCGCCGTGAGGCCGCGGAGACCATGAGGACGACCGGCGACCGCTGCGACGCGCTCATCAAGGCGTCCGAGGAGCAGCTCGCGAAGGCTCAGGCCAAGGCCAAGGAGCTGGTCTCGGAGGCCAATTCGGAGGCCGGCAAGGTGCGGATCGCCGCGGTCAAGAAGGCCGAGGCGCTCCTCAAGGAGGCCGAGCAGAAGAAGGCCACGCTGGTCCGGGAGGCCGAGGAGCTCAAGGCCGAGGCGATCCGCGAGGCCAAGCGCACGGTCGAGGAGGGCAAGCGCGAGCTCGAGGTGCTCGTCCGGCGTCGCGAGGACATCAACACCGAGATCTCCCGTGTCCAGGACGTCCTGGAGGCGTTGGAGTCTTTCGAGGCTCCATCGGCGGGCAAGGACGGCGGCGTCAAGGCGGGCGCAGCGGTCGGCGCCCCCCGTTCGGGTAAGCCTTCGGACAGCTAACCGACTGGTTGCTTCCGGTCCCGTCTGGGGCCTTTGACCAAGTTTTTGGCAAGCCGTCCCGGGGTTAGCCACTCAAAAGGGGTGTCATTCTCCAGATCAAACACGTATCCGCTCGATGACACACCGCTTCGGCCCCTAGGATTCCCCCTATCACCTCACCGGTCTCATTTGACAGGAACCCCATGAGCGACACTTCCCCCTACGGCTTCGAGCTTGTGCGGCGTGGGTACGACCGCGCTCAGGTGGACGAACGGATCTCCAAGCTCGTCTCCGACCGTGACAGCGCTCTCTCCCGCATCACAGCCCTGGAAAAGCGCATCGAGGAGCTCCACCTCGAGACGCAGAACGCCCAGGCCCAGGTATCCGACGCAGAGCCGTCGTATGCCGGCCTCGGCGCGCGTGTCGAGAAGATCCTCCGCCTCGCCGAGGAGGAGGCAAAGGACCTGCGCGAGGAGGCCCGTCGCGCGGCCGAGCAGCACCGCGAGCTCGCCGAGTCGGCGGCCCAGCAGGTTCGCAACGACGCAGAATCGTTCTCTGCGGAGCGCAAGGCCAAGGCCGAGGACGAGGGCGTCCGGATCGTCGAGAAGGCCAAGAGCGACTCCTCCCAGCTGCGCCAGGAGGCGCAGAAGGACGCGCAGCAGAAGCGTGAGGAGGCCGACGCCCTCTTCGAGGAGACCCGCGCCAAGGCCGCGCAGGCCGCAGCCGACTTCGAGACGAACCTCGCCAAGCGCCGGGAGCAGTCCGAGCGCGACCTGGCGTCCCGTCAGCAGAAGGCGGAGAAGCGCCTCGCGGAGATCGAGCACCGCGCGGAGCAGCTGCGCCTGGAGGCCGAGAAGCTGCGTACCGACGCCGAGCGTCGCGCCCGCCAGACGGTGGAGACCGCGCAGCGCCAGGCCGAGGACATCGTGGCCGACGCCAACGCCAAGGCCGACCGCATCCGTTCGGAATCCGAGCGCGAGCTGGCGGCTCTGACGAACCGTCGCGACTCGATCAACGCTCAGCTGACGAACGTCCGCGAGATGCTCGCCACGCTCACGGGTGCCGCGGTGGCCGCCGCCAGCTCCCCGGTCGAGGACGAGCCGATCTCCCGTGGGGTTCCGGCTCAGCAGTCCCGCTAGTCAGCAGCGCGTTCCAGAGGCCCGCACCGTCTCCCCCGAAGGTGCGGGCCTCTGGCGTGGGCGGCCCCTCTGCCCACCTCCCCCGTCCGCCGGCCGCGCGTGTGCACGGCCTGACGGTGAGCGTCGTCGCGCGGGTGCCCGCGCCCTCTCCGGCCGCCGTACCCGTCACCGCGCTCCCCGCCCATGCCCTGCGCGCCCCTCGCCAACTCCCCGGCACTGACGTCCCTGCGCCACCGGCAGGAACGGCCACCACCGACCCTCGGCGGTACTGAGGGCCCTCCCCTCCGGTCTCGGCCATGGTGGTTTCGCCTGTGGCGTCGGCCGGTTCACGGGTTTCACGTTTCTTGCCGTGCTCGTCGGTCTCCGTTTGCCCATCGGAGTGGCATTTGCTGGAGCCCACCCCTAGCGTGGTCGGCATGATCGAGCTCGAGGGGCTGACCAAGCGGTACGGCGAGAAGGTGGCGGTCAACAACCTGACCTTCGCCGTCAGACCGGGCATCGTCACGGGCTTCCTCGGTCCCAACGGTGCCGGCAAGTCGACGACCATGCGCATGATGCTGGGCCTGGACCGGCCGACCGCAGGCGACGTCCGTATCGACGGCAAGCACTACGACCAGCTCAAGGACCCGTTGACGTACATCGGCGCCCTGCTGGACGCCAAGGCCATGCACGGCGGGCGCAGCGCCTTCAACCACCTGCTGTGTCTCGCGCAGAGCAACGGGATCCCCCGTAAAAGGGTGCACGAGGTCCTCGACACCGTCGGTCTCACCTCCGTCGCCCGGAAGAAGGCCAAGGGCTTCTCGCTCGGCATGGGCCAGCGGCTCGGCATCGCGGGCGCGCTGCTCGGCGACCCCCGGATCCTGATGTTCGACGAGCCGGTCAACGGGCTGGACCCCGAGGGCATCCACTGGATCCGCAACCTGATGAAGTCGCTGGCCGCGCAGGGGCGGACCGTGTTCGTGTCGAGTCACCTCATGAGCGAGATGGCGCTGACCGCGGACCACCTCGTCGTCATCGGCCAGGGGCGGCTGCTCGCCGACACCTCCATGGCCGACTTCATCGCGCAGAACTCGCGGTCGTACGTCCGTATCCGCACCCCGCAGCGCGAGCGGCTGCTCGACGTGCTGCACGCGGCCGGGGTCACCGTCGTGGAGACCGGCAACGGCACGCTGGAGGTGGACGGCAGGAAGTCGGAGCACATCGGCGAGCTGGCCGCCCAGCACCAGATCGTGCTGCACGAGCTGAGTCCCCAACAGGCCTCCCTGGAGGAGGCGTTCATGCAGCTGACCGCGGAGTCGGTCGAGTACCACGCACACAGCGACGCGCCGCCCGAGCAGCAACAGGCCTGGGGCGACGGCTGGAAGGGGAACTGAGCATGGCGGCGACCCAGGTCATCCGCTCCGAGTGGACCAAGATCCGGTCGGTGGCGTCCACGGTGTGGACGCTCTCCCTCGCCGTGGTCGTCACCATCGGGCTCGGCATCCTGATCTCGGCTCTGTCGAAGAACGAGTTCGACAACATGAGCCGGCAGGACCAGCTCTCCTTCGACCCGACGTTCGTCAGCTTCGCCGGGATGACGCTCGGCCAGCTCGCGATGATCGTGTTCGGGGTGCTCGTGGTCGCGAACGAGTACAGCACCGGCATGATCCGCACCTCGCTGGCGGCCGTGCCGCAGCGCGGCACCTTCCTGGCCGGCAAGATCGCGGTGGCGACCGCGCTCTCGCTGGTCGTGGGTGTCGTCACCACCTTCGTCACGTTCTTCCTCGGGCAGGCGATGCTGGGCTCCCACCGGGCGGAGATCGGAGATCCCGGAGTGCTGCGCGCGGTCATCGGCGGCGGCCTCTACATGACCCTCATCGCGATGTTCTCGATGGGCGTCGCCGCGATGCTGCGCTCGCCGATGCTGTCGCTGGGCATCCTGATGCCGTTCTTCTTCCTGATCTCCAACATCCTGGGCAACGTCTCGGCGACGAAGAAGATCGGCCGGTTCCTGCCCGACCAGGCCGGCAGCAAGATCATGCAGGTGGTCACCCCGCTCGACGACGACACCCCCTACGGCCCCTGGGGCGGGCTCGGCATCATGGCGCTGTGGGTGGCGGCGGTGCTGATCGGCGGGTATGTCCTGCTGAAGAGGCGGGACGCCTGAGGCCGCCCGAAGGCTTTGCTTTCATTTGAGCGGAACCGTCAGCGTCCCGATAAGCTCCTAACCCTTACGGGGGGCGTGTGCCCCGCTGTCCTGAACCTTGCGATGGGTGCGGAGCATGATCGAGGCAGTCGGCCTGACCAAGCGCTACGGCGACAAGACCGCTGTGTACAACCTTTCCTTCCAGGTACGTCCCGGTGCCGTCACCGGCTTCCTGGGCCCCAACGGCTCCGGCAAGTCGACGACCATGCGGATGATCCTCGGGCTCGACAACCCCACCTCGGGGCAGGTGACGATCGGCGGCTACCCGTTCCGCAGGCTGCCCAACGCGGCCCGGCAGGTCGGCGCGCTGATCGACGCCAAAGCCGTGCACGGCGGCCGGTCGGCCCGTAACCACCTGCTGTGCCTGGCCCAGCTGTCCGGCATCCCGGCCCGGCGGGTCGACGAGGTGCTCGGTGTCGTCGGCCTCCAGGACGTGGCCAGGAAGCGCTCCAAGGGCTTCTCGCTCGGCATGGGGCAGCGGCTCGGCATCGCGGCCGCGCTCCTCGGCGACCCGCAGGTGCTGCTCTTCGACGAGCCGGTCAACGGTCTCGACCCCGAGGGCATCCTGTGGGTGCGCAACCTGATGAAGGCACTGGCGGCGGAGGGCCGTACGGTCTTCGTCTCGTCCCACCTCATGAGCGAGATGGCGCTGACCGCGGACCATCTCATCGTCATCGGGCGCGGACAGCTGCTGGCCGACATGGGCGTGGGCGACTTCATCGCCGCGAACTCCGCCGGGTTCGCGCGGGTACGGACGCCGGACACCGAGCCGCAGCTGCGCGAGAAGCTGTCGGCCGCGATCACGGAGGCGGGCGGACGCGTCCTTCCCGAGCAGGACGGCGCGCTGCGGGTGACGGGACTGCCCCTCCCCCGCATCAGCGACATCGCCCACGACACGGACGTACGCCTGTGGGAGCTGTCCCCGCACCAGGCCTCGCTGGAAGAGGCGTACATGCGGATGACGCAGGGCGCCGTGGACTACCGCTCGACCAGCGACCAGAAGGCGGGGCTCATGCAGCCCCTGCCCCCGGGCGCCCAGCCCCCCATGCCGGTTCCCGGCCAGGGGCAGCCCGACTGGTACCCGCCGGCACCGCCGCAGCAGGGCGGCCAGCCGTTCCCGGGACCGCAGGGCCAGCCGCAGCCGGTCCCGTACGGCGGCCCCAACCCATACGCCCAGCCGGGCCCCGCGGCGCCCCAGGCCCCGGCTCAGCCGGCCGCACAGGCCTCCGCACCGCAGCCCCCGGCCGCCGCGCCGGTGCCGCCGACATACGCGGCCCCGCCGCAGCCCTCCGCTCCCGCCCCGCAGGGATCCGCTCCCGCCACCCCGACCCAGCCCGAGGACGCCCGATGAGCACCCCGCAGCCCCCGATGCCGCAGGCCGCCGCAGCGCACTGGCAGGCGCCTGCCGGACCGTCGTCGCACCCGGGCTACACCTCGCCGATCCCCGTCGTACGGACGCATCTCGGGCACGCGATCGGATCGGAGTGGACGAAGATCCGCTCGGTGCGGTCGACGATCTGGACGCTGGGCGTGTTCGTGCTGCTCGTGATCGGCATCGGGCTGGCGGTCGCCGCGATCCTGTCGGCCAACGCCTCGCAGGACGACCTGAGCGGCGAGAGCCCGCTGTCGTTCGGGTTCTTCGGACTGCTGCTCGGCAGCATGTGCGTCATGACGCTCGGCGTGCTGACCACGGCCTCGGAGTACGGCACCGGCATGATCCGGACCACGATGGTCGCCTGTCCCTCCCGCGGCCGCGTCCTCGCGGCGAAGGCGATCGTGTTCTTCGGCGTCGCCTTCGTGACCACCCTGGTCTCGGTGTTCCTCGTCGCCCTCCTCGACGTGGCAATGCTGGACGGCGCCCGGACCCCGACCGGTCAGGAGTGGCTGAAGGGCACCTTCGGCATCTCGCTCTACATCGCGCTGCTCGGCCTGCTCTCGCTGATCATCGGCTCGATCATCCGGCACTCGGCCGGCGCGATCACGATCATGATCGGCGTCGTGCTCGCCCCGCTGGTCATCGCGCTGTTCATGTTCTCGCAGTCCCTGGAGGGCCTGCGCCAGGCGCTGTTCGAGTACTCCATCCCGAACCAGCTCAGCGTGTTCTACGCCAACTCCCTCAGCGAATCCGGTCCGTCGGGCTGGGACCCGCTGTGGATCATCATCGGCGTGACAGCCGTTCTGTTCGCCGGCGCCTATGCCCTCCTGGAGAACCGGGACGTCTAGAGGAACCCCGGGGCTCGAAGAGGCCCCGCCCTAGAACTTCGGCGCGTTACGGGACCGCTGCACCCGCGTGGTGCGGCGGTCCCGCGCGTTCCAGCACGCCTTGTGCCAGTGCCGGCGCTCGTCGACGCCCGAGTGGTCCGGCCACGCCACGATGTGCGGGACGCCGTCCGGGATCATCTGGTCGCAGCCCGGACAGCGGTACGTCTTGCCCTGCGCGCTCGCCCCCGCCACATGACGGATGTTCCACTCCTCGCCCTGCCAGTGCGTCGAGGACTGGAAGCCGCCGTAGCGGCCGGACCGGTCGTCCTCGGCGCTCCGGTCGGCCGAGTCCGACGAACCGGCACCCTTGGGTCGGTTGCGACGCGGGGACACAGGACACCTCACGGGGCTATACAGGGAGCAGGAACCGCGTCCAGCCTACGCGGCGGGACGCGGAGTACGCGTAGGGAACCAACCCCCACAAGTCCCCCTCCGGGGAGACCCATTCTGCAGACAATCGGCAAATCTCTCCGCCAGGCCGTGTCCTCGGCACGTGTCAGACGGTTATGCCGAGTGGGGGAGCTCCGTGTCGGAGCCAAGGAAGCAGGAAAAGCACATGCACGTAGGAACATTCGTGTTGGCGGCCCAGTTCCCGGGACAGGGGCAGGGGGAGGCGCTGCACCGCGCGGTCCGCTCGGCGGAGGTCGCGGAGGAGGCCGGACTCGACGCGGTCTGGCTGGCGGAACACCACTTCGTGCCGTACGGCACCTGCCCGTCCGCGATCACCCTGGCGGCCCTGCTGCTGGGCCGCACCCGCCGTATCCGGGTCGGCACCGCCGTGAGCGTGCTGCCCACGGTCCACCCCGTGGCCCTCGGCGAGCAGGCCGCCCTGCTGCACATGACGAGCGGCGGGCGCTTCTCGCTGGGCGTGGGCCGCGGCGGTCCATGGGTCGACCTGGAGGTGTTCGGCACAGGCCTGGAGGCCTACGAGAAGGGGTTCCCGGAATCGCTCGATCTGCTGATGCGCTGGCTGCGCGAGGCGTCCGTCGGCGCCGCAGGCGAGCGCTTCCGGTTCCGTGAAGTGCCCGTCGTGCCGCGGCCGTCGGAGTCGCTCACGGAAACGGACGGCCCCGAGGTGGTCGTCGCCTGCACCTCGCCCGCGAGCGTCCGGCTGGCCGCGGAGCGCGGGCTGCCGATGCTGCTCGGGATGCATGTCGGGGACGAGGAGAAGACGGAGATGGTCGCCCTGTGGCGCAGGCAGGCGCGGGCGGCCGGACACGCGCCGGAGAAGGTCCTGGGAGCGCCCCATGTCTCGGCCGGTGTCTGCCAGATCGCGGACCGGCGCACGGACGCGGTGGAGGCTCTGGTGAAGGCGATGCCGGGCTGGCTCAGGCAGGGGCTCGGCGCCCATGTGACGGTCGACGGCCGCGCACGGCAGATGCGCGATCCGGTGGCCTACACCGAACTGCTCTGCGGGCTGCACCCGGTGGGCACCCCGCGGCTGTGCGCCGACCGCCTCGCGGCGACCAGCGAACGGACGGGCATCTCCCGTTTCGCCCTGCTCGTCGAGGGCTCGGGGGATCTGGCGGCCACCGAGGAGAACGTACGGCGGCTGGGTGGCGAGGTGCTGTCGCATCTGACCTGAAGTGGACGAAAACCCTGTCCGGCGGGAAGCCTGCCGCCCCGTACTGATGCACCTCCCGCGTACGGAGCGGCAAGCAAGCGGCGTCGCGTCAGCAGTCCCGGAACTCCGGAGACTGGTTCAGCAACTGACTGCGCACCGAGGTGAAGCGGACCAGCGTCTCGTCGACCGAGGCGTCCAACGGGAACACCGCCACCCGATGGCAGTTCTGGAACGCCAGCCGTACGCCGAAGTGCCGCTGCAGCGCGCCGCGTATCGCGTCACTCGCAAGCGCACGCAGCAGCTGACCGCGTGCCTGCTCGTCCGGCGGGGGCGTCTGGTTGTCGGCGAAGTTGCCGCCGTCGACCTTCAGCTGGGCCACCAGGGAGCTGATCATCTCCCATGCGTAGGGCAGGGAGGTCCGGACGCAGTCGACGAATTCACGTTCGTCGACCTCGCCTCGCTCGGCCTTCTCCAGTAGGGCCGGTGAGACGTCGAGCGACATGGGTTCTCCTCTCGCACCCCCGGTCACCCGGGGGTTGCCGGACAGATGAGGGAGTTCGCGATACCGAACACGCTCAGTACACGCACCGCGACCTCCCGGTTACTACGGTAGGCAACGGACGGTGACCGCACCAGGAGAATGCGAACAAAGGGCACTCCCAACAGGCCCACAATCGGCCACAAGTGAACAGGGTTCCTTCACAGCCTTACGGGCCGAATCGCGTGGACATGCGCCCGTCGAGTAGCGTTGCCGACCATGCGTCTCGTCATTGCCCGGTGTTCCGTCGACTACGCGGGCCGGCTCACCGCCCACCTGCCCTCGGCCCCCCGTCTGATCCTGGTGAAGGCCGACGGCAGCGTCTCCATCCACGCCGACGACCGGGCCTACAAGCCCCTGAACTGGATGTCGCCGCCCTGCACGTTGAAGGAGGGAGCCGGCGACGACGAAGGCGTCTGGACCGTCATCAACAAGGCGGGCGAGAAGCTCATCATCACGATGGAGGAGATCCTGCACGACTCCTCGCACGAACTGGGCGTGGATCCCGGCCTGATCAAGGACGGCGTGGAAGCACACCTCCAGGAACTGCTCGCGGACCGCATCGAAACGCTCGGAGACGGCTACAGCCTGATCCGCCGCGAGTACATGACGGCCATCGGCCCGGTCGACATCCTGTGCCGGGACGCCGAGGGACAGACCGTCGCGGTGGAGATCAAGCGGCGCGGTGAGATCGACGGCGTCGAGCAACTCACGCGCTATCTCGACCTGTTGAACCGCGATCCCCATCTCGCCCCGGTGCGCGGCATCTTCGCCGCCCAGGAGATCAAGCCCCAGGCCCGCGTGCTGGCCACGGACCGCGGCATCGGCTGCACGGTCCTGGACTACAACGCACTGCGCGGCATCGAGGACGACAAACTGCGGCTGTTCTGACAGCACTTCCTCCGCTACGACGACGAGGGCCGGGTCCGTGAGACGGACCCGGCCCTCCTGTCGTGCGCTGTGCCTCAGATGACCTGCTCCGGGCTGCTCGCCGGGGCACTGGCCGAACTGCTGCTCTCCACCGGAGTGCTGGAGGCCGTGCCGCTGGCCGAGGTGGCGTTGCTCGGGGTCGTGGCGGTCGGGGTGGACGTGGGCGTCACCGAAGGGTCCGGAGTCTCGGACGCTGGCGTCGACGGTGTCGAGGAAGGCGAGCCCGTCGGTGTGGACGGTGTCGACGGCCTCGACGTCGAGGGCCTGGGCGTCGTGGGCCTCGGCGAACTCGGTGTACCGCTGCTCCCCGGCCGCTTCGTCCCGCTCGCGCTGTCCGAAGGCTCCGCCGCTCCCGTGGGCGTCGGATCGTCCGCCGTCCCGTAGGTGCCGTCGGGGCCCGGGTCGGTCGGACGGGATGTGGCCGTGCCCGTGTCGCCCGAACCGTCGCCGTTCTTCGGGGCGTCGGCGCCGAGGTTGCCCTCGTCGATGCCGACGCTGGCCGACGGGTTGGGGCCGACCTGGTCGGAGGGGGCGTTGGGGTCGTTGTCGGAGGTGGCGCCCAGCGTGACGACCGTGCCGAGCACCGCCACCAGCAGCGCGCCCGCGCCGGCCGCAACCAGGTTGCGCTTGGCGAGGCCCTTGAGACCGCCCCGGGCCTTGCGCGAGCGCGCGGGCAGCGAGGACGTGCGGCTGACGACGATCGTCTGCGAGTCGGCCGGCGGCTGGAGCGACGGGAAGGCCGCGGGGACTCCCCCGGGCGGCGAGGCCGACTCGTCGTACCGGGCGTCGGGCACCTCGTCGCCCGCCATCGCACCGAGGGCGGCCAGGCCGGGCGCGGTGCCGTCCCGGTCGGAGACCAGGGCGAGGGCCCGCCGGCCCGCGACGGTGCCGTGCTTGTCGGCGAGGGCGCCGCGCAGGCCGATGGAGGCCTCCAGTTCGGCGCGGGCCTGGTCGAGCTGTCCGCCGCAGAGGGCGAGGATGCCGAGCTCGTGGTGGAAGTAGGCCCGTTCGGACACCTCGCCGACGAGCCGGGAGGCCTCCGCGCCGGAACGCAGTGCCTGCTCCCAGGCGCCCCAGTGACCGCCCGCGGCGAACGCGGGCGCCGCCGTGCGGGCCAGCTGCACGAGGGGGCTCTCCTCGCCCTCGGCGGGCGGGGACAGGGGCTCCTCCGGCTCGGACGAGGCCGAGACCAGGGTGTCGAGGGCGGCGAGCAGGGCGTCCGCCTCGCCGCACACCCGTTCCGGGGTGACGGAGGGGTGTCCGGCCCACCAGCCGTAGTGCTGGGCGGCGGCGAGGGCGCGGGCCCCGCTGTCGTCGCCGTATCCGGCGGCCTCCAGCTGGGCGAGGACGCCTGCGGCGAGCCGGTAGCGGGAACCGACCGGGGAGACCAGACCCGCGGCGGCGAGCTCGCCCAGCGCGGCGTCCGCGTGGGTGTCGCCGACGAGTGCGGGCAGGTGCGCCTGGTGGGGCACCTCGCCGCCGAGCGCGACGGCGAACCGCAGGGTGGTGCGTGCGGACTCGCTCAGCCGGGAGGCGAGCAGCGGAGCCGGTGCCGCGGCCTCACCGAGCGCGGGCAGGGGTATCTCATCGGCGTGGTCCGTGCCGAGGGGTGCGTCGGCCGGAGCCGCGTCCGCGAAGACGCCGAACTCGTCGACGGCGCTCGCCCCGGCCCGCTGCCGGTCGCGCTGCCTGAGCAGGGCGCCGGCCTGCACGAAGCGCAGGGGCAGGCCCTCGGACTCGAACCAGAGGTCGCCCGCCCAGTTCGACTCCTCCTCGGTCAGCACCCGGCCGACGGCGCGCTCCAGGAGTTCGAGGCCGTCGGCACGCTCCAGTCCGCCGAGGACAACCTCCTCGACGGTGGAGTCGGCCGAGGGCGCGGGCACCTCGGGTGTGGCGCCGATCACGAACGCGCACTCGGGGGTGGCGTCCAGCAGTTCGTCGAGCGCGGCGCCGCCGAACTCGATGTCGTCGAGGACGACGACCGCGCCGATCTCCCGGACGCAGGAGAGCAGCCCGCTGCGGTCGGGGCGGTGCAGGGGCGAGTCGAACACGGCGTAGTAGAGGTCGTACAGCAGGTCGGTCGCCGTGCGGTGGAAGCCGGTGAGGCGGACCACGCCGTCGGGCGCGAGGTCCGAGCAGTCCTCGGCGATCACGTCGAGGAGGCTGGTGCGGCCGGATCCCGCGGGGCCGGTCAGGCGTACCGAGCGGCCGCGGGCGAGCAGCCGTACCAGGCGTTCGCGTTCGTCCTGGCGGGCCAGGAGCGGCAGGGCGGTGCGGGTGGGGCCCGGCGGGACGGGCGGGTGGGCCGCGCGGTCCACCTCGGCGCGTTCGGCGGCGCCGTACTTCTCGGGCCGTCCGGGCCGCTCGCCGGGCGGGCAGGCCTCTATCTCGCTGCCGTCGACGGGGTTGACGGTGAGCAGGAAGTCGCCCGCGACGAGTTGCACGGTGCGGGCGAGCGCGGGTGTGTGCTGGCCGAGGCCCGGTGTGAGGGGGTCCCTGGGAGGCCGCTGGCGCGGCGGACCGCCGTCGCCGTCATGGCCGTACTCCTCGGGTCCCAGGTTGTTCGGGTCCATAGGTTTCAAGCCCCCCAAAAGCGTCTCGTGTGTCGTGGGTCCGGGATGAGGACCCAGGCCCCTCCCGGCCTGCTGCACACAGCGCTGTCGCTTCTGGTCCGGGCCCGCTAGAAGGGTGTGTGGCAGCGGGCGACCGAACCCTAAACCTTCGCACAGTATCTATGACAGCCCGGGGTACCGCGCCGTCCGAGACGTCACAGTCTCGTGAGGATTGCGCGCGGCACGCGTTTCGCCGGGGTGTGCGGGTCAGACGCGGGGCAGGGACTCGACCCCGATACCGCCCTCGACCGCCAGGATCCGGTGCAGTCGGGTGGCGACCAGGAGGCGCTGCATCTGCGGCGGTACGTCGCGCAGCACCAGGCGGCGGCCGCAGCGGCCGGCCCGGCGGTGCACCCCCATGATCACCCCGAGTCCTGTGGCGTCCCAGGAATCCAGCTCGGACAGGTCGAGCACCAGGTCGCCGGCTCCGTCGTCGACGGCCGAGTGCAGGACCGTACGGGCGTCCGCCGCGCTGCGGACGTCGAGGCGGCCCCCGACGACCAGCTCGGCGTGGTCGCCCCTGATGTACATATGCGCTCCCCGTGAGTGCGTGTAGTACTCCACGAATGTGATGTCCAGTGATGACACCTCTGACTGCGTTCTGCGGTCGGAGGTTGCCGTCCGTAAGCGAACCGATACCGAATTCACCCCCTCGTGTGAAACGCGAGGGGCTTGTGCGGTTTCAGTGCTTGTAGAAGCCCTGCCCGCTCTTGCGTCCGATGTCACCGGCGTCCACCATCCGGCGCATCAGCTCCGGCGGGGCGAACTTCTCGTCCTGGGACTCGGTGTAGATGTTGCTGGTGGCGTGCAGCAGGATGTCGACGCCGGTGAGGTCCGCCGTGGCGAGCGGGCCCATGGCATGACCGAAGCCCAGCTTGCAGGCGAGGTCGATGTCCTCGGCGGTCGCGACACCCGACTCGTAGAGCTTGGTCGCCTCGACGACGAGGGCGGAGATGAGACGGGTGGTCACGAAGCCCGCCACGTCCCGGTTCACGACGATGCACGTCTTGCCGACGGATTCGGCGAACTCCCGCGCGGTGGCGAGGGTTTCGTCGCTCGTCTTGTAGCCGCGGACCAGTTCGACGAGCTGCATCATCGGGACCGGTGAGAAGAAGTGCACGCCGACGACGCGTTCCGGGTGGTCGGTGGCCGCCGCGATCTTGGTGATCGGGATCGCGGAGGTGTTGGAGGCGAGCACGGCGTCCGGGCGCACGATCTTGTCGAGCGCGCGGAAGATCTCGTGCTTGACCTCCAGCTTCTCGAAGACGGCCTCGACGACGATGTCGGCGTCGGCCGCGGCGTCCAGATCGGTGGTCGCGGTGATCCGGGCGAGGGCGGCGTCGGCGTCGTGCGCCTCCAGTTTGCCCTTGCTCACGAACTTGTCGTACGAAGCCTTGATACCGTCGGTGCCGCGCTTCAGCGCCTCGTCGGTGACGTCCCTGAGGACCACGTCCCAGCCCGCCTGGGCGGAGACCTGGGCGATGCCGGAACCCATCAAGCCGGCGCCGATGACGGCAAGCTTCCGTGCCACTGTTGCGACTCCCCTTTGAAACGCCTTACAGCCTGTTGAGGTTGCCTCTTCGGCGGACCCTAGCGTTCGTGAGGGGCTGTGTGACCGCTTAGTAATGCGCGTCACGTCTCATCTGACGGACATCACACCGGTAGCTGTCACGAGTGGTCTCGTACGGCGTAGTTGAGCACCCTTTCGCTCAACAACTCCTCCATGTCGTCGAGAAGCGCGAGTGTCTCTCGTGATACTTCGTCCGGTTCGCGCCCTGCGACCATCTCGCGCCCGATACTGCCCATGACCGTCTGGTGGATCCAGTTGATCTGACCGGCGATCAGGGCGGGCAGCGGATCGCCGGGCGCTGCGTCCGTCTCCTCGCGCAGGGTCGTCTCCAGGTTCTCCTGGACCTCCTGCTGGATGCTCCACAGCCGGGAGCGGAGCGGGGGTGCGTCGTGGATGACCCGCATGAAGCGGTCGTAGCCCGACATCAGGCCGACCCTGGGTGAGACCGCCTCGACCTCGTCGCGCAGTTCCCTGAGGACGGCCGCGGCCGCCGACTCCCCGACGTCCCGGCCGCGCACCCAGCGCGAGAGCCGGTCGACGACGCCCTTGCTGCGGTCGAGGAAGAGGTCCTCCTTGGTCGGGAAGTAGTTGTAGACGGTGTTCACGGACACGTCGGCGGCGTCCGCCACCTCCGCGATCGTCACCGTGACGAAGCCGTGCTCCAGGAACAGCCCCGTGGCGATGTCCGAGATCCGCTGCCTGGTCTCGCGCTTCTTGCGCTCCCTGAGCCCCTCTGCCATGGGTCGAATGCTAGCTTCGTGGGCCGTCTGAAATTTTGGGGCCATTGCAAACTTTAAGAGACTCTGTTTTTCTTGGCCCATGCCCATCATCAGTACGGCCTCGCTCGCCCGTACCTTCCAGACCCGGCGTGGCCCCGTGGAAGCCGTGCGCGGCATCGATCTGACGGTCCACGAGGGCGAGATCCTCGGCTTCCTCGGCCCGAACGGCGCCGGGAAGACCACCACGCTCCGGATGCTCACCACCCTGCTCGAACCCACCGGCGGCGCGGCCACGGTCGCAGGCCACGACCTCGCGACCGACGCCGCCGGGGTGCGCCGGGTGTGCGGGTACGTGGCCCAGTCGGGCGGGGTGGACCCGCAGATCTCCGTGCGGGAGGAGTTGGTCACCCAGGGCCGCCTGTACCGCCTGACGAAGGATCAGGCAGCCGCACGTGCCGAAGAGCTGGCGCGCGACCTCGATCTCACCGAGCTGCTCGACCGCAGGTGCGGGGCGCTCTCCGGAGGCCGGCGCCGCCGCCTCGACATCGCGCTGGCGCTCACGCACCGCCCGAAGGTGCTGTTCCTCGACGAGCCGACCACCGGTCTCGATCCCGCCGGCCGCGCCGACCTGTGGGACCTGGTCCGGCGGCTGCGCGACGAGTACGGCACGACCGTCTTCCTCACCACGCACTACCTCGACGAGGCCGACGCCCTCTCCGACCGCCTGGTGATCGTCGACATGGGCGTGGTCGTGACCGAGGGCACGCCGAGCGCCCTGAAACTGCGGTACGGCGGCTCGATCGACGCCTCGCTCCAGGACACCTTCCTCGCGATCACCGGCCGCGGTCCAGCCCCGGCCGACGCCACCCCCGTAGCCGTATAAGCCATAGCCGCATAGGAAAGCCATGCTTCTTCACGACACCTCGATCGTCTACGGCCGCTATCTGCGCCAGTCCCTGCGCTCCCGCTTCGCCCTGCTGTTCGGTGTGCTGATGCCGCTGCTGTATCTGGTGTTCTTCGGACCGCTGCTCACCGGTCTCCCGCTCGGCGGGCGCGGCAGCTCCTGGCAGGTGCTGGTGCCCGGACTGCTGCTCCAGCTGGGGCTGTTCGGGGCGCTGTTCTCGGGCTTCGTCATCATCCTTGAGCAGGGCCAGGGCGTGGTCGAGCGGATGCGGGTCACCCCCGTCAGCCGGCTCGCCCTGCTGCTGGGCAGGGTGCTGCGCGACGCCACGGTGTTCGTCTTCCAGGCGGTGCTGCTGGTCGTGGCCGCGGTGGCGATGGGACTGCGGGCTCCGCTGGCCGGGATCCTGATCGGCTTCGCGTTCGTCGGGCTGCTGACCGCGTCACTGGCCTCCCTGTCGTACGCGCTGGCGATGAAGGTGCGCACCCCGCAGGAGTTCGGCCCGCTGGTCAACGCGGTCAGCATGCCGTCCATGCTGCTGTCCGGCCTGATGCTCCCGATGACCCTGGGGCCGGCCTGGCTGGACGTCCTGTCGCACTTCATGCCGCTGCGCTATCTGGTGGACGCCATGCGGGACGCGTACGTCGGCTCGTACGCCACGGCCCACATGCTCTACGGCATCCTGGTCGCCCTCGGATTCACGGCGCTGGCCGTGACGGTCGGCACACGCGTGTTCCGGACGGCCGGGGCATAACTACGCTGGCCTCATGGTCAATCTGACGCGCATCTACACCAGGACCGGCGACCAGGGCAGCACCGCCCTCGGCGACATGAGCCGGGTCGCCAAGACCGACCTGCGGATCTCCGCGTACGCGGACGCCAACGAGGCGAACGCCGTGATCGGCACGGCGATCGCCCTGGGCGGGCTGGAGGAGGAGATCGTCACGGTCCTCACCCGCGTCCAGAACGACCTGTTCGACGTCGGGGCCGATCTATCGACCCCCGTCGTCGAGAACCCGCAGTTCCCGCCCCTGCGGGTCGAGCAGTTCTACGTCGACAAGCTGGAGGCGGACTGCGACCGCTTCAACGAGCGGCTGGAGAAGCTGCGGTCCTTCATCCTCCCCGGCGGCACCCCGGGCGCGGCCCTGCTCCACCAGGCCTGCACGGTCGTACGCCGGGCCGAGCGCTCGACGTGGGCGGCCCTGGAGGTGCACGGCGACCACATGAACCCGCTGACGGCGACCTACCTGAACCGGCTGTCGGACCTGCTGTTCATCCTGGCGCGGACGGCCAACAAGGACGTCGGAGACGTGCTGTGGGTGCCGGGCGGGGAGCGCTGAGCGGACGGGGCAGCGCCCCGAAGGGGCGCGGGGCTCTGTCGATTTGCGGCTCCGCCGCGTGCGCGCGACCAGCCACGATGGCGCTGCAGACGAACGCGGCGCATCCAGCGGAGCTCTAAGGCTCCCGCTTGGGGAACAGGGTGTAGCTGCCGGCGATCACGACATTGATGCCGATCAGCCACAGCATGCGCTGCTGCCACGCGCGCAGTGAGTCGCTCTGGCCGTAGCCGACATACCAGACCGCCGCCTGTAGCAGGACAACGGCGACCACCGCGGCCAGGATCCAGCGGCCCGCGACCTTCCACTCGTGGACGGCGCGGGCCGTGCCGTACCGCGGTGGCCGCACCGGCGGCGGGCCGCCCGCGAACCGGTGGGCGACCCGGGCGTCCGCCCATCTGATCGTCGAGTGGCCGAGGCCCACCGTGAAGCCGATGTAGACGGCGGCCAGGCCGTGCTTCCAGTCGGGTTCGGCACCGTTCCTGAGGTCGATCGCGGTGACCGCGAACAGCACGAGCTCCAGCAAGGGCTCGCACAGCAGCAGGGCCAGCCCGACCCGCGGCATGCGCAGCCCGTAGCGGAAGGTCAGTCCGGCGGCGAGCAGCACCCAGAAGGCCACCTCGCACGCGACGATCAGTCCGACGATCACGACCGCTCCCTTCGTCTCCCCTCCAGGCTCCCGGCGGCGGCCGTCCCTTTCGTCGTCGGCGTTGACGAGACCGCCGTACATCGAAAGATGCAGTCCAGGACCGTTCCCGGGAATCAGGCGCGGCGCGGCGACGGCGTGTTGGATGGAGTCATGGCTCTCCCCCGCCCGCACCGCTTCGACGTGTACATCGCGGCCGGCGGGCTGCTCGGCGGCCTGTTGCTGGTGGGCATCGGTCTGGGCACCCGCCCGTCCAGCGACCCGATGACGCTCTTCGACGGTCCCTGGCCGGTCCTGGTGCCGCTCACCGTGCTGGCCGGCTGCGAGCTGCTGCGCCGCACGGCCCCTCGCGCGGCCCTGCTCACCGCCACGGTCGCGATCTGCGCCGACCTCGCGACCCAGGGCAGCATCGCCTCGGTCCTGATGTTCACCGACGTCGTCTACGCGGCCGTGCTGTACGGCCCGCTCGCCTCGGCCCGCCGCATCCAGTGGATCACCGGTCTGCTCACCGTGGCCGGAACGCTGGTGCCTTTCGCGGTGTGGCGGGAGCCGGAGGCGCTGCTGATCGGAGTGGTCGTCGGGGTCGTGGCGTACGGGCCCGCCGCCACCGGCTGGATCGTGCGCAACCACCGTGACGCCGCCGAGGCCGCGCGACTGCGCGCCGAACAGACCGCGCTGCTGGCCGAGATGGACCGCAGCCAGGCGGTCACGGCCGAACGGGCGCGGATGGCAAGGGAGTTGCACGACATGGTCGCCAACCACCTGTCCGCGATCGCCATCCACTCCACGGCCGCGCTGTCGATCGACGAACCGGCCACCTCCCGGCAGGCGCTGACCGTCATCAGGGAGAACAGCGTGGCGGGCCTCGCCGAGATGCGACGCCTGATCGGCATCCTGCGCGACGCCGGCGGCGACACCGAGCCCGCCGCCTCCCCCACCCTGGACGGCCTCGCCGCGCTGGTCGACGGCGCCCGCGCCAACGGTCTCGACGTGGACCTCGACACCGGCGATCACGGCAGGGTTCCCGCACCGGTCGAGCTCGCCGCCTACCGCATCGTCCAGGAGTCCCTGACCAACGCCCTCAAGCACGCCTGCCCCGGCCGGGTCACCGTCACCCTCGGCCGACGGGACGGTCTGCTCGACGTCCGGGTGACCAGCCCCTACGGCCGTCGGGACGGCCCGCGCGCCCCCGGTTCCGGCGCCGGGCTGACCGGGATGCGGGAGCGGGCCGCGCTGCTCGGCGGCACGTTCCGGGCCGGACCGCAGGGCACGCTGTGGACCGTACGCGCCACGCTCCCCGTGCCCGAAGGAGAATCCGAATGATCCGTGTCCTCGTCGCCGAGGACCAGTCCGCCGTACGCGCCGGGCTCGTCCTCATCCTGCGCAGCGCACCCGACATCGAGGTGGTCGGCGAGGCGGCCGACGGGGAGCAAGCGGTGCAGCGCGCGCGGGAGTTGAGGCCCGACCTGGTGCTGATGGATATTCAGATGCCCCGCCTGGACGGGGTGTCGGCGACCCGGACGGTCGTCGGGGAGGGGCTCGCCGACGTCCTCGTGCTGACCACGTTCGACCTCGACGAGTACGTGTTCGGGGCGCTGCGCGCGGGCGCGTCCGGATTCCTGCTCAAGAACACCGAGGCCAGGGATCTGCTGGAAGCGGTGCGGACCGTGGCGCGTGGGGAGGGACTGATCGCGCCCGCCGTCACCCGCCGTCTGATCGCCGAGTTCGCCGCCGGGCCCACGCGGGAACCGACCGCCGATCCCGCCGTCCTCGACGCCCTCACGCGCAGGGAGCGCGAGGTGCTCTCCTGTCTCGGCGAAGGACTGTCCAACGCGGACATCGCGAGGCGCCTGGACATGGCGGAGGCGACGGTGAAGACGCACGTCAGCCGTCTGCTGGGAAAGCTGGAGCTGCGCAGCCGGGTGCAAGCGGCCGTACTCGCGCAGGAGTTGGGGGTTTAGAACGAGCCGCACATGACGGTGGTCCAGACCTATTGACCTGTGGTCCAGACCTTTCTATTCTCGCGGCACCGTGGGCGTGAGGCTCAGTCACGCCCCAACTCCCCGCTTGAAAGAGGAGGCGCACGATGCGCTTCAGACACAGAGCCGCGGCAGGCCTCGCTACGCTCCTGCTCCCCTTCGCCGGCCTGGTCGGCCTCGCGAGCCCCGCCCAGGCCGCGACCTCCGCCACCGCGACCTACGCCAAGACCCAGGACTGGGGAACCGGCTTCGAAGGCAAGTGGACCGTCAAGAACACCGGCGACACCACCATCAGCTCCTGGACCGTCGAGTGGGACTACCCCTCCGGCACCTCCGTCACCTCCGCCTGGGACGCCGACGTCACCTCCTCCGGCACCCACTGGACCGCCAAGAACAAGTCCTGGAACGGCACCCTGACCCCCGGCGCCTCCGTCTCCTTCGGCTTCAACGGCGCCGGCAGCGGCTCCCCCGCCAACTGCAAGCTGAACGGCGGCAGTTGTGACGGCGGCTCCACTCCGGGCGACGCGGCCCCGTCCGCCCCCGGAACCCCCACCGCGTCCGGCATCACCAACACCTCGGTCAAGCTGGCCTGGAGTGCCGCCACCGACGACAAGGGCGTCAAGAACTACGACGTACTGCGCGACGGCGCCAAGGTGGCCACCGTGACGACCACCTCGTACACGGACACCGGGCTGACCGCCGGCACCGACTACTCCTACACCGTGCGGGCCCGTGACACCGCCGACCAGACCGGCCCGGCGAGCGGCGCCGTCGCCGTGCACACCACCGGCGGCACCACCGACCCGCCGCCCACCGGCTCCAAGGTCAAGCTCGGCTACTTCACCGAGTGGGGCGTCTACGGCCGCAATTACCACGTCAAGAACCTGGTGACCTCCGGCTCCGCCTCGAAGATCACGCACATCAACTACGCGTTCGGCAACGTCAAGGACGGCAAGTGCGTCGTCGACGACACCTACGCCGCCTACGACAAGGCGTACACCGCCGACCAGTCCGTCAGCGGCACCGCCGACACCTGGGACCAGCCGCTGCGCGGGAACTTCAACCAGCTGCGTGAGCTGAAGGCCAAGTACCCGAACATCAAGGTCCTCTACTCCTTCGGCGGCTGGACCTACTCAGGCGGCTTCGCGCAGGCCGCGGCCAACCCGGCCGCCTTCGCCGCCTCCTGCAAGTCGGTCATCGAGGACCCGCGCTGGGCGGACGTCTTCGACGGCATCGACATCGACTGGGAGTACCCGAACGCCTGCGGCCTGACCTGCGACACCAGCGGGGCCGCCGCCTTCAAGAACCTGATGTCGGCGCTGCGTTCGGAGTTCGGCTCGAACTACCTGGTCACCGCGGCCATCACCGCCGACGGCACCTCCGGCGGCAAGATCGACGCGGCCGACTACGGCGGCGCCTCCCAGTACATCGACTGGTACAACGTGATGACGTACGACTACTTCGGCGCCTTCGACGCGGACGGCCCGACCGCCCCGCACTCCCCGCTCACCTCGTACGCAGGCATCCCGGTCGCCGGCTTCGACTCCGCCGACGCGATCGCCAAGCTGAAGTCGAAGGGCGTGGCCTCGAAGAAGCTGCTGCTCGGCATCGGCTTCTACGGCCGCGGCTGGACCGGCGTCACCCAGGCCGCCCCCGGCGGCTCGGCCACCGGACCGGCGCCCGGCACCTACGAGCAGGGCATCGAGGACTACAAGGTCCTCAAGACGTCCTGCCCCACCACCGGCACCATCGCGGGCACCGCGTACGCCTACTGCGGCACCAACTGGTGGTCCTACGACACCCCCGCCACGATCGCCGGGAAGATGACGTGGGCCAAGAACCAGGGTCTGGGCGGCGCGTTCTTCTGGGAGTTCAGCGGTGACACCGCGGGCGGTGAGCTGGTGAGCGCCATCAACAGCGGACTGTCATAACGGAACCACCCGAAAGAGCTCTAGGCGACGTTGACGCGCTGTCCGGGCGGGGCTGCCTCAAGCCACGCGAGAAACCCGGTCAGCGCGTCTTCGCTCATGGCGAGTTCGAGACGCGTGCCCCGGTGCAGACAGGTCAGGACGATGTGGTCGGAGAGCAGCGCCAGCTCCTCCTCGCCCTCGGGGAGACGACGCCCCGCGACCTCGATCGAGGCGCGCTCCAGAACCCGGCGCGGGCGGTAGGCGTAGGAGAAGACGCGGTACCACTCGATGCGGTCGCCGTTGTAGCGGGCGACCCCGTAGCTCCAGCCCTTGCCGCTGGTGTCGGTCTTCTCCGGAACGTCCCAGCGCAGGGAACAGTCGAAGGTGCCGCCGGAGCGCTGGATGAGTCTGCGGCGCAGACCGAAGACGAACAGCCCCAGCACCACCAGGGCCACCACGATTCCGCACACAGTCAGAGCGAGGACCATCGACACCGACCTCCTCGTCTCCTAGGTACCTTCGATAGGTAACGGAACGGAAAAAACATCCAGATCTGCCTCAGCCGCGACCGGCACCGGATCACTCCGGTCCCAGCCGCGGCTGAGTGACGTCATCGCGTGAGGCGCTGGTTCAGCTCGCCGCCGCCGCACGCAGTCGTACATCGGCGCGACGCTCGGCGGCGGCATCGCCCTCCGCCTTGGCGCGCTCCAGCTCCCGCTCCGTACGCTGGACGTCGATCTCGTCCGACAGCTCGGCGATCTCGGCCAGCAGCGACAGCTTGTTGTCCGCGAACGAGATGAAACCGCCGTGCACCGCGGCGACGACCGTCTCACCGTCACTCGTACGAATGGTCACCGGGCCCGACTCCAGCACACCGAGCAGCGGCTGGTGACCGGGCATGACGCCGATGTCGCCGGACGTGGTGCGCGCGACGACAAGGGTGGCCTCGCCGGACCAGACCTCTCGGTCGGCCGCGACCAGCGCGACGTGCAGCTCAGCAGCCAAGGTGGCTCCTCGGGTCACCACCCGACTCTCATCGCCGGGTGTCATTGGCAAGTCTAGTGGGGCGCCGAGCATCAAAGTGTCGGGGCCCACCCCGGAAGGCGGCCGGGGGTCCGGGGGTTGTCCCCCAGAGGATGCAGCAGTGGGCGTGAATGAGGGGGCGGGACGCGCCCCGCCCCCTCAGGTGTGAACCACAGGGTTCACTTCGAACTCAGGGAGTTCAGGAGACGCCGAGCTCCTTGGCGTTGGCCTTCAGGTCCTCGATGCCACCGCACAGGAAGAACGCCTGCTCCGGGAAGTGGTCGTAGTCACCGTCGATGATCGCGTTGAAGGCCACGATCGACTCGTCCAGCGGGACGTCCGACCCGTCGACGCCGGTGAACTGCTTGGCGACGTGGGTGTTCTGGGACAGGAAGCGCTCCACGCGACGGGCACGCTGGACGACCAGCTTGTCCTCCTCGCCGAGCTCGTCGATGCCGAGGATGGCGATGATGTCCTGGAGGTCCTTGTACTTCTGCAGGACCCCCTTGACCCGCATGGCGGTGTTGTAGTGGTCCGCCGCGATGTAGCGCGGGTCCAGGATCCGGGAGGTGGAGTCCAGCGGGTCCACGGCCGGGTAGATGCCCTTCTCGGAGATCGGACGGGAAAGAACCGTCGTCGCGTCGAGGTGGGCGAACGTGGTGGCCGGGGCCGGGTCGGTCAGGTCGTCCGCGGGGACGTAGATCGCCTGCATCGAGGTGATCGAGTGACCGCGGGTCGAGGTGATGCGCTCCTGGAGGAGACCCATCTCGTCGGCCAGGTTCGGCTGGTAGCCCACCGCGGAGGGCATACGGCCGAGCAGGGTCGAGACCTCGGAACCGGCCTGCGTGAAGCGGAAGATGTTGTCGATGAAGAACAGCACGTCCTGCTTCTGCACATCGCGGAAGTACTCCGCCATGGTCAGACCGGCCAGGGCCACGCGCAGACGGGTGCCCGGGGGCTCGTCCATCTGGCCGAAGACCAGGGCGGTCTTGTCGATGACGCCGGACTCCGCCATCTCCTCGATGAGGTCGTTGCCCTCACGGGTGCGCTCGCCGACACCGGCGAACACGGAGACACCGTCGTGGTTGTTGGCGACGCGGTAGATCATCTCCTGGATGAGCACCGTCTTGCCGACGCCGGCACCACCGAACAGACCGATCTTTCCACCCTTGACGTACGGGGTGAGAAGGTCGATGACCTTGACGCCGGTCTCGAACATCTCGGTCTTCGACTCGAGCTCGTCGAAGTTCGGGGCCTTGCGGTGGATGCCCCAGCGCTCGCCCGTGTACTTCTCGTCGCTGTTCAGCACCTCACCGAGGGTGTTGAACACCTTGCCCTTGGTGAAGTCGCCGACCGGCACGCTGATGGAGGCGCCGGTGTCGGTGACCGCGGCCTGACGGACCAGGCCGTCGGTGGGCTGCATGGAGATGGTGCGGACCAGGCCGTCACCCAGGTGCTGGGCGACCTCCAGGGTCAGCGTCTTCTTCGCGCCGTCCAGGGCCGGGTCGGCCACCTCGACGTGAAGGGCGTTGTAAATCTCCGGCATGGCGTCGACGGGGAATTCCACGTCGACGACCGGGCCGATGACCCGGGCGACGCGGCCCGTGGCAACGGCCGTCTCAACTGTCGTCGTCATTACCTGTCACTCCCCGCGGTCGCGTCGGCCAGGGCTGCGGAGCCACCGACGATCTCGCTGATTTCCTGGGTGATTTCGGCCTGGCGGGCCGCGTTGGCAAGTCGGGAGAGGCTGGTGATCAGGTCTCCCGCGTTGTCGGTGGCCGACTTCATCGCGCGGCGCGTGGCGGCGTGCTTGGAAGCGGCCGACTGGAGCAGCGCGTTGTAGATACGGCTTTCGACGTACCGCGGCAGCAGGGCGTCGAGGACGTCCTCCGCCGAGGGCTCGAAGTCGTACAGCGGAAGGATCTCGCCCTTGGGGGCAGCCTCTTTCGCTACCTCTTCGAGGCTGAGCGGAAGCAGTCGGTCATCGAGCGCCGACTGCGTCATCATCGAGACGAACTCGGTGAAGACGATGTGGAGTTCGTCCACGCCGCCCTTGTCCGTGTCCTTCTCGATGGCCTCGATCAGCGGCGCCGCGACCTTCTTGGCGTCCGCGTAGGTGGGCTCGTCGGTGAAGCCCGACCACGACTCCACGACCTTGCGCTCGCGGAAGTTGTAGTGGGCCAGACCACGGCGGCCGACGATGTACGTGTCGACCTCCTTGCCCTCGGCCTCGAGCCGCTCCGTCAGCCGCTCCGCCACCTTGATGGCGTTGGAGTTGAAGGCACCGGCGAGACCACGGTCGCTCGACAGGAGCAGCACCGCGGACCGCACGACCGTCTCGGCCTGCGTGGTCAGCGGGTGCTTCGTGTTCGAGCCGGTACCGACCGCCGTGACCGCACGCGTCAGTTCCTGCGCGTACGGCGTGGAGGCCGCCACCTTGCGCTGCGCCTTGACGACGCGCGAGGCGGCGATCATCTCCATCGCCTTGGTGATCTTCTTGGTCGCGGTGACGGATCGGATGCGACGCTTGTAGACCCGGAGCTGGGCTCCCATGAGTCAGGTCCCTTCCGTGGTCACTTGGCCGTGGCGGCCGGCGCGTCTTCGCCGAGAAGCTTGCCGTCCGAGGTCTCGAACTGCTTCTTGAAGTCCGCGATGCCGTCGGCGATGGCGGTGAGCGTGTCGTCCGACATCTTGCCGCCCTCCTTGATGGAGGTCATGAGGCCCTGCTCCTTGCGGTGCAGGTACTCCAGGAGCTCCTTCTCGAAGCGGCGGATGTCGCCCACCGGGACCTCGTCCATCTTGCCGGTGGTGGCTGCCCACACGGAGACGACCTGGTCCTCGGTGGCCATCGGCTGGTACTGAGGCTGCTTGAGCAGCTCGACCAGACGCTGACCGCGCTCCAGCTGCGCCTTCGACGCGGCGTCCAGGTCGGAACCGAAGGCGGCGAACGCCTCCAGCTCACGGTACTGGGCGAGGTCCAGACGCAGACGGCCGGAGACCTGCTTCATCGCCTTGTGCTGCGCGGAACCACCGACTCGGGAGACGGAGATACCGACGTTCAGCGCGGGACGCTGACCGGCGTTGAAGAGGTCCGACTCCAGGAAGCACTGGCCGTCGGTGATGGAGATGACGTTGGTCGGGATGAACGCCGAGACGTCGTTGGCCTTCGTCTCGACGATCGGCAGACCGGTCATCGAGCCGGCACCCAGCTCGTCGGAGAGCTTCGCGCAGCGCTCAAGGAGACGGGAGTGCAGGTAGAAGACGTCACCCGGGTAGGCCTCACGGCCCGGCGGGCGGCGCAGCAGCAGGGACACGGCGCGGTAGGCGTCGGCCTGCTTGGAGAGGTCGTCGAAGATGATGAGGACGTGCTTGCCCTCGTACATCCACTGCTGGCCGATGGCCGAACCGGTGTACGGCGCCAGGTACTTGAAGCCGGCCGGGTCGGACGCCGGAGCGGCGACGATGGTCGTGTACTCCAGCGCGCCGGCCTCTTCGAGGGCGCCACGCACGGAGGCGATGGTCGAGCCCTTCTGACCGATGGCGACGTAGACGCAGCGGACCTGCTTCTTCGGGTCGCCCGTGCGCCAGTTGTCACGCTGGTTGATGATCGTGTCGACGGCCAGGGCGGTCTTGCCGGTCTGACGGTCACCGATGACCAGCTGACGCTGGCCACGGCCGATCGGGGTCATGGCGTCGACGGCCTTGTAGCCGGTCTCCATCGGCTCGTGCACCGACTTACGGGCCATGACACCGGGGGCCTGCAGCTCAAGGGCGCGTCGGCCGCTGGTCTCGATCTCGCCGAGGCCGTCGATCGGGTTGCCGAGCGGGTCGACGACGCGGCCGAGGTAGCCCTCGCCGACGGCCACGGAGAGGACCTCACCGGTACGGGTGACCGGCTGGCCCTCCTCGATGCCGCTGAACTCACCGAGGACGACGGCGCCGATCTCGCGCTCTTCCAGGTTGAGCGCGAGGCCGAGGGTGCCGTCCTCGAACTTCAGCAGTTCGTTGGCCATGGCCGAGGGCAGACCCTCGACCTTCGCGATGCCGTCGCCGGCAAGGGTGACCGTACCGACCTCCTCGCGCGAGGCCGCGTCCGGCTTGTACGACTGGACGAAGGTCTCCAGTGCGTCCCGGATCTCCTCCGGCCGGATCGTGAGCTCCGCCATCTGGGTTCCCTGCTCTCCTTGTTGGGCCCGAAGTTTCACTTTGGGGGTCTGGGGGCGACCCCCAGGATTCTTCATGTACGGCCCAACCAGGGCCGTCGTAAGTACGTACTGCTGTGAAGTTGCTGCTAGCCCGCCACGCGGCGGCCGGCGTCCTCGATGCGGTCCGCGATCGAGCCGTTGATGACCTCGTCACCGACCTGCACCCGGATCCCGCCCAGGACCTCGGGGTCCACGTCGAGGTTGAGGTGCATCGTGCGGCCGTAGAGCTTCGCGAGGGCGGCGCCCAGGCGCTGCTTCTGCGACGCGCTCAGCACGACCGCTGAGGTGACGACGGCGACCATGCGGTCCCGGCGCTCGGCGGCGAGCTTGGACAGGGACTCCAGTCCCGCTTCCAGGCTACGTCCCCGCGGCGCGGTCACAAGGCGCGTCACCAGACGCTCGGTCGTCACGTCGGCCCGGCCGCCGAGCAGGCTGCGCAGCAGCTCGCCCTTGGCCGACACCTTCGCGGCGCGGTTGGTCAGTGCGGCGCGCAGCTCGGTGTTCGAGGAGACGATCCGGCCGAACCGGAACAGTTCGTCCTCGACGTTGTCGAGCGCGCCCCGCTGCTGCGCGGCGGTGAGGTCCGCGACGTTCGCCAGTTCCTCCAGGGCGTCCGTCAGGTCACGCGACTGCGACCAGCGGGAGCGCACCAGACCGGACACCAGGTCGGTGGTTGTCCCGCCGACCTGGCCGCCGAGCAGGCGCTGGGCCAGTTCGGCCTTGGCCTCGCCGGGCTGCGCCGGGTCGGTCAGGACCCGACGCAGGGACACCTCGCGGTGGAGCAGCGCGGTGACGGCGGCCAGCTCGTCGGCGAGCTTCGCCGCGTCGGCGGACGTGGAGTCCGTCAGCGCGTCGAGACGCTCGCGGGCGGCGGCCAGTGCCTCGCGGCTCGCTCCGTTCATCGCGCGGCCTCGGCCTTCTCCTCAAGATCTTCGAGGAAACGGTCGATCACGCGGCTCTGCCGGGCGTGGTCCTCGAGGGACTCGCCGACGAGCTTGCCGGCCAGGTCGGTGGCGAGCTTGCCCACGTCCTGGCGCAGCGCGGAGGAAGCGGACTTGCGGTCGGCCTCGATCTGCGCGTGACCGGCGGCGACGATCTCCTCGCGCTGCCGCTGGCCTTCCGCGCGCATCTCGGCGATGAGCGTGGCGCCCTGCTCCTGCGCCTCCTGGCGCAGACGCGCGGCCTCGTGGCGGGCCTCGGCGAGCTGTGCCTTGTACTGCTCAAGGACGCTCTGGGCCTCGGTCTGCGCGGCCTCGGCCTTCTCGATACCGCCCTCGATGGCCTCGCGACGCTCTTCCAGAACCTTGTTGATGGTCGGGAGGAGCTTCTTGGCGAGGAAGCCGAAGACGATGACGAAGGCGATCAGGCCGATGACAAGCTCCGGCCACGGCGGAATGAGGGGATTCTCCTTCTCCGCCTCGGCCGCCAGCTGAACCAGTGCGTGGTTCACATCAGTGCCTTTCGTCGAATGGGGCTGTCGTGGTGGTTCGTCTTAGTAGACGAACGGCATGACGAGGCCGATGAGGGCCAGCGCCTCACAGAACGCGAAGCCCAGGATCTGGTTGGCGCGGATGAGGCCGGCAGCCTCGGGCTGGCGGGCGAGAGCCTGCGTGCCGTTACCGAAGATGATGCCGACGCCGACGCCCGGGCCGATCGCGGCGAGGCCGTAACCGATGGAGCCGAGGTTGCCGTCGACCGCAGCGAGGGTCTGGAGAGCGGACATGCCGGTTCTTCCTTCTCTTTCAGTGACCGGTGGGGGTTGGCCACCGGATGTCTCTTGGGGTGGTGCGGGGCGGTGCTCAGTGGTGCTCGGCGAGCGCGCCCTGGATGAAGGTGCAGGTCAGGAGGACGAATACGTACGCCTGCACTGCCTGGATGAAGAGCTCGAAGGCCGTCATGATGATGACCATCACGAACGAGACGCCGGAGTAGGCGATGCCGATGCCGTTCAGCATGTACCAGCTGGCGATCGTGAAGAGCAGCAGCAGGGTGTGGCCGGCGAACATGTTGGCGAACAGTCGTACCGCGTGCGTGAACGGACGGACGATCAGGTTCGACGCGAACTCGATGGTCATCGACAGCGGGAGCACCGCGCCCAGCGACTTGTCGTAGCCGGTGAAGTTCTTGAAGGCTCCGACCAGGCCGTGCCTCTTGAAGGTCAGCGAGACCCACAGGATGTAGACGATCGCGGCGAGGACCATCGGGTAGGCGATGATCGAGGTCACCGGGAAGGCGGCGACCGGCACGATCGACCAGAGGTTCATCACCCAGATGAAGAAGAACAGCGAGACGGCGAGCGGGACGTACTTCTCGCCCTCCTTCTTGCCGATCGTCTCGTAGACGATGCCGCGGCGGATGAAGTCGTAGCCGGCCTCGGCCACCATCTGGAGCTTGCCGGGGACGACCTTCGGACGAGCGAAGGCGGCCCAGAAGAAGCCGACGATGATGATCGAGCCGAGCAGTGCCAGCAGCATCGGCTTGTTGAAGTAGAAGGCGTTGCCGTCCGCGTCGCCCAGGAGCGGCTCGAACAGGAACGAGTGGAGGCCCGGAGCGACGGTGTCGAAGCCACACCCGTCGAACAGGTGACAGCTCGTGTCGAAAGCGAGCGTCTGCGTCGGGTCAGCACTCACCGCGGGCTCCTTCATCGTGGCGCATGGAAACGGCAACCTCGTTGTGTCGGCGCGACGCATCGCCGCGATTCGGCACGGGACTGGTGTAACGGATGTGGGGGCGGCAGGGGGGCATCGAGCCTCGCGTTCGAGCAGGCGTCAGCTCGGATGCCCGCGCCCGCGATGCCGCAGTTGGCACCGGACGATAGCAGGGTCTCTCATGCGCATTTATCCCGGCCCTACCTCTCACGACGAGTGCCCCGTTTTTTCGGGCTTGGTGCCCGAATCGGGTTCGACGTAGAGGATCTTGGACTTCATGTGGGCGCGGGTCTGTGCGGCGATCCAGGCGAGGGTGCCGGCGACCAGCGTGAACGCGAAGGCCTTGGGGTGGAAGAGCGTGGTGTTCTTGAACACCGCCAGGAAGACGAACAGCAGCAGGATCTGGGCCGCGTAGAGCATCAGACCCATCGCCTGGAACAGGTGCGGAAGCGATTTGGCAGTGCGCTGCAGGACGTACAGCCCGATGCCCATGAAGAGGATGACGATGACCGTCGCGAC
The DNA here is from genome assembly GCF_055570355.1 of Streptomyces sp. NPDC031225. Classification (NCBI taxonomy): domain Bacteria; kingdom Bacillati; phylum Actinomycetota; class Actinomycetes; order Kitasatosporales; family Streptomycetaceae; genus Streptomyces; species Streptomyces sp. NPDC031225. Next base: position 82,091 of record NZ_JBVIHJ010000019.1, on the reverse strand, counting down.
GACCGCCCCGACCGCACCCTTGCCTCCGACGACCACACCACTGACGACGGCGGCGATCGCGCCGACGGCCGCCGTGGGCACGGCGGCCTGAGCCAGGATCCGGACGTCGTTGGACGGCATGGCGGCAACTCCGCTTTCGAAAGGGGGGAGGGGTGTCGTCATGGACGAGCGTAGCCCCGGGCTGAGGGTGACTCTCACGCCAATGGACCGTCGCACTACGGTCCTTCGGCTCTGTCCCGGATTCTCGTGAACCGTATCACAAACTATTTGATGCGGTCTTTACCTAGAAGGTGTGCCCGGTGTCACACATGAGAGTGAAGGTGCCCGTCTGTGCGGAATCACGGCCGACTTGTCTGATATAGGGGCGGTTTGTCGCCCTGTTGAACTCCCACGCGTTGGCAATGCTTTAGTCAGATTCTTACCTTGGGCGTCACCGCGACGATTCCGCTGTGCGCCTCTCCGGCACCCGTGAACGGGCGCTCAGCGCGGTCGCACCGTTGACACCGGCCACTCCCACGGCAACCGGAGTGAGCTGGTCCACGTCGACGGGCTCCGGGTCCACGGGTGGCCGGCGGCGGTAGCGCGGCGGTACGACGTGCTGGGCCCACATCGGGGCGCGCGGGGTGAAGCGCGGCAGCAGGAGCAGCACGAGGCCGAGGGCGCTGAGGATCACGACACCGAGCACGATCCACATGGACGCGGAGTTCACGGAGTAGGTGAGCGAGCCGAACGCGATCAGCGCCGCCCAGAAGTACATGATCCACACCGCGCGGCTGTGCGAGTGCCCGACCTCCAGCAGCCGGTGGTGCAGATGCCCGCGGTCGGCGGCGAACGGCGATTGGCCGCGCCAGGTGCGGCGCACGATCGCCAGGATCAGGTCGGCGGCCGGCACCGCGATGATCGTCAGCGGCAGCAGCAGCGGGATGTAGACGGGGACCGTCTGGTGCACGGCCGCCTTCTCGGACCCGGCGAACAGCTTCAGCGCGTCCGGGTCGATCTGGCCGGTGATGGAGATCGCGCCCGCGGCCAGCACCAGGCCGATGAGCATCGAGCCGGAGTCGCCCATGAAGATCCGCGCGGGGTGCATGTTGTGCGGCAGGAAGCCGATGCACATGCCCATCAGGATCGCCGAGAACAGCGTGGCCGGCGCGGCCGCCTCGATGCCGTACGAGTACCAGATCCGGTAGGCGTACAGGAAGAACGCGGCCGCCGCGATGCAGACCATGCCGGCCGCGAGGCCGTCGAGGCCGTCGACGAAGTTCACCGCGTTGATGGTGATGACGACGAGCGCGACCGTCAGCAGGGTGCCCTGCCACTGGGTCAGCGCGACCGAGCCGACGCTGGGGATGGGCAGCCACAGGATCGTCAGACCCTGCATGACCATCACGCCCGCGGCGATCATCTGGCCGCCCAGCTTGATCAGGGCGTCGATCTCGAACTTGTCGTCCAGGACGCCGATCAGCCAGATGAGGGCGGCGCCGGAGAGCAGCGCGCGCGGTTCGTTCGACTTCTCGAAGACCTCGCTGAGGTTGGTCAGGTGGTCGGCGACCAGCAGGCCCGCGCACAGTCCGAAGAACATGGCGATCCCGCCGAGCCGCGGAGTCGGTTCCCGGTGCACGTCACGGGCCCTGATCTCCGGCATCGCTCCGGCAACGATCGCGAACTTCCGTACCGGCCCTGTCAGCAGATACGTCACCGCGGCCGTGATGCAGAGCGTCAGCAGGTATTCACGCACGGGCTTCCCCACAGGTCTCGCTGGCCATCTCAGCACCACACCCTAGCGACGGTCGCATATGGTTGTGGACTTCCGGGTAGAGCCGATGGTTGCACGTGTGCCTGTGCACTCGGGTGCGACTACCCCCGCTCAGGCCGGATACGGCGGAAATCCACCTACCAGATCCCGCACTTCTTCACGTGCCTTCGCGCTCTCGACATCGCCGCGCAGCACCCCCGCGAGCAGGGCGGCGATCCTCGCCATCTCCTTCTCGGCCATGCCCTGGGTGGTGACGGCGGCCGTACCCAGGCGCAGTCCGCGGGAGTTCGCGTGAGGCAGCGCACAGCAGTCGAGCACCATCCCGGCGGCCGCGAGACGACCGCGCGCGGTGCGTCCGTCGACGCCGAGGGGCGCCGGATCGGCCGTCACCAGATGGGTGTCGGTTCCCCCGGTGGTGACGATGAGCCCCTCGGCGGCCAGACCGGCCGCGAGGACACGGGCGTTGGCGACCACCTGATGGGCGTACGCGGCGAACGCCGGTGTGGCCGCCTCGCCGAACGCGACCGCCTTGGCTGCGATGGTGTGCATCTGCGCGCCGCCCTGCGTGAACGGGAAGACGGCCCGGTCGACCCGCTCCGCCAGCTCTCTCCCGCAGAGGATCATGCCGCCGCGGGGCCCGCGCAGCACCTTGTGCGTGGTGGCGCAGACGATGTCGGCGTACGGCACCGGACTGGGCGCCGCTCCCCCGGCGACGAGCCCGATGGGGTGGGCGGCGTCGGCGATGAGATACGCGCCCACCTCGTCGGCGACCTCCCGGAAGAAGGCGTGGTCGATGTGCCGGGGGTAGGCGATGGAACCGCAGACGATGGCCTTCGGCCGGTGGCTCAGGGCCAGCGCGCGGACCTGGTCGTGGTCGATGAGCCCGGTCTCGGCGTCGACGCCGTAGGGGACGAAGTCGAACCAGCGGCCGGAGAAGTTGGCGGGCGAGCCGTGGGTGAGGTGGCCGCCGTAGGGCAGGCCGAGGGCCAGGACGGTGTCGCCGGGGCGCAGCAGCGCGGCGTACGCGGCGAGGACGGCCGAGGAGCCGGAGTGGGCCTGCACGTTCGCGTGTTCGGCGCCGAACAGGGCCTTCGCCCGGTCCACCGCGAGCCGCTCGGCCACGTCGACGATCTCGCAGCCGCCGTGGTGACGGGCGCCCGGATAGCCCTCGGCGTACTTGTTGGCCAGCGGCGAGCCGAGCGCGGACAGCACGGCCGGCGAGCAGAAGTTCTCGGCGGCGATGAGCTGAAGCGTCGACGACTGCCGGTCGAGCTCCCCGAGCAGGATCTCGGCAAGCTCGGGATCCTGCCGCCGCAGGACGTCGGCGGTCTGGGGCGCATGGGTGACCGACATGGTGGACTCCGGGGCGTCGACGGTGACGTACGTCCAATGTAGGCCGGTGTCAGGTGGGATGCCCGGTCGTTGGTGCTCACGGGTGCGCACGGGGTCGCAGGCCGGTGGACGCCCAGGTTGTCGCCGGCACCGGATCAGGTGCCCCGCTCGACCTGTCCGGCCCGCGTCACGCGCGCGCGGGCACCCCCGTCAGCGCCGTCACCACCGGATCCAGCGCTTCGTGTATCTCGTCCCCGATCGAGCGGAAGAAGGGCAGCGGGGCGCCGTACGGGTCGAAGACCTCGTCGGCCTCGGCGGTCGGGGCCAGGAGCCACCCGCGTAGAGCCGCCGCGGCACGGACCAGGGCCCGGGCGCGGATCACCAGGCCGTCGTCCTCCAGGGGCGGCAGGGTCGCGGGGTCTATCGCCTTCACCAGGCGGGTGAACTCCTTCAGGGTGAAGGTGCGCAGGCCTGCCGAGTGGCCCATCGAGATCACCTGCTGACGGTGGTCGCGGGTGGCCGTCAGGACCAGGTCGGCCATGATGACGTGCTCGTCGAGAAGCTCGCGCCCGGTGAAGCCGGAGGCGTCCGCGCCGAATTCGGCCAGGACCGCCTCAGCGTTGGCCTCCATGGGCGCGCCCTCATGGCCCCAGGTCCCCGCGCTCTCCACGACGACGCCGCCCCACAGCGGGTCGCCGAGCCGGTCCGCCAGGGCATGCCGGGTCAGCCGCTCGGTGATCGGCGAGCGGCACACGTTGCCGGTGCTGACGTGGAGGATGCGGAAGCTGTCGTGCGGGAGCCCTGTGAAGGTCCGCGTCTCTTCCCCGTCCCATATGCCACGCCCCGCGTCAGGGGCCGTCAATTCGCCACCTCGAGGTCGGGTACGACCTTCCTGAGCTCTTCCGCGGAGATCGCGCCCGCGCGCAGCAGCAGGGGCACCTCGCGGGTGACGTCGACGATCGAGGACGGCACGATGCCGGGGGTGGGGCCGCCGTCGAGGTACACGGAGACCGAGTCGCCGAGCATCTCCTGCGCGGCGTCGCAGTCCTCCGGCGACGGGTGGCCGCTCAGGTTCGCCGAGGACACGGCCATGGGGCCGACCTCGGTCAGCAGTTCGATGGCGACGGGGTGCAGCGGCATGCGTACGGCGACCGTGCCCCGGGTGTCGCCCAGGTCCCACTGCAGCGACGGCTGGTGCTTGGCGACGAGGGTGAGCGCGCCCGGCCAGAACGCGTCGACCAGCTCCCAGGCCAGCTCGGAGAAGTCGGTGACCAGACCGTGGAGGGTGTTCGGGGAGCCGATCAGCACGGGGGTGGGCATGTTGCGGCCCCGGCCCTTGGCCTCCAGGAGGTCGTTGACGGCCTCCGAGGAGAACGCGTCGGCGCCGATGCCGTACACCGTGTCGGTCGGGAGGACCACGAGCTCGCCCCGGCGGACGGCGGACGCGGCTTCGCGCAGACCGGTCGTGCGGTCGGTCGCGTCGTTGGTGTCGTATCGCCGAGCCATGTCTAGCGGGCCTCCTCGTACACGGACTTACGGGAAAGAGTCTTCGGGGTGGTCACGGCATCGCCCTGCGGGCCGTCGCGAACCGGGGACGGTTGTTGAGGTCGGGGTGGTCGGCCGCGTCGGCCCAGCCCCGCTCCTCGGTGAAGATCCACGGCACCTGGCCGCCCTGGGTGTCGGCGTGCTCGATGACGACGACGCCGCCGGGACGCAGGAGCCGGTGTGCGGTGCGCTCCAGACCGCGGATGAGGTCGAGGCCGTCCTCGCCGGAGAACAGGGCGAGTTCGGGGTCGTAGTCCCGCGCCTCGGGAGCGACGTACTCCCACTCGGTGAGCGGGATGTAGGGCGGGTTGGAGATCACCAGGTCGACATGGCCGTCGAGGTCGGGGAAGGCGTCCAGGGCGTTGCCCTGGCGCAGGTCGACCCTGGAGCCCTCGACGTTCTTGCGGGTCCAGCGCAGGGCTTCCTCGGACAGCTCCACGGCGTGCACGCGGGAGCGCGGGACCTCCTGGGCGAGGGCGAGCGCGATGGCGCCGGAGCCGGTGCACAGGTCGACGATGCGCGGCTCGACGACGTCCATCGCGCGGACGGCGTCTATGGCCCAGCCGACCACGGACTCGGTCTCGGGGCGCGGCACGAACACACCGGGGCCCACCTGGAGTTCGAGGTACCGGAAGTAGGCGAGGCCGGTGATGTGCTGGAGCGGCTCGCGCTGTTCACGGCGCGCGATGGTCTCCCAGTAGCGGGCGTCGAAGTCCGCGTCCTTCACGGAGTGCAGCTCGCCCCGCTTCACGCCGTGCACGAACGCGGCGAGCTCCTCCGCGTCGTTGCGCGGCGAGGGCACGCCGGCGTCGGCCAGCCGCTGGGTGGCCTGGGCCACCTCTGCGAGCAGCAGGTTCACGCAAGTCCTCCGTGTCGTACTCGGTCGTGCGTAGGTACCTCTTCAGCGGCCTTTACGCGGCCGCCAGTTTCGCCGCCGAGTCCGCGTCGACGCAGGCCTGGATCACCGCGTCGAGGTCGCCGTCCAGGACCTGGTCCAGGTTGTACGACTTGAAGCCGACACGGTGGTCCGAGATGCGGTTCTCCGGGAAGTTGTACGTGCGGATCTTCTCGGAGCGGTCGACGGTGCGGACCTGGCTGCGGCGGGCGTCGGCGGCCTCCCGCTCCGCCTCCTCCACGGCTGCCGCAAGGAGCCTGGAGCGCAGGATACGCATCGCCTGCTCCTTGTTCTGCAGCTGGCTCTTCTCGTTCTGGCAGGAGGCGACGACTCCGGTGGGAATGTGCGTGATCCGCACGGCGGAGTCGGTCGTGTTGACGGACTGCCCACCGGGCCCGGAGGAGCGGTACACGTCGATGCGCAGGTCGTTCGGGTTGATCTCGACGTCGACCTCCTCGGCCTCGGGCGTGACGAGGACACCCGCCGCGGAGGTGTGGATACGGCCCTGCGACTCGGTCGCCGGCACGCGCTGCACGCGGTGCACACCGCCCTCGTACTTCAGGCGGGCCCAGACACCCTGGCCGGGCTCGGTGGCGCCGTTGCCGCCCTTGGTCTTCACCGCGACCTGGACGTCCTTGTAGCCGCCCAGCTCGGACTCGGTGGCGTCGATGATCTCGGTCTTCCAGCCCACGCGCTCGGCGTACCGGAGGTACATCCGCAGGAGATCGCCGGCGAACAGGGCCGACTCGTCGCCGCCCGCGCCCGCCTTGACCTCGAGGATGACGTCCTTGTCGTCGTTGGGGTCGCGCGGTACGAGAAGAAGCCGCAGCTTCTCCGTCAGCTCCTCGCGCGTCCTCTCCAGCTCCTTGACCTCGGCCACGAAGTCCGGGTCGTCGGCGGCGAACTCCTTCGCCGTCTCGATGTCGTCGCCGGTCTGCTTCCAGGAGCGGTACGTGCCGACGATCGGGGTGAGCTCGGCGTAACGCTTGTTCAGCTTGCGGGCGTTGGCCTGGTCGGAGTGGACCGACGGGTCGGCGAGCTTGGTCTCCAGGTCGGCGTGCTCACCGACGAGTTCCTCGACGGCCTCGAACATCTCTGGGCTCCTGTACTGCGGATGAAGGGGGAAGGCGGGCGACCAAAAACGCCGGTCCCGGCCGCACTCCGAGGAGTGCGGCCGTGGACCGGCGCTGGTGGCTCGCTACTTCTTGGCAGCAGCCTTGCCGAAGCGGGCCTCGAAGCGGGCCACACGGCCACCGGTGTCGAGGATCTTCTGCTTGCCCGTGTAGAACGGGTGGCACTCGGAGCAGACCTCGGCACGGACGGTGCCGCTCTCGATCGTGCTACGGGTGGTGAACGACGCGCCACAGGTGCAGCTGACCTGCGTCTCGACGTACTCGGGGTGGATGTCGCGCTTCAAGGTGTCTCCTAGTTTCGGGAGGGTGCCGGGTCGCCACCGCGGATTGCGGGGGCGTGAACCGGGACCGACGTACCAGTCTGCCAGGACTGGCCGCATCCCCCAAAACGAGGGGGCGCCGCGATCTATTCCCAGGCCGTGACCAGCGGTCCGCTACGACGTGACGACGCCCTTGGCCTGGCCCGTCGCGTTGCCCTCGGTGGCGGACTTCGGGATCGCCCGGTCGTTCTCCAGGGCCGTCCAGATCTGCTTGGCCTTGGCCTCCTCGACGATCACCCGGTTCGGGTTCGCCGGGTCGTACCGGACCGGCATCGTGACCATGGTCATGTTCGCGGGGGTGATGCCCTTGAGGCCGCTCGCGAAGGAGACCAGGGAGTTGACCGAGCCGAGGTCGGAGTCGGCGGTGACCGCCTTGGTGGCGGTGTCGGCGAGGTCGTACAGCTTCTTGGGGCTGGTCAGCACGCCGACGCTCTTGACCTGCTTGACCAGCGCCTTGATGAAGGCCTGCTGGAGCTGGATACGGCCGAGGTCGGAGCCGTCGCCGACGCCGTGGCGGGTGCGGACGAGACCGAGGGCCTGCTCGCCGGTGAGCTTGTGGGTGCCGGCCTTGAGGTTCAGGTGGCTGTCGCTGTCCTTGATGGCCTTGGTCGTGGTGACCGTGACCCCGCCCAGCTCGTCGACCAGCTTCTCGAAGCCGCTGAAGTCGACCTCCAGGTAGTGGTCCATGCGGATGCCGGTCATGGACTCGACGGTCTTCACCGCGCAGGCCGCGCCGCCGGTCGTGTACGCCGAGTTGAACATCACGTCCGTCGCGGCGTCGTGTTCCTTGCCCTCGGTGTCGGTGCACTGGGGGCGGTCGATCAGGGTGTCGCGCGGGACGGAGACCACGGTGGCCTTCTTGTGGCCCTCGTACACGTGGATGATCATCGCGGTGTCGGAGCGGGCGCTGCCGTCGTCGGTGCCGCCGCCGAGCGACTTGTTGGAGCCGGAGCGGGAGTCCGAACCCAGGACGAGGATGTTCTCGGAGCCGTTGTCGACCTTCGTGGGCCGGGCGCTGCCGAGGGCCTGGTCGATGTCGACGCTCTTGATGTTGCCGTTGAGCTTGAAGTACAGGTAGCCGGCACCGGTACCGCCCAGCACGACGATCCCCGCGGCGACCCAGGCCGTGACCAGCAGGCCCTTGCGGCCCGTGCTGCGCGGCTTTCGGCGGCGTCCCTTGCCACCCGGTATGCCGGGTGTAGGCGTGCTCTCGGCTGACATGTGCTCCTCGAATCCCGTTCGGTCGGTTACCCCCTGTTTTCAGGGTCAGACGTGGTCTTGGGAGACCCGTACCGCTCCATGGTCGCTCCGCCTGGTCAGACGGCGAAACTCGGGAAAGGGTTGCACAACGCGTTGTGACCACCACGTGAAGCAGTGGTCACAACGCGTCACGGGAGTGACAGGGAGAAGCCCTGTTCACCAGCGGTTTCAGCCAAAGATGTCGTACTGCTGGAAACCGGTACCAACGGTGACCCTTGTGGCAAAGATCTCGCTGGTCGCCTTGCCGGTGCCCTTGTACAGGTAGAGCGTGCCGCCCGGGGTGCGGGCGACCAGGTCGGCCCTGCCGTCGCCGGTGATGTCACCGACGGCGTCGAAGGCGTTGTAACCGCTCCAGTTCGTGCGCACCTTGACCCGGGCCGAGAAGACGCCCGTGCCGGACTTGCCGGTGCCCTTGTACAGGTAGAGGTCGCCGGTGCTCTTGTTGCGGGCGAGCACGTCCGCCTTGCCGTCGCCGGTGAAGTCACCGTGGCCGAGCAGGAGGTTGTACTGGCTCCAGCCGCCGCCGACCCGCACTCGGGCCGCGAAGCTGCCGTCGCCCTTGCCGGGGTAGATCCACAGGACGCCCGCCGAGTCGACGGAGAGCAGGTCGGCCTTGTAGTCGCCGGTGACGTCGCCGGGGGTGAGGATCCGGGTGCGGGTCTTCCAGTTCGTGAAGACCTTCTTCGGGTCGGCCCAGGCGCCGCCGGTGGACGACGGGACGAACCGCAGCCAGTAGACGTCACCGGTGGCGGAGACGCGGTACACGAGGTCCTGGAAGCCGTCCCGGTTGAGGTCGGTCTGCCGGACGAGGTTCACCCCGTTCCAGTCGCCCCAGGACTGCCTGGCGGCCAGGGTGGTGCCCTTGGAGTCCAGCTCGTAGCCGACCTTGGTGGAGGACTTGCGCACCCACAGGTCGGCCTTGTGGTCGAAGCTCAGGTTGGTGTCGTCGACGCGCGGATAGGCGGCGCCGACGTACTTGCTGACCTTCGTGAAGACGCTGTAGGCGCCCTTGGCGACGCAGTCCGTCACGTTCCAGGAGACGACGCCGACGATCCGGCCGTTCACGACGAGCGGGCCGCCGGAGTCACCGCTGCAGATGGCGGTCGTACCGGAGTCGCTGCCGCTGGCGGGCTTGCCCGCGCAGACCATGTGCCCCTTGATGAACCAGGAGCCGTAGGCCGCGGCGCAGGTCGTGTCCGCCTTGATGGGCAGCGTGGCCGTCTTCAGCGTCTCGGAGACGGCGTCACTGGTGGAGCTGGTGCGGCCCCAGCCGTAGACCTTGGCGGCCTTGGCACCGGCCGTGGAGGCGTCGTACGAGGCCGTGTCCGTGGACGTCGTCATCCGGATCGGGGTGGCCTTGACGGGAGCCGCCAGGGTCAGCACCGCGATGTCGTTGTCGATGGTGTCCGCGTTGTACGACGGGTGGTACCACTGCCGCAGCACGGCGCTCTTGGCGCCGCCGTGCAGGTCCCCGTTCGAGGGCAGCTGCGTGGCCCCGGTCACGACCACACCGTGCTTCGCCCAGTCGGAGCCCTGCACGCAGTGCGCCGCGGTGAGGATCTTCGTCGGCGCGATGACGGATCCGCCGCAGAAGAAGCCGGTGTCGTCGCTCTCGTCGGTGGTGCCCTGGTCATCGATGTACCAGAGCTGGGCCATCCAGGGCGCCGAGGAGATGGTGGTCGTCGAGCCGCCGATGACCATCGGCGAGATGGTGCCGTCGACGGCCGGGCTGCTCGCCGCCGTCCTCGACGGCCGGGTCACCGACCCCGAGCCGTCGTCGGCCGCCACGGCGGCGAAGACCCGCTTCTCCAGCTCGGCCTGCGAGGGCACGGACACCGTGGCGGCCGGCGCCTTCGGCTCGGGCGTGACCGTGGCGGCGTTGGCCGACGTGGCCAGCAGCCCGGCGGCCACCGCGACGGGCAGCGCGATCCGGACACGACGTCTGAGACGGCCGGCGCCTCCGGACATGGATATGCCCATACAAGTCCCCCCTAGGGATCACAAGTTCAGAGATCGGAAATCCGACCGAAGAGCGTGATCGTAACCCGCCAGGAAGCAACAAAAAGGGCCGCCCCCCGAAAACGGGGGACGGCCCTTCAGAAGGTTTCCGCTCAGTCGCCGTTGCCGGGCATCGGCGTCGTCTTCTGGATCTGCAGCAGGAACTCGCCGTTCGACTTCGTCTGCTTCATCTTGTCGAGCAGCAGCTCGATCGCCTGCTGGGAGTCGAGCGCGTGCAGCACACGGCGCAGCTTCCAGGTGATGGCGAGCTCGTCGCTGCCGAGCAGGAGCTCTTCCTTACGGGTACCGGACGCGTCGACGTCCACCGCCGGGAAGACGCGCTTGTCGGCGAGCTTGCGGTCGAGCTTGAGCTCGGCGTTGCCGGTGCCCTTGAACTCCTCGAAGATGACCTCGTCCATGCGGGACCCGGTGTCCACCAGCGCGGTGGCGAGGATGGTCAGCGAGCCGCCGTCCTCGATGTTGCGGGCCGCACCGAAGAAGCGCTTCGGCGGGTACAGGGCGGTCGAGTCGACACCACCGGACAGGATGCGGCCGGAGGCCGGCGCTGCCAGGTTGTAGGCGCGGCCCAGACGGGTGATCGAGTCGAGCAGCACGACGACGTCGTGGCCCAGCTCCACCAGCCGCTTGGCGCGCTCGATGGCGAGCTCGGCGACCGTGGTGTGGTCCTCGGCCGGACGGTCGAAGGTCGAGGAGATGACCTCGCCCTTCACCGACCGCTGCATGTCGGTGACCTCTTCCGGACGCTCGTCGACCAGGACGACCATCAGGTGGCACTCGGGGTTGTTGTGCGTGATCGCGTTGGCGATCGCCTGCATGATCATGGTCTTGCCGGTCTTCGGCGGCGCCACGATCAGACCACGCTGCCCCTTACCGATCGGCGCGACCAGGTCGATGATGCGGGTGGTGAGGATGCCCGGGTCCGTCTCCAGACGCAGGCGGTCCTGCGGGTACAGCGGCGTCAGCTTGTTGAACTCCGGCCGCCCGCGCCCCGAGTCGGGCGCCATGCCGTTCTGGGAGTCCAGACGGACCAGCGCGTTGAACTTCTCGCGGCGCTCGCCGTCCTTGGGCTGACGGACCGCACCGGTGACGTGGTCACCCTTGCGCAGGCCGTTCTTGCGGACCTGGGCGAGGGAGACGTACACGTCGTTGGGGCCCGGCAGGTAGCCCGACGTACGGATGAAGGCGTAGTTGTCGAGGATGTCCAGGATGCCCGCGACGGGGATCAGGACGTCGTCGTCGGCGAGCTGCGGCTCACCGGCGCCGCCGCCGATCTCGTCGCGGCCGCGACGGCCACGGCGGTCGCGGTAACGGCCCCTGCGGCCACGCCGGCCATCGCCGAACTCGTCGTCGTCCTGCGGGCCGTTGTCACGCTGCGGACCGTTGTCGCGCTGCTGACGGTCCTGGCGGTCCTGGCGGTCCTGGCGGCCGCCACCCTGCTGCTGACCGCGCTGCTGGCCACCCTGACCCTGCTGGTCGTCGCTCTTGCGACCACGGTCCTGACGGTCGCCGCGGTCCTGACGCTCGCCGCGGTCACGGCCCCGGTCACGGCGGTCGCGGCGGCCACGGCCCTCACCGTCACCGGCGTCGCCCTGCGGCTGCTGCTGCGCGGGCGTCTCGGCCCTGGTCTCGCTCTTCGCCTCGGCCACGATCGTCTCGGGGCCGCCCGCCGGGGCGCCGGCCTCGGCGGTGGCACGACGGCGACGGCGCTCGACGGGAGCGTCCTCGCCCCCGGCGTCCCGGCTCCGCTCGGCCTGGGCGATGCCCCCGGCCGGCTGACCGGGGATCTCGATCTGCTGCTGGGCCACGGCCTTCTCGGCCTTCTGGGCGGGCGCCTCGGCCTTGGCCTCCGCCTTCGCCTCAGCGGCCTCGCCGGTACGGGCCTTGGAGGTGGCGCGGCGCTTCGGCTTGGTCTCGGCGGCGTCGCCCGCGGGGGCGGACGCGGCCTTCGCCGGAGCGCCACCTCCCGCCTGCGCCTCCTTGATGACCTCGATCAGCTGGCTCTTGCGCATACGCGCGGTGCCCCTGATGCCGAGGCCGGATGCGACCTGCTGGAGCTCGGCCAGCACCATGCCGTCGAGGCCGGTACCGCGGCGCCGCCGGGAGCCTGCACCGGTGGCAGGCGCGGAGGCGTCCGTGTCGGGCGCGGCAGCGGTCTCCTCGACACGTGCGCCCATCAGATCGGTGGTGTCGCTCACGAAGGGTCCTTCCCTGGAGCGGACGTCGGCCTGTCTGGCTCGGCGACCGTTTGTGCTGTCCGACGGCGGTCCCATCCTTGTGGACCGTGCCGGGGCGGTGGTCCGCCTGAACGGCGGAGGAATGTGGTGACGGCGCTTCCGAAAGCCGTGGCACTGAGTGTCCGTGTCACACGGTCTGGTCGCACCGGTTCCGGAGCGTGCCCGGCAAGTCGCTCAGTGCCCGCGTACGAGGTACTGCCCATGTACGTCGTACGAAACACAGTGCGGCTTGGGAGGCTCCCGGAAGAATGTCTGTCCCGGACGGGGACGTGAAGCACCTCGCCATGGTGGGGTCGGGTGCAGACTTGAGATTAACACTACCGGATCCAACAAACATTCCCCCTCTCGAAATCCGGCGACGGGCGCCGGATTTCCTGTCACTGTCCGATATCACCGGGCCCCGCGAGCGGCAGCACGCTTGCGCCGTGGGCGTCGAGTTCCAGCCGGTTGGCGGCCCAGCCCTCCCCCGCCAGATGGGCCACCTTGTCGGCGCTGTCCGCGTCGGCCAGCGCGAGCACGGTGGGTCCCGCTCCCGAGATGACCGCCGGGATCCCGTCGGCCCGCAGCCGCTCCACCAGCGCGGCGCTCTCCGGCATGGCGGGAGCGCGGTAGTCCTGGTGGAGACGGTCCTCTGTGGCCGGAAGCAGCAGCTCGGGGCGCCTGGTGAGGGCCTCGACGAGCAGTGCGGCACGGCCCGCGTTGGCGGCTGCGTCGACGTGCGGCACGGTGCGCGGAAGCAGGCCGCGCGCGGTCTCGGTCAGGACCGCCTTCCCGGGCACGAAAACCACCGGAACGATGGAATCGGCGGGCTCCGTCCTGATCGCCCGGGCGGCGCCGCCCTCCATCCAGGAGAGCGTGAAACCGCCGAGCAGACAGGCCGCCACGTTGTCGGGGTGGCCCTCGATCTCGGTGGCGAGCTCCAGGAGCGCGGTGTCGTCGAGCCGGGCCTCGCCGCCTATGGTCACGGCACGCGCGGCGACGATCCCGGCGCAGATGGCGGCCGAGGAGGAGCCCAGGCCACGGCCGTGCGGGATGCGGTTGGCGCAGACGATCTCCAGGCCGCGCGGCTGGCCGCCCAGCAGGTCGAAGGCGGTGCGCAGGGACCGTACGAGAAGGTGGCTCTCGTCGCGCGGGAGCGTCTCGCTCCCCTCCCCCGCGATGTCGATGAGCAGCCCGGAGTCGGCCACCCGGACGACGACGTCGTCGTAGAGCCCCAGTGAGAGGCCGAGGGCGTCGAAGCCCGGTCCGAGGTTGGCGCTGGTGGCGGGGACGCGCACCCGGACGGCGGCGGCACGGAAGGCGGGACCGGCCATCTCTCGATGACTCTCCTTGAGCTGCGTGATTGTCGAAGGCGTTCGATAGGTATCCGGAGACCCTCAGGCCGCGGAGACTACGCGGCTCCCTGCCATGCGCGGAGGCATATGCAGCGGGCGGGTTCGGTACAGCCTATCGAAGGAAGGTTCTGTGGCGACATAGGGCGCACAGGAGGCGCACGATGCGTGTCGCAAGCCCCCTGTGCACCCCTTCCAGGGATTCCCTGCTCAGAACCGTTCACGACGGTTCAGGAGGGTCCTGGACTGTTCAGAGCCGTGCGGGACGGTTTCAGGCGAGACCGAGGCGTTCGGCCGCCGTAGCCGCGTCGACCGGGACGGTGACGGGCTGCGGGGCGCCGGCGACGGCCCAGTCGGGATCCTTCAGACCGTTACCGGTGACGGTGCAGACGATGCGCTGTCCCGGATCGACCTTGCCCTGCTCCGCGGCCTTCAGCAGACCGGCCACCGAGGCCGCGGAGGCGGGCTCCACGAAGACACCCTCCTGAGCGGCCAACATCCGGTAGGCGCGCAGGATCTCACGGTCCGTCACCTCGTCGATGAACCCGCCGGACTCCTCCTTCGCCGCGAGGGCGTACTGCCAGGAGGCGGGGTTTCCGATGCGGATCGCGGTGGCGATGGTCGAGGGGTCCTTGACGACCTCGCCGCGCACGATCGGGGCGCTGCCGGAGGCCTGGAAGCCCCACATCCGGGGAGTCGTGGCGGCGATGCCGTCGGCGGCGTACTCCTTGTACCCCTTCCAGTACGCGGTGATGTTGCCCGCGTTGCCGACCGGGAGGACGTGGATGTCGGGTGCGTCGCCGAGCATGTCCACGATCTCGAAGGCGGCCGTCTTCTGGCCCTCGATGCGCACCGGGTTGACCGAATTGACCAGCGCCACCGGGTAGTTGTCGCTCAGCGCGCGGGCCAGGGTGAGGCAGTCGTCGAAGTTGCCGTCGACCTGGAGGATCTTCGCGCCGTGGATGAGGGCCTGCCCCATCTTGCCGAGCGCGATCTTGCCCTGCGGGACGAGCACCGCGCAGACCATGCCCGCGCGTACGGCGTAGGCGGCGGCGCTCGCCGACGTGTTGCCGGTGGAGGCGCAGATGACCGCCTTCGCGCCCTCCTCCTTGGCCCGCGTGATGGCCATGGTCATGCCGCGGTCCTTGAAGGAACCGGTGGGATTGGCGCCCTCCACCTTGAGGTGGACCTCGCACCCGGTGCGCTCGGAGAGCACCTGCGCGGGCACGAGGGGCGTGCCGCCCTCACGGAGCGACACGACCGGCGTGGTGTCGGAGACGGGCAGCCGGTCCCGGTACTCCTCGATGATTCCGCGCCACTGGTGGGTCATTGCTCGTTACTCTCCTTCAACCCGCATGATGCTGGCGACACCCCGCACGGTGTCGAGCTTGCGCAACGCCTCGACGGTCCCGTTCAGGGCCGCGTCGGACGCACGATGGGTGACGACGACGAGGGAGGCCTCGCCGTCCTTGCCGGTCTGGCGAACCGTATCGATCGAGACCCCGTGTTCCGCGAACACGGTGGCGACCTGGGCGAGAACACCGGGTTTGTCCGCCACGTCGAGGCTGATGTGGTAGCGCGTGACGACCTCGCCCATGTCCGACACGGGGAGGGCGGCGTACGCGGACTCACCGGGTCCGGTCGTGCCGCTGAGCCGGTTGCGGCAGACGGCGACGAGGTCGCCGAGGACGGCGGAGGCGGTGGGGGCACCGCCCGCGCCCGGACCGTAGAACATCAGCTGGCCGGAGGCGTCGGACTCGACGAACACCGCGTTGTACGCGCCGCGCACGGAGGCCAGCGGGTGACTCAGCGGGATCATCGCGGGATGCACGCGCGCGGTGACGGACTGCCCGTCCTCGGCCCGCTCGCAGATGGCGAGCAGTTTGATGGTGCAGCCCATGTTCTTCGCGGAGGCGAAGTCGGCGGCGGTCACCTCGGCCATGCCCTCGCGGTACACGTCGTCGAGACGCACACGCGTGTGGAAGGCGATCCCGGCGAGGATCGCGGCCTTGGCGGCGGCGTCGAAGCCCTCGACGTCGGCGGTCGGGTCGGCTTCCGCGTACCCGAGGGCGGTGGCCTCGTCGAGGGCCTCCTGATAACCGGCCCCCGTGGAGTCCATCTTGTCGAGGATGAAGTTCGTCGTGCCGTTGACGATGCCGAGCACCCGGTTGACCTTGTCGCCGGCGAGGGACTCGCGCAGCGGACGGATCAGCGGGATCGCACCGGCGACGGCGGCCTCGTAATAGAGGTCCTTGCCATGCTGTCCGGCCGCCGCGTGCAGGGCGGCCCCGTCCTGGGCGAGGAGCGCCTTGTTGGCGGAGACGACGGAGGCGCCGTGCTCGAAGGCGGCGGTGATCAGGGACCGGGCGGGCTCGATACCGCCGATGACCTCGACCACGACGTCGATGTCGCCGCGCTTGACGAGGGCGGTGGCGTCGGTGGTGACGAGGGAGGGGTCGATGCCCTCACGGACCTTGGAGGGCCGCCGTACCGCGACCCCCGCGAGCTCGACGGGGGCCCCGATGCGGGCGGCGAGATCGTCGGCGTGCGTCGTCATGATGCGCGCCACCTCTGAGCCGACCACTCCACAGCCCAGCAGCGCCACCTTCAGCGGACGCGTACGCATCATCCGACCTCGTTTCCTCATACCGTCAACGGTGGGACCAGTCTCACTCACCGGACGGGAGTTTCTGCCCCTCGTCCGGATTATGAGACATCTATTTCATTTGTCCGGGGGCGAAAGACCGAAGATCTTCCGTTCCCGCCGGGACAGCTCTGTCGGGGGCTCTGCCGCGGGCTCTGTCGGGCTCGCGCCATGGCCCTTTCGATCCCGCTGCCGTATTCATCCGACGTCGAGCCGCAGGAGGTCCTCCTCCGTCTCGCGGCGGACGATGACACGCGACGCACCGTCGTTGACGGAGACGACCGGCGGGCGCAGGACGTGGTTGTAGTTGCTCGCCATGGACCGGCAGTAGGCGCCCGTCGCCGGTACGGCGATGAGGTCACCCGGTGCCAGGTCGGCGGGCAGGAACGCGTCCTTCACCACGATGTCCCCGCTCTCGCAGTGCTTGCCGACGACACGGGCGAGCATCGGCTCGGCGTCGCTCGTCCTGGACACGAGGGCGACGGTGTACTCGGCGTCGTACAGCGCGGTGCGGATGTTGTCCGACATGCCGCCGTCGACGGAGACGTAGGTGCGCAGCCCGTCGAGCCGCTTGATGGTGCCGACCTCGTAGAGCGTGAAGGCGGTCGGCCCGACGATGGCGCGCCCGGGCTCGACGGAGATCCTCGGGGTCCGCAGCTTGGCGGCCTCGCACTCCCTCGTCACGATCTCGGTGAGCGCCTTGGCGATCTCGTGCGGCTCACGGGGGTCGTCGTCGCTGGTGTAGGCGATGCCGAGTCCTCCGCCGAGGTCGATCTCGGGGAGCTCGACGCCGTGCTCGTCACGGACGTCCTTGAGCAGCCCGACGACCCGGTGCGCGGCGACCTCGAAGCCGGACATGTCGAAGATCTGCGACCCGATGTGGGAGTGGATCCCGATGAGTTCGAGCCCGTCGAGCTTCAGGGCCCGCCGTACGGCCTCGGCGGCCTGCCCGCCGGCGAGCGGAATGCCGAACTTCTGGTCCTCGTGGGCGGTGGCGATGAACTCGTGCGTGTGGGCCTCGACGCCGACGGTGACACGGATCTGGACGCGCTGGCGCTTGCCGAGTCCCTGCGCGATGTGCGCGACGCGCACGATCTCCTGGAAGGAGTCGAGGACGATCCGGCCGACGCCGTTCTCGATCGCCCTGGTGATCTCCTGCGTGGACTTGTTGTTGCCGTGGAAGGCGATGCGCTCGGCGGGCATGCCTGCGGAGAGCGCGGTGGCGAGTTCGCCGCCGGAGCAGACGTCGAGGTTGAGCCCCTCCTCGTGCAGCCAGCGCACGATCGCCCGGGAGAGGAACGCCTTGCCGGCGTAGAAGACGTCGGCCTCGGCCCCGAAGGCACTGCGCCAGGCCCGCGCACGGGCGCGGAAGTCGGCCTCGTCGACGACGTAGGAGGGAGTGCCGTGCTCCTCGGCGAGCGTCTTGACGTCGATGCCGCCGACGGTGACGACACCGTCGCCGTCACGGACGACGGTCTGGGCCCACACCTTGGGGTCGAGGGTGTTGAGGTCGGCGGGCGGCGCGGAGTAGTGCCCCTCGGGAAGGACATCGGCGTGGCGGGGCCCGGCGGGATGTGCGGAACGGCTCATGTTCTCGGGTGGCTTTCTGTGTGCGTCACAGGTGTTCGGGTGCGTCGATGCCGAGCAGGGACAGGCCACCGGCCAGCACCGCCCCGGCGGCTTCGGCGAGCGCGAGCCGGGCACGGTGGGCGGCCGAGGGTTTCTCCGCACCGCGCGGAAGGACGGTGGCGAGGAACGGCAGAACGGCATCGGCGACGGTGACGAGATGCCGGGTGAGCAGGTCGGGGGCACGGTGCGCGGCCGACCGGGCGAGGACGCGGGGGTGATCGGCGAGGGCGCTTTCCAGCGCCCTGGTGCCCTGCGGCCCCTGCGGATCCCGCGGGTCCCACGGGTCCTGTACGGCGGTGTCGGCGCCCTGGGTGTCGCCGGGCTCGGCGTGGAAGCCCAGGTCGGCGGCGTTGCGACGGACGGCCCGGGTGCGGGCGTGGGCGTAACGGACGCGGAAGAGAGGGTTGCTCTCACGCTGGACGAGATGGTCGCCGGTGATACGGGGACGGTCATGGGCGGCGGGATGGAGCAGGGCCCAACGGGCGGCGTCACGGCCGAGCGGGACGGGGTCGAGGCCCGCGGGAACGGGCCGCACGTCCGGCGCCCCGGGGACGCCGTACGCATCGATGCGCGCACCGAGGACACCGACCCACTCGGGCTCGGGCCTGTCGGCACAGGTGGTCCGGACGAGGGCACCCTGGGAACGGAGCATGCGGGCGACGGCGTCGACGACGATGACGGCACGGACGTCGTGAGGCGCGTGAAGTTGAACGAGCCGGTCGCTGGAACGGTCGCTTGCTCGGTCGGAGGACCCGCCGGTGGGGTGGTGGGCGGTGAGCCGGTGGGCGGTGAGCCGGTCGGCGGTAGGCCGGTCGATGGGCCAGTGGATGCTGGGCCGGTCGGCATGGCCGTACCGCTGACCGCACCGCAGGATCTCCCGCACGAGGGCCGCCCCGCTCCCCCGAACGCTGATGTTGAGAAACCCGGGCCCGGTGACGACGACATCGCTGACGCCGTCCGCCGCGGCGAGGTGCCGTCGAATGATCTCAGCGACCCGCAGCGGCGGCTCTCCGGCGGGTCGCGCGAGCTGTAGGGCCACGTTGGTGGCGTAGTCGCCACAGCCACCGGGGCCGGGTGGCGTGACCTTGACCCGCCCCGGCACGGGGACGTCCAGTTCCCCGTCGTCGACAGCACGACGCACCGCGCACAGCACGGTACGGGAGAGCTCGACGGGGGTCACGGGACAAGCGTAGGGGAGGAGGGGGGTGGGTAGGCGAACAGGTTTGGGCGGAGGTCCGCGATGTGGACGGGGGCCGCGAGACGGGGACGGGTCGTTCGGAACCGGTTGCTCTGGGAGCCGGTTGTTCTGGCGATCAGCCGCCGGTGCGACCGACCCGCTCGGTCTCACCACCACCGAGGACACCTCCGACGAGAGGGCTGCCCCCCTCCGCCGCGTCCTGCCCCTCTCCGCCCCGCTCCAACAACTGCCTTACGAGCCGTACGAGTTCGGAAGGTTCGAAGGGCTTTGCGAGAAAGGCGTCGACACCGACGTCAAGGCCGCTGTCGACCTCGTACTGCGTGCAGGCACTGACGATGGCGAGGGGCAGATGAGAGGTCCGGGGGTCGGAACGCAACCGCGCGGCGGTCCGCAGACCGTCCAGCCGAGGCATGACCACATCAAGGGTCACCACATCGGGCTGCACCTGATGCACGACATCCAGACACTCGACACCATCGGCCGCGGTCACGACCTCGAGACCCTCTAGCTCGAGATTGACCCTGATCAACTGCCGGATGACCTTGTTGTCGTCCACAACAAGCACCCGACCCGACGCGCCTGGCACAACTCGAGAGTAGGTGCGGACCGGCCACCGCGTCCGGGTTTTCCCCACTTCCACCCGGACGGGGACGCACCCCCACTCCGACCGCCCGACACCGCCGCGAAACCCGTTCCTGATCACCCGGAGGGAGCTGGTAGTGTTCTACCCGTCGCCGCGAGCCACCAGCTCAACGCCGACACGCCCCCGTAGCTCAGGGGATAGAGCAACGGCCTCCGGAGCCGTGTGCGCAGGTTCGAATCCTGCCGGGGGCACCCCTTCTGAGGTGCCTAAAGACCCCGTCACCAGCGGAAACGCTGAGGCCGGGGTCTTCGCGTATGTGCAGCCGTATGCCGCCCTGAGCGGCCGTATGTCGGGGTCCGTGGACTATTTGTGGACACGATCTTGAGGCATCGTCCCTGGTCACCCCCGGGAACGGCGAAGGCCCCCGGACGGATCCAGGGGCCTGAAGCCTAGCGCGGCGCGGGTGGGGTCACTCGTACTCGCGCAACAGCTCTTCGATCTTGCGGTTGCCGGTCTCCTGCCGACCGTCGATGCACTTCGCGTAGCGGCTCAGCAGGACCTCCACGCTGTTGCCCGCGCGTTCGGCGACCTCGGTTGCGTCGACTCCAGAGTTGAGCCAAGTCGACAGTGCCGAGTGCCGGAGGTCGTACGGGCGGGCGGCGAGCGGGGAGGCGAAAACGGCCGGCGGGAGGGCCAGCGCGCGAGCTTCCTGCCACACACGGAAGTACGTCGACGAGCCGACCACTCCCCCGCGTTCGTTGGTGAAGAGCCGTCCGTCATCGGCCACGCCGAAGGTGTCGATGTGGTCCCGCAGAATCGCGACGAGGTGAGGCGGGATCGGCACGGGCCTGACCTCTTCCACGGGCCGGTTCTTGAGTCCGCGGTCGTCGTGTGTCTCGCCGGAGTCGGTCCACCGCTTGCCGACGCTGGGACGAGTGCTATTCAGCAGTGCCGTTCCCCAGCCTTTTTCCGGCAGCTTGAGGTCTGCCTCTTTGAGACCGACGACTTCAGCCGGACGAAATGCTCCGTAGTACATGCAGGCAAAGAAGCCGACCAGCCGACGACCACGCGCCCGACCGTAGCCACCGATGTAGGAGACCGCGGTCAGGAGAGCCCGAGCCTGTTCGGGGTTGGCGACCACACGGGGATCAACTTCTTTGACGACCTTCGGCTTCTTCCAGCGAATCGAGGTGATCGGGTTCTCTTTGAATTCGCCGAGATCCACCGCGTAGTGCATAGCATTGACGAGGGTCCGCCGCTTGCGCTGTACGGTTTCGGCAGCTGCCGCCGTCCCATCGAGCTTCAGCTTCAGCGAATCCAGCACGGCTCTGGCGGTCGCTGCGTCGCCGAGGTCTGAGAGCGGGCGCGAGGCCTTGACCACCCAGTGCAGCGTGTTCGCGATCTCTGTCGGCAACTCGCGGTCGTCGGGGCCGGGCAGGACGAAGGCCCAGTTCCGGAGAGCCTTCCTGAGCAGCACGTCAGTCGGTCGTCCCGGACGATCGTCGAGAAGAGCCATGGTCACCGCGGTCAGCGACTCGTTGATCCCGTCACGAGTGTTCGGCGCAGCATGCGGCCACTTCATGGCGAGGTACTTCAACGCGTAGGCGTACCAAGTCATCGAGGGCGTCTTTTCGACCATCGAGTCCGGAAGCCCGGTCGTCGTGTCGAATTCCTCGCCGTCCCGCATCGCACGGAGAAGCTTGGAACGGAAGTTGTCGGCGAGACCCTTTGTGCGGAACTGCTCGGGGAACACATTTCCAGCGACAACCCACCTGACGTCATAGGACGGTTTCTTGGTATTCCTCTTCCGTACGCCCCAAACCTTTACATCGAGCGACTTCATGCCGCCGCCCTTTCCTGGCTATTCAGCCAGGCCGTGAAGTCACTCCGCCACACCCTCAGTTCACCGTTCGGCAACTTGAATGCCTGCGGAGCCTGCCCCAGTTCGCGCCAGCGGTAGAAGGTCCGGCGTGAGATGCCCTTGAGTTCAGCGAGGATCTCCGGAACGGTCATCAGCTCGTCTTTCACGTCGGTTCTCCTTCCGGACGCAGATCTGCAAGTGCTTGGCGTGCGGTTTCGCGGTTGCGTTGGATGTCGCGGGCGATGGTGGCGGCGAGGGCGGATTCGCCGGGGGTGTGGCCGTGTCCGGCGTACTGCCAGTCAGTCAGGACAAGGACGGTGTCCGGCTCGGTGTCGTCGAGGCCGCGGGATTGGCGCTCTTGGGCGGCGCGGTAGTCGGCGCGGGTCTGGCGCAGCGCGCCAAGGGTGGTCGAGTACTGGCGGGACTTGGAGCTGAAGTGGCCGCGGAAGCCGAGCATGTGCGCCCAGTTGAGGAGCTTGCGGTCGGGGTAGAGGGCGTGCAGGTCGAGGCAGGCTTCGATCAGGCGCCGGGGGTGGTCCGGGATGCCGAGGAGTTCCAGGACCTCTTTGTTGCCGACCCGGCGATCAACTGTGCCGGTCGTCTCTGCCGCCTTGGTGGCGTACTTGGCGACGTAGGAGGCGACGGCCTGTTCGGTCAGCTCGGAGCCGTCACCGAAGGCTTTGACGGGTCGGATGTCGAGCTGTCGGCCCCACCGGAAGGTGCGGGCGGGCTGGTCGCCGGAGGCGGGCACGCTGACGCTGGTGTAGGAGTGCCGGACGGCGGCGCGGGTCGCGTCGGTGAGCAGGCCGACCGAGGCCCACGAGGGCGGAGCCGACTCGGGTCCGTCGGGTCCGTCGAGGCGGATCACGGCGTGGAAGTGGACGGCGCCGCGCTTCTGAAACTCGGCCACCTTGCCGTAGGAGACCCGGCAGACCTCGGCGAGTTCGCGTTGGGTGAGTCCGGCCCGCCGTGCGATCTCGCGGCGCAGCCGATTGGCGAAGCGCATCCACAGCTCGCTCGCGTGGTTGTTGAAGAGCACCGCGCCCGCGTAGTCGTAGGTCGCCGGGTCCAGGGCGGTGCCGAGGGCGGGATCGTCGGGGGTGTGCCGTGCCCCGCAACGACAGGCACCGCGGTCGGGCCGGTTGTGGACCGGGCCGAACGAGGGTGCGGTGAGGGTGGCGAAGACCCGGGAGTGATCCCGGACCGAGCCGGGGATGTCGCGGCGGTCGTCGCCGACGAGCCCGGCACGGATCAGGTGGTAGGTGTCGCCCGCGTAGGTCCAGGCGCAGGCGGGGCAGCGGGAGGCGCGGCGGTTGCCGCAGGCGATGCGCAGACGGCCGCCGGGCTCGCCGTCGGTGCTGTAGCGGTGCAGGAGTTCGCCGGTCGTCTTGTCCTTGTGGAGGGTCCAGCCGGTCAGGTGGATGGGGTCGGAGCAGCCACCGGTACGGCGGATCTGGTCTTGCCAGCGGTCGAAGCCCGGGGACCCGGCCACTCGCAGTGTGTCGGCGAGGGTGGCCGGGTCCAGGCCCGCGAAGGTCGCGGTGTCGGTCATGCGCGGCCCCCGGTGAACCGGACGGCGGCGAGCGGGATGGCGCCGTGGCCGTGGCAGGCCGGGCAGTCGACGGTGATCGTGCGCAGGTGACCGCGGTGGTCACGGCCGCCGGAGGTGACGGCGGCGGAGGCGAAGCCGTGGCAGTTCGGGCAGATCCGCGCCTGGGCGTGCGGGGCCGGGGTGTGGCCGGTCATGATGGGAGTTCCTTCCGGATCTTTGGTTCGGACAGGGACGGCGCCCGGAGCGGACGAGACTTGGCGGTTGACGCCGCTCCGGGGGCCGGTCAGCGTCGGGTGTCGCTGGCGAGGATCGAGCGGATGACCAGGGCACACACGGCGACCGAGGCACCCGTGATGGCGACTGCGAGCAGCATCGAGACCAGGACGGCGCCGACCACGAGGACGACCGCGGTGCCCATTCCGGCGACGGCGACGACGGCGCCGGGGGTGAGCTGGACCGTGGGCCGCGAGGAGACCGGAGCCATCGGCGCGGGCGGCATGGTCGGGGTGCCGGGGGTGATGCTGGTCGGCTGGATTACGGCGGGCGGGGTGCTCAGCCCGGTCGGGGTCGGGTTGACGGGGACCTTGGGTCGGATCATGGCGGGGTCTCCTTACTTGGTTGCGGTGTCGATGGCGGGGGCCAGGAAGCTGTCGGCGAGGAGGTAGCCGCCGATCAGCAGGACGACCACGAGCCACCAGGGCGGGCGCAGGAGCTTGACGCCGACCACGCCCAGGCAGGCAATGAAGAACCACAGCGGCACGGACATGAGCTGATCTCCTTCGGGTCTCAGCGGACGGGGCAGCGGTGGCCGCGGGCGGCGACCATGGCGGCCTCGTAGGAGTCGTAGGCGGACGACCACCCGCAGTCCTCGGACTCGCAGGCGGCGACGTACTTCATCTCGCCGGTCCGCTGGTCGGGTCCGCCGCCGATCGCGACGGTGCCCACGCGGTGCATCTCGTTCCAGATCTGATAGATCCCCATGGGTGAACTTCCTTTCTTTTCAGGTGAGTTGAGCGGCGATGGCGTCCGCCATGGGGGCGGGGACACCGAGGCGGGCGCGCAGGGTGTCGGTGTCGATCGGTGAGCCGGTCCGGGCCTGGTGATCGTCGGCGACCTTCCGGGCGTGAGCCACCAGCGCGGCAGGCACCGGCGGGGCCGGGGCCGGGGCAGCGGCGGGCAGGGCCGGAGCCGCTTCGCCAGCGGCGAGCGGGGCAGCCTGCTGCGGAGCCGAGGCCGGGGCGGGTTCGCGGTCCATTTCAGGTGCGGGGGCCGGGGCTGCGGGCGCCGGCGGAACCGGCACCCGGTCCCCGGCAGTGGTCGGCGAGTGGGCCAGGAGTGTGCCGCCGAGGAAGGCCAGAGCGGGCCATCCGGCGACACCGAGGCGGAGCAGGGCGGGCGGCTGGTCGAGGTCGAGGAATCCAGCGGTGGCGACGTTGGCGCCGAGCGAGGCGACCAGGGCGATCAGGAACCAGCACCAGGCCAGCCGGGAGGGACCATCCGAGCGCAGCCGACGCCAGGCAGCCACTAGGAGCAGATCGACGCTGATCGGGTAGGCCCAGGCTTTCCAGCCGGTCTGTCCGGCGGCGGCGGCGAGGTCGTGCAGGTGGGCGAAGGACAAGGCTCCGGCGATCACGGCCTGGATCAGGACGGCATCCGGGCGTATCGA
This sequence comes from Streptomyces sp. NPDC031225, assembly GCF_055570355.1. Classification (NCBI taxonomy): domain Bacteria; kingdom Bacillati; phylum Actinomycetota; class Actinomycetes; order Kitasatosporales; family Streptomycetaceae; genus Streptomyces; species Streptomyces sp. NPDC031225. Next base: position 57,136 of record NZ_JBVIHJ010000019.1, on the reverse strand, counting down.
GCGGGTCATGTCTTCACCTCCTTCAGGGGTGTTGGGCCAGGACGGGGCGGGGATCAGGTGTCCGGCCGCCCCGTCCCGGCGGGTTCAGTCGGTGGCGGCGTGGCCGGAGCCGAGACAGGCCAGGCACAAGCCGGTCTGCTGACCAACCGCGCGCTGCTTGCGGCCGACGCGGACCGTGCGGGAGACCTCACCGGTCCCCTTGCAGGTCGAGCACTTCACCGGCTCCGGCTTGGCAGTGCGGCGGCGGGTGGTCGGCTTCTTCGCGGCGGTCACGGGGTCCACCCCTCGCCGGGGTACTCCGGACCGTCGGTGGGGTCGTAGCCGGGCGGGAACAGGCCGGGCGGGGGCTCCGGCAGCGACGCGGCCAGGCACGGGCCGACGGTCTCGATGAACGCCTGGTCGGCGTCGGCGCCGAGGGTGTCGGCGTACAGGGCCAGGGCGCCCAGCAGGATCACGGTGCGGTGGAAGTCCTCGCAGTTGTCACACACGGGAGGCGTTCCTCCTTCAGGCATGGGACGGGTAGGGACCCGGCGCGAAGCGGTCGCGCCGACCGTGGAACAGGGGAGGGCGTTCAGGCGGCTTCGGTCACCGCGGGCGCCTCGACGGGGGCGAGGTCGTGCAGCGGGCGGAAGCGGGCCAACTCCGGGAGATCCGGGGCCAGATGCGCGTGCTTGTTGCAGGCGGCGACGGCTTGGCGCATGGTCGTGTGCGGGGTGCGGATGCGGACCCATTCGCCCGTGGAGTAGCCGACCACGGCCATCCCCCGGCGGCTGTTGGGGATCTGAGTGGCGGCGAACACCGCGTGCGGGGAGATGTCCCCGAACGCCATCTTCGCCGTCGATTCATCGTTGACGCGGTGCACCATCCGCCCGGTGAGCTGGGCACGGAGCATGGTGATGCCATCGCCGAGCTCGGAGCCGAAGCGCTGCCCGTAGATGTCGAGGAAGATGCCCGCGGCGCGTCCGAGCTGGGCGAGGCGGACCAGTGCCTTGACGATCCGGTCGCGGCGCGGGTCGTTCTTCTTGGTGCTGAGCGCGAGTTCGGCGATCTCGTCGATGGTGACCACGATCGGAATCGGGCGCAGGTCCTCGGGCAGGTCCCAGATGTTCGCGGCGATCTCCCCGTCGGGGGTGTCGGCGCTGATCCGCTGTTCGCGGCGGATCGTGTCGTAGGTGACCTCCATCCGGGCCACGAGGGCTTCCAGCAGCTCCATGGCATCGTCGGGGTTGTCGGCGAGGGCGGAGAAGCGGCGGGCGAACGGCCCCAGTTCGATCTTCTTGCAGTCGATGCCGACCAGCGCGACCGGCTGCGCGGCGAGTTCTTTGATCACGGTGCGCTGGGTGACCGACTTGCCGGACTGGGTGGCACCGACCGTGATCGCGTGGGGCACTTCGCGGTAGTCGCGGTAGTGCACCGCCCCGTCTTCCACCAGCGCGAGCGGGATCTTCAACAGGCCGCGGTCGGTGATGGCGGGCATCTGTACCCGCTTGAGGACGTCATAGCCGGTCAGCGCGATCTCGATGACACCGGGCTTGATCTCGCGGGAGGTGACCTGATGGACGGCGAAGGAGTGGCGCAGCCGGTCGGAGGCGGCGGCGAACTCGAACGCATCCTGGCCGGGCCACAGCCGGATCCGCAGCCGGAGGCCGGTCCGGGTCGGGCGGATCCACAACAGACGCGGCACCCGCTGCTGCGGGACCGGCTTCTTCATCCAGCGGGCCAGCGCCCGACGCATCCGCGAGGCAGGCACCGTCAGACGGCAGGCCTCCATCACGGCCGCGTAGCGGAACGCCACCCGCAGGATCGCGAGGGTGACGCCGAAGCTCAGCCAGTACCAGACCGGGCGGCGCCACTTCAGCAGCAGCGCCACACCGACCAGGACCGCGAGCGCGATCACTAACAGCTTGAGCATGCTCAAGCCGCCTTCGGCTTCGACGCAGCGGCGGCGAGCGAGGTGACGGCGACCGCACGGAACGCGATCCCGTGCCGCTTCTGGCCGTTGAACTCGTTCTCCCACGGCCGGGCGATCAGGCCGGTCAGCGCGACCGGGGTACCCATCGCCAGCTCACCGGTGATACCCGGCTCGGGGACAGTGATCGTGAGGATCTCGACGTCACCGTTGGCCGCGAACATCACGTTCACGGTCATCAGCGTCGCGCCGGTCTCGGTGTCCATGGCGATCTCGCCCGTCCGGCGGTCCTTGATCTTCGGCTCGGGGGCCTGGGCCACCATCACGGTGGCGCCGGAGGTCTCGACGGGAATCTGACGCATGATGGAGTCTCCCTGTTGGGACGGACCCCGGGCTGCGTTGTGATCTTGGCGGATGGCACGCAGACCGGGGTTTGCTGTTTCGACACCACCGAAGCTACTCGCAGAAAAACTGCGAGTCAACAGAAAAACTGCGACTAGTAGAGGAAGTCCGAGTCTGCGACACTGAGTGCGACGACAAGGAGGATGAAATGGCCAACTTCGGGCTTTTTGTTCGCTTCACCCTGCGTGACGGTGCGGGCGAGGCGTTTGACGCATTGATCCGGGAGACTGCTGAAGGGATCCGGGCTCACGAGCCCGGCACGCTGGTCTATGCCTGTCATGAGGTCGAGGGCGCACCCAATGAGCGGATCTTCTACGAGCTGTACGCGGATCACGCCGCCTTCGAGGAGCACGAGCGCCAGCCCCACACGCGCCACTTCCTCGCCGAGCGCTCCAAGTACGTCGAGAAGACCGAGGTTGACCGCCTTCAGCCGTACTCAGGGAAGTACCCCACCGGAGTCGAGAAGTGACGACTTCTGAAACCAAGACTCTTGGCCAGAGGGTGAAGGAGCTGCGCCGCGCCGCAGGCATGTCGCAGAGTGACCTTGCTGCCGCGATGGGGCGTTCTGAGAGCTGGGTGTCACAGGTCGAGAGAGGCGTACAGCCCGTCGAGCGGCTGTCAGTCCTACAAGCTCTCGCCGATGCACTCAACGTGCCCGTACGCGAACTGCACCTAGATGCTGCACCCGTCGACGATGCGAAACCGGAAGAGCAGACGACGAGCAACGACCTGGATGGTCTGCGGGTAGCTCTCACCGGTCATCCAGCACTCGGTAGCCTCTTCCACCAACCGCCGGCCGAACCGGCGCCATCGCTTGCCGACTTCCATCAGCAAGTGGACGAGGCATGGACCCTCGTGCACGCATCGAGGTATGCGGCGTTGAGCGATCACCTCGCCAAGCTGCTCCCAAGCATCGAGGCCGCGGTGCGCCGCGCACCAGCAGCCGATCGCTCAGAACTCCATGCCCTACGCGCCAAGACGTACCAGGTGGCCGCAGCGAGCTTCACCCGGCAAGATCAGGCGGATGCGGCGTGGGTCGCGGCCGACCGAGCACTGCAAGCGGCTGAGCTTGCGGGCCAACCACTGGAAGTCGTCGCGAGCCTCTTTCGTATGGCCCACGCGTTCATGCGGCAGCAGCACATGGAGCAAGCGGAGCAAGCTGCGAACTCCGCAGCAACCGTCATGGCTCCGAGGGCAGAGGCCTCAACGTGCCCGCCCGAAGAACTGTCGCTGTTCGGCGCAATGAACCTCGTTCTCGCAGTGATCAACGCGAGGGAGGGCAACCGAGGGCGGACCCATGAGTACATCGACCGAGCGCGAGGCATCGCAGCGCGGTTGGGCGGGGACCGCAACGACTTCGACACGGAGTTCGGGCCGACGAACGTCGAGATCCATGCTGTGAGTACGGCAGTGGAGTTGGGAGATGCAGGGCTTGCCCTGGAGGTAGCCCAGCAGGTTGACGCCTCAGGCCTTTCGCCCGAGAGGCAGTCACGTTTCCTGCTTGACGTGGCGCGAGCTCACGCGCAGCGGCGACACGTCGGCGAGGCCACAGCCGCACTCCTGGAGGCCGAAGCTCAGGCGCCCGAGCAGATCCACGATCACCACTTGGCCCGCGAGTTGATCCGCGATTTGATCCAGCTCTCAGACCCTCGCGTCCCCGAATCGCTGCGCACCTTGGCCGAGCGGAGCGCGGTGATCTAGGCCCCCCGGTCTCGCGGTGGAAGTTTCCCTACTTCATCAAGGCTCGCTCCGCTCGCGGCCGTCTTGCTCCGGCCGCGAGCACCAACCGCCCCATGAACTGGGATCTTGCTCCGGTGATGCAGGGCACGCCCACGGGGAACCGCCGCCGCGATCCGGCCTAGGGATGGAAGGCCCAGCAGCACCCGTAGGACCCATAAGGCGCACGAGCACGAGACACCCCATCAAGACCATGAGACCCGAGCCGCCCAACAGAGTCGGGATCGATCCAAGAGGACCGAGGGGCCGCGCACGCGCGGCGGCGCCGGTCGGTCGCCGCCGCGCCGCCTCTATGTCTCCGCCACCGGCCGCGCACCGTCGCCCGCCCGTCGCCACCAGCAGCGGCCAAGAACCCAGCACCGGGCCATGAGGTACAGGGGATTGCCGCACACCAGGCCAACGACGCGTTGGGTTACCGAGGAGGCCGGATCGCGGCGGCGGTTCCCCGCGGTCTACCTCGCTACCGGGGTCGTTGCCGCGTGGCTGGGGCGGTCGGCTCCGCGACTTTAGCCAGCCACTTTGGGGGGAGCCTCGAAGATCATGGCCCCAACGTCGTGCTTTAACGGGCAGGTCCACAGACTGCCCGACGCGCCGGAAGCTTACGGGGCCATGATCACTCCCCCCAAAGCAGCTCCCGGCCAAAGTCGCTACGCCGACCTACGTACGACGACTAGCTCTCGTGAGCCCATTTTGGGCAACGTTTCCGCAAAGAGCTGAAGCCGCGAGTCCGCCCACTGCTACGCTCCGTGACCTGTGGTCAGCGTAGCGACGGAGCGTAGCAGTGGGCGGACTGATGCAGGAGCCCTCATGATCACACTCTGTATCCGCTGCATTCATTCATTCGGCGCAATCCGCTGATCGGTACCTGAATGGCGGCGGCCGGAGGTTGAGGGGCAGAAGGCTGCGGCTAGCCTGCGCACTCTTCGAGGGTTTCGCCAGACGACCGCAGCGTGGCGAAACCCGGCCGATGGTCAGATCGCGTACCAGTTACGGCGTGGAAGACGTTTGCTGGCGTCCAGCGGGCGATGGCATCAAAGGCGGCAGGCAGATAGGTGGCTACGGCAGTTGGGACGTGAAAGCGTCGGACCAACTCGGCGACCTCGGCAGCGCCGAAAGCAGATGTCAGAGTCAGCAGTTCTACACCCACGGCAACGTCGAGCTCGTCCAGGTCCACCATGACCTCGGCAGAGAACTCCACTGTCCGAGCGACAGCCCTGTCACTTAGCGTGACGTATGCGGCGTCCGCGTCGGGGTCCAACTCGACAACGATCGTCGGCTCCTGCTTCATCGACCCTCCCAGGCTACGCTCTTGATCGTCTTGTCTGCTCCAGGGCTACTGTCGGGAACAACCCACACCTTGAGTATGTCACCGTTGAGGCCGGGGCCTCTATATCGGATGCTCGGTTCGGGTGTAGCTAGCCGTTGTACGTAGTTGTGCAGAGCGTTCTCGACATCAGCTCTGGTGACGTTGCGCTGGATCATTCGTCGTTGCGCGTGGCGAGTGTAGGTGAGCCTCATCAGCTGACGTCCTGCGGGGTAGCTCCAGACACCTCCACCTCGAAGGACAGTCCTTGCTGCTCCTCGCCGTCTACCTCGATCCTCCAGTGGTAGACACCAGCTACCGCGATAGGGACTGTGAGATTGATAGCCAGGGGGACTCCAACGAAACCTTCGTGGGGCTTCGCATCGAGAGGGCGAGTCAAGGTTGACTCAAAGCGCAGATGTACGCCCTCAGGAGGTCTCAAACTGACGCCAACGTTGGCTTGTTCCTGCCCCTCTGGGAGCAGCAGGCGAAGGGCCAGCCCCATGGATTGGTAGGTCGGGAGCGTCGATACACGAACGTGATCGAAGCCTGCACCAACGATGGTGAACAAGCCCGCAGCATCCACGCGTGTGTACTCCGCCAACAGCGCGTATTGCAGTCGAGCCAAGGCCATCCTCCAGTCAAGGACCGCAATGATCATGGGACTGAGTTGCTCAGCCGACTGCCCACCCTATGGGGAAACGAAGGGGCAGGGCAGAAGTTCCTCGATCTGACGCGCCTCAGTCTCGTGAGGTGTTAAGCCAGGCATCTCGATCGGTGACCACGAGCTCGTAACGTGCAGTGAGATGGCGCGCACTGATCGAAGAGGCCCGTTACAACACGAGAGGACGTTGACATCAGTGCCTGACATCAACGTCGACAGACAAGGGCAGACAGTGGCGCCTTCGTACGACTATCGTGACAGGCTGGCGACGTGCCTCACCTGGGCCTTCGCCTCTGTTACGAGAACGGGATGATGACGCTGAGCTGACCGCCCCCCTGTCAGCAGCCCGCGAGTATGAGTCGCCGCAACTGGCGCTGGGGGTCAGGCAGGCCTACCGCGTCGATGTGCGTCTCGGCAGCTCGTTGCGCAGCGGCAGGCGAAACGGATCCCGTCTGAAAACCGCAAGGGCAGGTCACGTGAGCTGTGTGGAGAGAACGGCGGCCGTGAGGGGACTCGACGTATTCCGCCTCATAGTGGACTGAATGTGTCTTCATCTCCCCAGTCTGAACCACATATCTCCTTGATCGTTCCGGAGCTTCGCAGCGCCATCAAAAGTCGCGCACTTCTCCGTGGACTATCCGTGGACAAGCCAGACCCGCTTGAGTGACCGCGCGGCTCTGACCAGCCACTCATCGTGAAACTGCCGGGGCCTCCGGAGCCGTGTGCGCAGGTTCGAATCCTGCCGGGGGCACTCCGGGAAAAACTCCCGACCTGCAGAACTACAGGTCGGGAGTTTTTGCGTTCACGCCAAAACGCACACGGCCTGGCGGGTCGTTGCCGTTTAGTCTGGAATCTATTGTTCCGCTTCGAGCGACGGGGGCGAGCCCGGCCGCCGTGGCGGCGTGAAGGCGTAGAGGTCGAGAATGGCGGGCCGAGGAGCAATGCCGGGGCCTCCCGCCCTTACCCACGCGGCGATGTCCTCGGTCGCGTCCAGGTCGTTGACGAGGCCGAGCCAGACAGGTCGGGCGCCGACGGCGCGTGCTTCGGCGGACGGCTGGACGACGATCACGTTGGCCTGGTCGCACACATCGAGGCAGGCAGAGATGCGCACGGGCGCGATCTCGGCGAGGCGGGCGGTCTGTGCTGCGTGATCGACTCCGCTCACCTTCAGGCTGCCGCAGCAGCAGTCCCGGCATACGACGAGCCGACACGGTACGGGCTCAGGCGGGCCGTCTTTCCTCGCCTCTGCGGAGTTCCTGGGCATGACGTGGCGCCTTCCTCTCCTGGTGAGACCCAAGGGGGTGCCGGGTATCAGGTGGGCGGGTTTGACGGCTCAGCGGCGCGGCGCAGGTAGCGGATGACCGGGTGGCCGGGTTCGTGGGTGACGTCTGCGTGGACGCCGTAGACCTCTGCGATGAGCGACGGGGTCAATACGTCAGACGGAGTGCCTTCCGTGACGGCTCGACCGGCCGCGAGTACGAGGAGGCGGTCGCAGTACATCGAGGCGAGGTTGAGGTCGTGCAGGGCGATGACTGTGGTGACGGGCAGGGCCGCGATCAGGTCGAGGAGTTCGAGCTGGTGCTGGATGTCGAGGTGGTTGGTCGGCTCGTCGAGGAGGAGTTCGCGGGGTTCCTGGGCAAGGGCGCGGGCGATCTGGGTGCGCTGGCGTTCGCCGCCGGACAGGGTGTGCCAGGTCTGGTCGGCTCGGTCGGTGAGCCCGGCGCGTTCCAGGGCTTCGGCGACTGCCCGGGTGTCGGTGGCAGAGGTGGCCGACCAGGCGCGGCGGTGGGGTACGCGGCCCAGGGCGACGACGTCACGGACGGTCAGTTCGGTCTGGGTATCTGCATGTTGTCCGACGGTGGCGATGCGGCGGGCGGCGGCGCGGCGGCCCATCCGGGGCAGCGGGCGGCCGTCCAGGGTGACAACCCCGATGGTGGGCGCGAGTACGCCCGCGAGCAGCCGTAGCAGAGTTGACTTGCCGGAGCCGTTGGGGCCGAGCAGTCCGATCGTCTCGCCGGGCTGGGGAGCGAGGGTGACGCCGTCGACGATGAGGCGGCCGTCGGCGTGGCGGCTGACGCGATCGGCGCGAAGGCCGTGGGCGGACAGGCCGCGGTTCGGAGTGGGGCCGTTCATGTCCGCCGCCGCCCTCGGTAGAGGATCGCCACGAATGCCGGTACGCCGATGAGGGACGTCACCACACCCACCGGGACCTCCTGGGGGTCGAGGACAGTACGGGCGAGGGTGTCCACCCACACCAGGAAGACGGCGCCGGTCAGCGCCGTGACCGGCAGCAGGCGGGCGTGGCCGGACCCCGTGAGGGCGCGGGTGGCGTGCGGCAGGACCAGGCCGACGAAGCCGATCGCCCCGGCGCAGCTGACCAGGGCGGCGGTGAGCAGCGCGGTGGCGCAGAGCAGGATCAGCCGGGTGCGGGCCACGTGGACGCCGAGTGATGCCGCGGCCTCCTCGCCGAAGGCGAACGCGTCCAGTGTGCGGGCGTGCCCGAGGCAGATCACCAGGACCGCGGCCAGGACGACGGCGCAGAGCAGCACCTGGCCCCAGTCGGCGCCGGTGAGCGAGCCCAGCAGCCAGAACAACACACCGCGGGTGGTCTCGGCGTCGGCGGAGGTCAGCACGATGAACGAGGTCAGCGCCGAGAACAACTGCATGATGGCAACGCCGGACAGGACGACCCGGTCCGTGCTGCCGCCGAGGGTGTGGCTGAGCAGCAGCACCAGGGCGAAGGAGACCAGCGCGCCGAGGAACGCTCCCGCCGACAGGGACACCACTCCCCCACCCACACCCAGTACCACCACGGCGACCGCTCCCGTGGAGGCGCCGGAGGAGACACCCAGCACGAACGGGTCGGCCAGCGGGTTGCGCAGCAGGGACTGCATGACCGCCCCGCACACCGCGAGTCCGGCCCCGCACACCGCGGCCAGCAGGGTGCGGGGCATCCGCAGGTTCCACACGATCCCGTCCCGAAGCGGCGCCAACGTGCCCTCGCCGAGGCCGAGATGAGAAGCGACGGACGCCCAGACGTCCCCCGTGGAGATGTCGGCCGGCCCGATCGTCACCGCGACGGCGACAGAAGCGAGCAGCGCGGACAGACCCCCGCCGGTCAACAGCAGGGCGCGCAGGCTCACTTGGCGAGTCCGAAGTCGCGCAGTCCGGCGGCGACCTTCTCGATCCCCTCGACCGTGCGGATGGACGGGTTCATCGCCTGCCCGCTGAGCAGGACGTACCGCTTCTTCTTCACGGCGGTCAGGTTGCGGGTGGCGGGGTTGGTCTCCAGGAAACGGATCTTGGCGGCGGCGGTCTCGGCGGTCTGCTGCTTGCGGGTCAGGTCGCCGATGACGATGACGTCGGGGTCGCGGTCGGCGACGGTCTCCCAGCTGATCTGGGGCCATTCGTCGTGGGTGTCGGCGAAGGCGTTCTTCGCGCCGACGGCACGGGTGATGGCACCGGGGGCGCCGCAGCAGCCGGCGAGGTAGGGCGACTGGGAGTTGGCGAACCAGTACATGAGGGAGACACCGGAGGCATCCAGCCCCGAAGTGGCCGTGCGCACCCGCTCCTTCAGCTGGGCGACAACCTTGTCGCCGCGCGCGTCGACGCCGAACGCGCGGGCCAGGTCGCGTATCTCGCCGTACACGGCATCCAGGGTGAGGGGCTTGCTGCGCGATCCGTCGCCGCCGCTGTCGTTGTCCTTGCCCGCCGAGCAGTCAGAGGGCGAGACGTACGTCGGGACGCCCAGCTTCTCGAACTGCTCGCGGGTGGCGACCCCGCCCTTGCCGAGGGTGGAGACGAACGACGCGGTGACGAAGTCGGGTTCGGCGTCCAGGACCTTCTCGAAGGAGGGGTTGTTGTCGGCGAGCCGCGGTACGGACGCGTCGGCCTTCTCCAGCCCCTTCATCACCGGGTCGGTCCAGGTCGCCGTACCTGCCATGCGGTCGGCCAGGCCCAGGGAGAGCAGGATCTCCGTGGTGCCCTGGTTGAGGGAGACGGCCCGCTTCGGGGCCGACTTCAGGGTGACCTTGTGGCCGCAGTTTTCGAGAGTCACCCGGTAGCCGGCGACGGCGGACGGCTCGGCGTCCTCGGTGCCACCTCCGGAGCTGCCGCAGGCCGTGAGCAGCAGGGCGGGAGCGAGCAGAAAGACAGCGGGGCGGAGGGCGGTGCGGAGCATGGGCGTGCCTCAGGGGTCGGGGCTCGTACGCGGAGCCTGGCCTACGGACGTCCCTCCGCACACGGAGCGCGGAGGTGCCAGCAGGTCTTCGGACTCGGGTTCGTCCGGACAGGGCGCCTTCCCGGTCTCCCAGTGGCGTTGTGTGCCCCGCCCGTCCCCCTCACCGCTGCGCGTCAGTTCCGGGTTCGCACCGGATTCCCTGGCCTCGGATGTGGCTCGACTGGCCCGCTGAGGCTATCAAGATCGCCCTATCGTCAGGTCGTGTGATCGGTCACGGGGTATGGGACGAACGTGTTCGCGTTCTCGTCGCTCCGCAGCGCACGGCTCAGGGGCGGTGCGGCGCGCTGGGGGCAGTCGAGGCGTTCCGAGACGCGGCAGCGCAGGACGGACTTGACCTGGTTGGCGGGCCTCACCTCGCGCCGTTCGTTCCTCCCCGACGAGACGTCCGTCGCCCTGCGGACCTGGCCTTGCTCGTGGGGCTTCTTCGACGGGGAGCGTCGCCGTCACTGTCCCCGTCCTGGAGCAGCCTGAGAAGGTCCTGGGAGTCCGTTTCCGCGGCGGCCGGCACGGTGTCCAGGCTTTCCTGTCCCCCGGCGGACGGGTCCTGGTCGTCCGCCGGGGGCGGTGCCGGACGGAGCCGGGCCCCACCACCGGCCGTCGATTCCCCTGTCAACGGTCATGGTGGCGAGTTCGCCGAACTGTACGGGCCGTGGTTCGGTGAACAGGTCGGCGTGGTTCAGGTAGTTGGCCCACACGCGGGTCCAGCCCCGGACGGCTGGGTGCCGGTCCAGGCGTTTGATCCCCGAGAGGAGCCGGTCCGCGTAGGGTTGCTCGGTGTGACCGTCGGTGGTGAAGCAGTAGTCCGGCTCCAGCCGGCAGTACCAGAATCCGCCCTGGCGCCGGAATCGTGTGCACAGCGCGGCGTGGTGGTAGAAGCCGACGCGCTGCGGGTCGGCTTGGAGGCGTGCGGCCCGAACACCGTCCCGGCCCCGTGATCCCGGTCCCTTGCCGGCCTTACGCGGCCCCGGACGCGAGGTCGCCGGAAGTGCATGTGTTGCGCTCCTTGTGCCACGCCAGGTCCGGACAGGAGTCCTGAACGGTCCGGGAGAGCAGGTCAGCGAAGACGTGCTGGGTGTCCAGGTCGTCGCTGTCCGCCCACTTCAAGGTCGCGTGGCGCTCGGGGTCTCCGGTTTCCGTCTCGTCGTGGATCTTCGCGGCACCGGTTGACCATTCGCCTGATCCGATTCACGTGTGACGCGGTGTGCTCGCGGAGGGTTGCTGTTCGCACGTGATTACGAAGTTTGGGTCGTCCTGAATTGGTCAGGCGCCCGGGATGCGCGAACCAGTTCTGACAGCCGGACCTGCCGAACCGTCCGGACTTCAGGAAAGACCCGCAGCCGAGCGTCCGAAGGAGCGGGACGCCTTCTTCGACAACGCCAAGTACCTGGCGATCGTGCTGGTCGCGGTGGGGCATGCGTGGGAGCCGCTGCGGGACGGGAGCCGGGGGGTGTCCGCGCTGTATCTGCTCGTGTACGCCTTTCACATGCCGGCGTTCATCGTCGTGTCCGGGTACTTCTCGCGGAACTTCGACTGGAGTCCGGGACGGCTGCGGCGGTTGGTGACCGGGCTTGTCGTGCCGTATGTGGTGTTCGAGACGGCGTACACGTTCTTCACGCGGTGGACCGACCAGGTGCCGGACCGGCCGGTGAGTCTGCTGGATCCGCTGTATCTGACGTGGTTCCTGGCGGCGTTGTTCGTGTGGCGGCTGACCACTCCGCTGTGGCAGCGGGTACGGCATCCGGTGCCGCTCGCCCTCGTCGTGGCGATGCTCGCCACCCTCACGTCGTCCATCGGTGACGACCTCGACCTTCAGCGGGTCCTGCAGTTCCTGCCGTACTTCGTGCTCGGTCTGTCGCTGCGGCCGGAGCACTTCCGGTTCGTTCGCAGGCGTGCGGTGCGGGTGGTGGCGGTGCCGGTGTTCGCCGGCGCGCTGGTGGCGGCCTACTGGGTCGTGCCGCGGATGAGCGCGGCCTGGCTCTACCACCGGGACAGCGCACAGGAGTTGGGCGGCCCCGCCTGGTCGGGGCCGGTGATGACGCTGGTCGCCTTCGGGTGCTCGCTGGTGCTGGCCGGGTGCTTCTTCGCCCTGGTGCCCGGGCGGCGCACCTGGTTCACCGCGCTGGGCGCGGGCACCCTCTACGGCTATCTCCTGCACGGCTTCCTCGTCCAGGGAGCCCGCTCCTGGGGCTGGTACGGGCCCGCGTGGGTCCATGGGCCGCTCGGTGTGGGCGTGGCCACCCTCGTCGCCGCCACCGTCGTGACCCTGCTGTGCACGCCACCCGTCCGGCTCGCCTTTCGGTGGGTGGTCGAGCCGGAGATGCGGTGGGCGTTCCGGCGGGAGTCGGTTCAAGCCGGGCGGGCCTGAACCGCCTCGTCCAGCGGCCGGTGATGCGGGCCGAGGACCGGAGCGTGGAGCGGACTGCCGAGGTGCTGCGCGTGAGCACTGGCACTGGCACTGGCACTGGCACGGTCACGAGCCGGCGGCAGTCATGTGCGGCCGACGGGTCCGGTGCTGTCGTACGGCGGTCCCGGGCGCCGTGGGAGCCGTGGTGGCCGCCGTCCTCGCGCCCGGTGGCGGGTCTCCATGCCCCCGGTACCCGCACAGCCGTGTGACAAGATGCTTCGGCCATGCCCCACCAGAAAGGGACGATTCCCATGTCCAGGGTCGAGCTGACCACTAACTTCGGCAGCATCGTTCTCGAGCTGGCCGACGCCGAGGCGCCCAAGTCCGTCGCGAACTTCCTGACGTACGTCGGCAACGGGCACTACGACGGCACGATCTTCCACCGTGTGATCGACGGCTTCATGGTCCAGGGCGGTGGCTTCACCCAGCAGATGCTGCAGAAGTCCACTCTGGAGCCTGTCCAGAACGAGGCCGACAACGGGCTGAAGAACGACGAGTACACCGTGGCGATGGCGCGTACCAGCGCCCCGCACTCGGCGACCGCCCAGTTCTTCATCAACGTCGGGGACAACGAGTTCCTCAACTACAAGTCCCAGACCCCGAACGGCTGGGGCTACGCCGTGTTCGGCAAGGTCGTCGAGGGCAAGGACGTCGTCGACCGGATCAAGGTCGTGCCGACCGGCAGCAACCGCGGTCACGGTGACGTGCCGGTCGAGCCGGTGATCATCGAGTCCGCGAAGGTCGTCGGCTGACGTCGCCGCACAGCTGACGGGACCGGGACCTGCGGCTGCCGAGCCGTTTCGGAGGCAGTACGCAGGTCACGCGGTCTTCTTGCGGGCGGTCGTCCTCGCGGTCGTGGTCTTCTTCGCCGACGCCGTCTTCTTCGCGGCCGTGTTCAATGCGGTCGCGGTCTTCGCGGTCGTGGCCTTCGCGGTCGTGGCCTTCTTCGCCGATGCCGCCGTCTTCTTCGTTGCCTGTGACGACTTCGCCGTCGTCCTCTTCGCGGCCGGCGTTCTCTTCGTGGCGGACGTCGACTTCTTACCGCCGGTTTGTTTTGGTGCGGCCCGCGCCGACTTGCGCTGTGGCAGTTGCCTGACCTCCGCCGGCTCCTCGCCCCGCGACTCCTTGGCGTCCCGCACGCTCTTCTCCAGCGCGGCCATCAGGTCGAGGACCTTGCCGCTGCGGGCAGGTTCCGGGGACTGCGGCGGGGCCTCTCCCGCGGCCTTGGCGGCGACGACCTCCTCCAGTGCCTCGCGGTACTCGTCGTGCAGTTCGTCGAGGTCGATCTCGCCGAGGGTGTCCATCAGGGCGTCGGCGAGGTCGAGTTCCTTGTCGCTGACGGTGACCTTGGTGTCGGGGGCGAGTCCCTCCGGCGCGCGGACCTCGTCCGGCCACAGCAGGCCGTGCAGCGCGATGGCGTCCTCCACCACCCGCAGCATGCCCAGCCGTTCCCGCCCGCGCAGCGCGAACTTGGCGATGGCCACCTTGTTGCTGCGCTTCAGCGCCTCCCTCAGCAGGATGTACGGCTTGGCCGCGGGGACGCCGCCGGCCTGGAGGTAGTACGCGGCGTCCATCTGGAGCGGGTCGATCCGGTCGCCCGGCACGAAGGCGACGATCTCGATGGTCTTCGCCGTCGGAAGCGGCAGGTGGGCGAGGTCCTCGTCGGTGATCGGAATGACGGTGCCGTCCGCGTCCTCGTACGCCTTGCCGATCTCTGCCTGGGTGACCTCGCGGTCCTCCAGTTCGCACACCTTGCGGTAGCGGATGCGGCCGCCGTCCTCGGTGTGGATCTGGCGGAAGGAGATCGAGTGGCTCTCGGTGGCGTTCACCAGCTTGATCGGGATGCTGACCAGGCCGAACGAGATGGCGCCGTTCCATATGGATCTCACCAGCAGCACCCTTTCTGGGCTTTTGCGTAATTTTATTTAGGTATGCATGAGATTGTCATCGTATGACGCCGATCACTGAGGTGGAGGGGAGACGGATCGCGCTCAGCAACCTGGAGAAGGTGCTGTATCCGGCGACCGGCTTCACCAAGGGCGAGCTGCTCCACTACTACGCCACGACCGCCGACGTCCTCCTCCCTCATCTGCGGGACCGCCCGGTCTCCTTCCTGCGCTATCCGGACGGGCCCGAGGGCCAGGTGTTCTTCACCAAGAACGTCCCGCCGGGTACGCCCGACTGGGTCACCACGGCCGAGGTCGCCCGTTCCGAGGGGCCGGCCCGCATGGTGCTGGTCCAGGACCTCGCGAGCCTGATGTGGGCCGCCAACCTGGTCGCCGAGTTCCACACCCACCAGTGGCCGGTCAGCGCCCCCGACGAGGCCGACCGTCTGGTCCTCGACCTCGACCCGGGCCCGCCCGCCACGGTCGTCGAGTGCTGCGAGGTGGCCCTCTGGCTGCGGGAACGGCTGGCGGCGGACGGTATCGAGGCGTACCCGAAGACGGCCGGGTCGAAGGGGCTGCATCTGCTGGCGGCGGTCCGGGGTGCGTCGTCCGACCGGGTGTCGGAGTACGCGAAGCAGCTCGCCGTGGAGGCGGAGCGGGCGATGCCGCGGCTGGCTCTGCACCGGATGACCCGGAATCTGCGTCCCGGGAAGGTCTTCGTCGACTGGAGTCAGAACGCTGCCCGCAAGACGACTGCGACGCCGTACACCCTGCGGGCCCGGACTCTTCCTCTGGTGTCGGCGCCGGTGACCTGGGCGGAGGTCTCGGGGTGCGGGGCGCCGGGGGAACTCGCCTTCCAGGCGGGGGACATGGGGACGCGGCTGGAGGATTACGGTGACCTGTTGGCTCCGCTTCTCGATCGTGACGGGGCGGCGGCGTTGCCGTGAGGGGGTGCGGGGGGTTCGGCGGGTGCGGGTGGGTTGTGGTTGAGCGCGCCGTTCCCCGCGCCCCTGGGGTGATTCGGCGGGTGCGGGTGCGTTGGGGCTGGGCGCGCCGTTCCCCGCGCCCCTGGGTGGGTGCCGGGTCGGCCTGCTCGGTGAGTGCGGGTGCGTTGTGGTTGGCCGCGCCCCTGGGGGCGTGGCGCTGTGTCAGACCTTTGTCCAGGTGTGGCGGTCTCGGGCCATTGCGTGCAGGGCTTCCACGTCTGCCGGTTTGAGGACTCCGCCGAGTCGGGCGAGGCCTTCGAGGTCCGTGTCGTCGAGGATGCGGGTCCCTCGGGGCGGGAGGGTGACCGTGATGTCCGTGGGGCCGACCAGGGCGAGGACCGGGTGGACCTCGGCAGTGAGGGCGTAGGAGGCCCGGTCGGCGTCGGCGCGGACGCGGCGCAGCAGGGGCTCGGGGTCGCGGCGGCCGAGGGCGACCATCGGGTCGGTGACCGTGACCCGCTGCTTGCGGGCGTACAGCGCGTGCACGGCGAACAGTCCACCGGGCCCGATCAAGAGATGGTGGACGCGGTCGCCGCCGGGCAGCGGCACGGAGTGCAGGGTGTGCCAGCCCGCGGCGTCCAGGCGGTCCAGGGCGTCGCCCACCGTCTGCTCGGCCTCCAGCGCGCGTCGGCGAGGGTCGCGGCGGAGCCGGTGCGAGGGTCCCGGATCCCGGTCGAGGGCGACCTGGAGGGCTTCGCCGGGCCGGTTGGGCGCGAGGTCGTCGTCCGGGTGGAGGGAGAGCCGGGCCAGCTCGGCGGGTGTCGGCACCGGGGGTGGGCCCACGGCCACCCGGCCGGTCAGGAAGGGCCCGAGGACGTCCAGCACATCTTCTCTGCGGTCCTCGCTCAGCAGATTGATCCGGGCCGCCTCACGGTCGTACCAGGCGATGTTCCTGCCGTCCGTGAGGCAGACGTACAGCCGTTCCTGACCGTGGCGCCAGGTCGGTACGACGCGCAGTCCGCTCATGCACCATCACCCCACCGACCATGGGAACAGGCGGGGTGCTGCGCAGGCAAGAAGGCGGCTACCTTTGGGGTGAGTTGCAGGGCTTGTCGCAGGGGCTTGGGGAGGCGCTGTTGCGGACCCGCAGGAAGCAACCCGATGTACCGGCTCCGGACCGGGCGTGGGACGAGGTCGTGCCCGGGCTGTGGATGGGCGGGCACGAGTTCCGGGGCCTTTCCGGGCAGCGGGAGTTCGCGGTCGTACGGGACGAGTTCGATGTCGTGCAGACGCTGTTGCGGCTGCCCGGCCACGGTCCCGATCCGGGCGTCGAGCACCATGTGTGGCCGATTCCGGACGGGCCGCTGGACGGAACGCAGCTCGCGGGCGTGATGCGCCTGGCTCGGGCCGCGAGCGACGCACTGGACGAGGGCCGCACGGTCCTCGTCCGCTGTTACCACGGTTACAACCGCTCGGGGCTGGTCGTGGCGCACGCTCTGGTCCGCAGGGGGCATACCGCCGACGAGGCGATCCGGCTGATCCGGGGCCGGCGTTCGCCGTGGGCGTTGCACAACGAGTTGTTCGTGGACTATCTCCGGGCCGGACTTCCGACGGCCCGGCTGCTGGAGGAGCTGACCGAGTAGGGCCGTCCGGACCCACCAGAACGCAAAGAGGACTTCCACATGAATAAGGTGGCCTGGGCCGTTAACGACGCACGCCCCCGCCCGGAACCCAAGCCCGGAACCCCGGCCCGCAGACCTCAGGCGCAGACCCCAGGAGCACAGTGCCACCCGCCCGCCGCGCACCCCGTACGCCTCGCGCCGACACGGCATGCGCATACGCGTGCGCACGCGCACGCCGTACGGCCCGTGCCGTCGTCGTGGTCGCCCTGCTGGCGGCGGCCGCGGCCGGCTGCGGTGACGCGGGCGACCTGGTCGGCGCGGGCTCGACGCCGACCGCGACCGGTCCGGACCGGCTGTGGCCGCAGCTGACGCCCGCCGCCAGCCCCGCCTTCACGATCGACGAGGTGGACACGAAGGTCGTCAAGGGCGTCTCCGTCCCCGGTGACGACATCCGCGCGGTGGACCCGGTCGCGGTCGTCCGCGCCGAGATCAGGTCGGCCCCGGGCGACTACTCCGCGGGGGGCTATGTGACGACGGCCCGTCGGATGGCCGACTGCGGCAGGAGCGGCGCGGCCGGGAAGGAGTGCCCCGTCCTGCGGCCGTACTACCGCGACCTCACCGGTGACGGGCGCGTGGACCTGACGCTGGGTTTCCGCCAGCTGCCCGGCGGCATCACCGCCGTACGCGTCTACACCGTCGAGAAGCACCGGCTCGTGCAGGTCATGCACTGGGAGGACGCGGTCAGCGGGGTGGAGCTGGCCGGGCGGTCCGTCATCATCCGTTCGCCGTCCGAGGTGGCCGGGTACGAGTACCGGCTCCAGTGGACCTGGGACCCGGAGCAGAAGGCGATGCTCCTCACCCACGACGAGATGCTCCGCACGGGCAAGAGCACCCGCGTCCCCGCCGCCTCGCCCGGCCCGTCCGCGAGCGCGCGATGAGACTCGCGCTCCCCCGCTGGTCCGGCACGCTAGCCGTGAAGGCCGCCGTGTTCATCACCGTCATGTGCTGCGCGCTCGCGGCGCTGCTCGGTGTCCTCGTGCACGTGTCGGTGACGAACCAGACCGTCGGCGAGGCACGTGACCTGGCGTTGAGCCGGCTGAAGGACGCGACCGAGGCGTACGAGGCCGGGGACACGCTGAAGTGGGACGCCGGTGTGGATCCGCCGGACCTGCCCGGGTCGTTGCGGGCGCTGGCGGTCGCCGGGGACCGCGGCACGATGGTCGGCGTGCACGGAGGGCGCCCGACGATGTGGGCGGCGGGTCCGGTGGACGGGGACCGGTCGCTGGCCGTGGAGGTCGACTACTCGCAGAACGCGCGGACGATCGCGGCGCTGGACCGGGCCATCCTGTGGTCGTCGGGGCTGGCGATCACGGCGACGCTGCTGGTCGGGGCGTTCGCGGTCACCCGGGTGACCGCGCGGTTGCACACGACCGCGCGGGTGGCCCGGCGGATCAGTGCGGGCGACCTCGACGCGCGCGTCGACGATCCCCGTACGAAGGATCCGGCGCGGCCGCAGGACGAGGTGGCGGCGGTGGCCGCCGCGCTGGACTCCATGGCGGCTTCCCTGCAGGGGAAGCTGCTGAGCGAGCAGCGGTTCACGGCGGATGTCGCGCATGAGTTGCGGACGCCGCTGACCGGGTTGCACGCGGCCGCCGAGCTGTTGCCGCCGGGGCGGCCCACTGAACTGGTGCGGGACCGGGTGGGGGCGTTGCGGACGCTGACCGAGGATCTGCTGGAGATCTCCCGGCTGGACACCGGGCGGGAGCTGCTGGAAGTGGACACTGAGCGCGTGGCCGCCGTGGCCGAACGGGTGGTGCGGGCGTCGGGGACCGACACCGAGGTCGTCGTCGTGCGGGACGTTGCCGTGGACACCGACCGGCGGCGGCTGGAGCGGGTGCTGGGGAACCTGGTGGCCAACGCGCACCGGCACGGGCGGGGACCGGTGTCGTTGACCGTGGACGGGACGGTGGTGACGGTCCGGGACCACGGGGACGGGTTCCCGGACTATCTCGTCGAGCACGGGCCGCAGCGGTTCCGTACGGAGGGCGGGGCGCGCGGGCACGGGCTGGGGCTGACCATCGCGGTGGGGCAGGCAGAGGTGTTGGGGGCCCGGCTCTCGTTCGCGAACGCGCAGGACGGCGGGGCCGTCGCGACGCTGACGTTGCGGTAGTTCCCGGGCGGGTTCTCCTATGGCCCCGCTCGAAAGGCGACCCTCCCGGCCTCCTCCTAACGTGGCGAACAGTCAGGTTCGTACCCCGCTCACGGAGGTAACCCCATGTCCCTGCGCTCCCGACTCTCCATAGCCGTCGCCGCCGGCGCTCTCGCCGTCACCGCCCTCGGCACACCCGCCGTCGCCGATGACGACTGGGGCGGCTCCGACGGCGACTGGGGTAACCAGCAGAACCAGACCCAGAACCAGGGCCAAGTCCAAGGCCAGGGCCAGAATCAGGACCCGGGTCACCACCAGACCCAGAACCAGAACCAGAACCCGCAGTTGTACAAGGGCGTCGTGACGGCCAGTTCGCTCGCGCTGCGCAGCGCGCCGAACCGGGGCGGCCAGATCATCCGGTGGGCCCAGAACGGCGATTCCGTCAGGATCTTCTGCAGGACCGGCGGTCAGAACATCGACGGCAACTCCACCTGGTACCTCCTCACGGACGGCACCTGGGCCTGGGGGGCGGCCCGGTACATCCACGTCTTCGGTACCACGCCACGCTGGTGCTGACACCCTGCACGAGCTAGGCAGACATCACTCCCTATTTGGGTAGGTTCCGGACATGACCAAGGCCGGAACCACCGTGGCCCCCGCGGACGCCCCCGCTCCCGCGGTACGCCTGCCCCGGCGCCGTGGCATCGAACTGGCCCTCATCGTCCTCGCCGTCCTGCTCTGCGTGTACGGCTACTGCGCTGTAGGCCTCGCCAAGCACGGCACCGTCCCGCCCGGCGCCGCCCACTACGGCGCCGGGCTCGGCGTGCTCGCGCTCGTCGCCCATATCGCCGTACGCCTGCGGGCGCCGGACGCCGATCCGCTCCTGCTGCCCATCGGCGTGCTCCTCAACGGCCTGGGCCTGGTGCTCATCCACCGGCTCGACCTGGAGACGCCCGGGGACCGCGCGGCCCCCGCCCAGCTGGTGTGGTCCACGGTCGGGGTGACCCTGTTCATCGTGGTCGTGCTCGCGCTGCGCGACCACCGTGTGCTCCAGCGGTACGCCTACGTCTGCGTCGCCGCCGCACTGGTCCTGCTGATCCTCCCGATCCTGTTCCCCGCCGTGAACGGCGCCCGCATCTGGATCCGGATCGCCGGGTTCTCCATCCAGCCGGGTGAGTTCGCGAAGGTACTGCTCGCGGTGTTCTTCGCCGCGTACCTGGCGGCCAACCGCAACGCGCTGGTGTTCGCGGGGCGCAGGTTCTGGGGCCTGCAACTGCCCACCGGGCGGGTCCTGGGCCCTCTCCTCGCCATCTGGCTGGTCAGTGTCGGGGTGCTGGTCCTGGAGCGGGACCTCGGCACCTCGCTGCTGTTCTTCGGCCTGTTCGTCGTTCTCCTGTACGTCGCCACCGGGCTCACCGGCTGGATCGCGCTGGGGCTGCTGCTGGCCGCCGTCGGCGCCTTCGCCGTGGGCTGGCTGGAGCCGCACGTGCACAGCAGGGTGGAGGACTGGCTGCATCCGTTCGCGTCGATCGACGCGGGCCAGGGCCCCAACCAGCTCGCGCAGTCCCTGTTCGCGTTCGCCGCGGGCGGCATCCTCGGCACCGGGCTCGGGCTCGGGCACTCGATCCTGATCGGCTTCGCGGCGAAGTCCGACTTCATCCTGGCGACGGCCGGCGAGGAGCTGGGCCTGGCCGGCCTGTCCGCGATCTTCCTGCTGTACGGCCTGCTCGTGGAGCGCGGCTACCGGGCGGGGCTCGCGCTGCGGGACCCGTTCGGGCGGCTGCTGGCGACGGGTCTCGCCTCGATCGTGGCGCTCCAGGTGTTCGTGATCGCGGGCGGGGTCGGCGGGCTGATCCCGCTCACCGGCATGGCGATGCCGTTCCTCGCGCAGGGCGGCTCGTCGGTCGTCACCAACTGGGCGATCGTGGCGCTGCTGATCCGGGTGAGCGACTCGGCCCGCGGTCAGTACGACGGAGAGGAGACCCCGTGACGACACGAGGCCCCGGCATGACCCGTTACATCCGGCACGCCGCCGTCTTCTGCGCCCTGCTGCTGACGGCGCTCCTCGTCAACGCCGTCCGCCTCCAGGTTGTCGAGGCCCGCTCCCACGACGAGAACCCGGCCAACCGCCGGGAGAACATCGCCCGTTACGGCCGGCAGCGCGGCGACATCCTGGTGGGCGGGCGGCCGGTCACGGGATCCCGGGACACCGCGGAGCAGCTGCGCTACGAACGGACGTACACGGACGGGCCGTTGTACGCGCCGGTCACCGGCTTCGCCTCGCAGGAGTACGGCACGACCCTGCTGGAGCACGCCGAGGACGGGGTCCTGTCCGGCGCGGACCCGCTGCTGACGCCGTTCCCGCTGTGGAACGACTTCACGAGGAGGCACAACCCGGGCGGGAACGTCGTCACCACGCTCAACGGGGCCGCGCAGCAGGCGGCTTACCGCGGGCTCGGCGGACGCAAGGGCGCGGTGGCGGCCGTGGAGCCGTCGACGGGGCGGATCCTGGCGCTGGTGTCCTCGCCGTCGTACGACCCGGGGGCGCTGTCGGGCAACGACCGCCGGGTGGGCCGTTCCTGGGCCCGGCTCAACGACGACCCGGACAAGCCTATGCTCAACCGGGCGGTCCGGCAGACCTATCCGCCGGGTTCGACGTTCAAGGTGGTCACCGCGGCGGCCGCGCTGGACGCCGGCGTGATCACGGACGTCGACGCGCCGACCGACTCGCCCGCGCCCTACACCCTGCCCGGCACCCGGACCTCACTGACCAACGAGTCCGACGGCTGTGCGGACCTCTCCCTGCGCGAGGCCTTCAGATGGTCGTGCAACACGGTGTTCGCGAAGCTCGGTGTGGAGGTGGGGGTGGGTGACATGACGGCGACGGCGCACGCCTTCGGCTTCAACGACCACTCGCTGCGGATCCCGTTCGCGGTGGCCCGGAGCACCTTCGACCCGACCGTCGACAAGGCGCAGCTGGCCCTGTCGTCGATCGGCCAGTACAACACCCGGGCCACTCCCCTGCAGATGGCGATGGTCTCGGCGGCCGTCGCCAACGGCGGGCAGATCCGCACGCCCTATCTGGTGGAGCGGACCACGACGGACGACGGCGACCTGGTGGCGACGGCCGGCTCCCGTCCGGTACGGCAGGCGATGCATCCCTCGACGGCCGCACGGCTGAAGGAGCTCATGACACAGGTGGTCACCGAGGGCACCGGCACCAACGCCGCCATCCCCGGTGCCGTCGTCGGCGGCAAGACCGGCACCGCCCAGCACGGCGTCGGCAACGCCGGTACGCCGTACGCCTGGTTCGTGTCCTGGGCGCAGGGCGAGCGGGACATCGAGCCGAAGGTCGCGGTGGCCGTGGTGGTGGAGGACGCGTCGGCGGACCGGGGGGACATCACCGGGGGCGGGGTGGCGGCGCCGATCGCCCGGGCGGTGATGGAGGCGGTGCTCAACTCCAAGGAGTGAGACGGGGGTTGAGTCGGCCACGCGGCCGACCTACCGTTCGGTCCATGATTGAGGCCCATGCGTACGAACTCGCCCAGGTGAACATCGGCCGCCTCAGGGCCCCGCTGGATTCGGCGCAGTTGAAGGACTTCGTCGACAACCTCGACCCGGTGAACGCCGACGCGGACGCCGCCGACGGCTTCGTCTGGCGCCTGGAGGGCGAGGCGGGCGACGCGACGGACGTGGCCGTCTTCGGCGACGAGTGGCTGATCATCAACATGTCGGTGTGGCGCGACACCGACGCGCTGACGGCGTACATGTACCAGGGCCGGCACCGCGAGATGCTGGCCCGCCGCAGGGAGTTCTTCGAACGGGTCCAGGAGGCGATGGTCGCCCTGTGGTGGGTCCCGGCCGGCCACCGCCCCACGGTGGCCGAGGCCGAGTCCCGGCTGCTGCACCTGCGCACCAACGGGCCTGCGCCGTACGCGTTCACGCTGCGCACGCCGTACCCGGCGCAGGGCGCGGAGCCGGTCACGGCCCTGGAGATCCCGGACGACCTGGGCTGCTCGGTCTAGATCGGCTCGCGCATCTCCGCGCGGATCAACAGTGCCGTGGCCGCCAGCTTGTCCAGGTCCACGTCGGACGGGTCCTGGGTCATCGTGGAGGACCGGAGTTCGGCAACCGACGCGCCCGTGTTGGCGTCCGCCCAGGCACAGACGGGAACCGTCATGTCCGTACCGGCCTGGGTCTTGGTGAGGACCTCGCAGGTGACGGTGACGCCGTCGGAGCCGTCCGGATGGAAGTCCTGCGGCGCCAGGGCGAGCTTGGCACCCTCGCCCTTGGTCGCGCCCTCCATCATGCTGTCCCGCGACCGATCGGGCGCCTTGAACCGGCCGTACATGCCCGACACCACGAGCGAGCCCTCCGTCGTGTTGCCGGCCAGGCTGTACTGAGCGACCGCGACCCCGTCGACCTTGGTGTTCGAGAAGCCGTCCGCCTCGTCCATGACCTTCTGCCCCTCGGAGCCGGAGACGTCCTGGGCGAGTTCGTACCGGCCGCTGAGCAGGGTCTTGGGGACGGAGAGGGTGTACTCGGCCGCCGGGTAACCGGCACCGCTCGCCTCCTCCACCCCACGCATGACCGAACCCGCCACCCCCAGGACGACGAGTCCGCCCACGATGGCGAGGATCACCACGAGGGGGCGCCTCTTCGGGGGCGGGACGACAGGAGGCGCACCCCAGCCGTACGGCTGCTGCTGGGGGTACGGATTCCCGTACGGCGGCTGCTGCACGGGCGGCGGGCCGTACGGCTGCTGCTGGCCGTAGGCCTGCTGACCGTACGGGCCGGGAGCGTAAGGGCCCTGCGGAGGCTGCTGGTTGTAGGGGTTCTGCGGCCCGTACGGGCCTTGAGGCGTGGACACGTCAGTACGTTACTCCACGTGAGCGGCCCCCTCTTCGATGGACTGCTCGACCTCCGCGACCCGCTCCCGCTCCTCCGCCGCGAAGCGCTCCGCGTCCAGTTTCTCGGCGAGTTCCTCGTCCTGGGCCATCAGGAGGTCGAGGTTGGAGTCGCCCATCTCGAAGACGCCCATGTCGACGTAGGCCTGCTGAAGGCGTGGGCCCCACAGGCCGATGTCCTTGACGCAGGGGACGATCCGGGAGAAGAGCAACCGGCGGAAGAGGGCGAGGAATTCGGACCGCTCGCTGTACTCCTCGGCCTCCGCCCTGGGGATGCCGAAGTTCTCCAGGACCTCCACTCCGCGCAGCCGGTCCCGCATCAGGTAGCAGCCCTGGATCACGAACTCCTCGCGTTCGCGGAGCTCGGCGTCGGAGAGCTGCTTGTAGTGGTCCCGGAGCGCCATGCGCCCGAAGGCCACGTGCCGCGCCTCGTCCTGCATGACGTACGCGAGGATCTGCTTGGGCAGGGGCTTGTCGGTGGTGTCGCGGATCATGCCGAAGGCGGCCAGCGCGAGGCCCTCGATCAGGACCTGCATGCCGAGGTAGGGCATGTCCCAGCGTGAGTCCCTGAGGGTGTCGTCCAGCAGGGACCGGAGGTTGTCGTTGATCGGGTACAGCATCCCGATCTTCTCGTGCAGGAAACGGCCGTAGATCTCCGCGTGCCGGGCCTCGTCCATCGTCTGGGTCGCCGAGTAGAACTTGGCGTCGAGGTCGGGGGCGGACTCGACGATCCTCGCGGCACACACCATCGCGCCCTGCTCGCCGTGCAGGAACTGGCTGAACTGCCAGGAGGCCAGGTGCTTGCGCAGTTCACCCTTGTCCTGGTCGGTGAACTTCGCCCAGTACTTGGTGCCGTAGAGGGAGATGGACTCGTCTGGGGTGCCGAGGGGGTCGTACGGATCGACCTCCAGGCTCCAGTCGACGCGCTTCTGGCCGTCCCACTGCTTGTCCTTGCCCTTCTGGTACAGGGCGAGCAGGCGGTCGCGGCCGTCGTCGTACTCCCAGCTGAAACGGGCTTTGCCCGTCGCCGGTACCTGCCAGTGGGGGTCCTCGGGGTCCGTGGTGTACAGGTCGAATGTCGGCATGCTGGGCAGGCTGCCCCTTCGTAGACGCCGGGTCAACAAGTCGTGCGCGGGGGATTGACGGCCTTGCTGACAGGCAGTCTCATAAGAGCCATGACGAGTCTGACAGAAGTCGACGCGCTCGAAGGGCTGCGTGACGCGCTCGGTCTGCTCAAGGACCGGGAGCAGGTGGCCCAGAGGCTGCTCGACTCCTCCGCGAAGCACTCCTTCGATCCGGACAGGGAACTGGACTGGGACGCGCCCTTCGAGGAGGGCAAGTGGTTCTGGCCGCCGGAACTGGTCTCGCTGTACGACACCCCGATGTGGCGTCGGATGAGCGAGGAGCAGCGGATTCTGTTGTCGCAGCACGAGGCCGCGGCGCTGGCCTCGCTGGGGATCTGGTTCGAGCTGATCCTCATGCAGCTGCTGGTCCGTCATATCTACGACAAGGCGGCCACGAGCGCGCATGTGCGGTACGCGCTCACCGAGATCGAGGACGAGTGCCGGCACTCGAAGATGTTCGCGCGGCTGATCTCGCGGGGCGGTACGCCCTGGTATCCGGTGAGCCCGGCCCATCAGCGGCTCGGGCGGCTGTTCAAGACGATCTCCACGACGCCGGGGTCCTTCACGGCGACGCTGCTGGGCGAGGAGGTCCTCGACTGGATGCAGCGGCTGACGTTCCCGGACGAGCGCGTGCAGCCGCTGATCCGGGGCGTGACACGGATCCACGTGGTGGAGGAGGCGCGGCATGTGCGGTACGCCCGCGAGGAGCTGCGGCGCCAGATGGTCACCGCTCCGCGGTGGTCGCAGGAGTTCACGCGGGTGACGTCCGGGGAGTTCGCGCGGGTGTTCTCCGTGGCCTTCGTGAACCCGGAGGTGTACACGAACGTGGGCCTCGACCAGCGGGAGGCGCTGGCGCAGGTTCGCGGCAGCGGGCACCGGAGGGAGGTCATGCAGACCGGCGCGAAGAGGTTGACCGACTTCTTGGACGACATTGGTGTGCTGCGGGGTGTCGGGCGACGGCTGTGGAGGTCGTCGGGGCTGCTGGCCTGACGGTCGGGTGCGGGCCGGTGGGGCTGGTCGCGCCCCGCGGCGGAGCCGCTGATGTAGCAGCCCCGCGCCCCTGAAGGAACTCAGCTGGACCTACTCAAGGGGCGCGGGGAACTGCGCGACCAGCCACGACGCACCCGCAGACGCCGACTACGCTGCACCCATGACCCCTGCCGCGCCCGCCTATCGGAGACTCGGTGTCGAGGAGCGCCGAAGCCAACTCCTCGAAGCCGCCCTCACGCTCTTCGCGCACCGCGTCCCCGAGGACGTCTCCCTCGACGACGTGGCGGAGGCGGCCGGGGTCTCGCGTCCCCTCGTGTACCGGTACTTCCCCGGCGGCAAGCAGCAGCTGTACGAGGCCGCGCTCCGGTCCGCCGCCGACGAACTCCAGGACTGCTTCGACGAACCCCGCGACGGCCCCCTCCTCCCCCGTCTCTCCCGTGCCCTCGACCGCTATCTCGCCTTCGTCGACCAGCACGACGCCGGCTTCAGCGCCCTGCTCCAGGGCGGCAGCGTCGTCGAGACGTCCCGGACCACCGCCATCGTGGACGGCGTGCGACGGGCCGCCGCCGAGCACATCCTCAGCCACCTCGGCGTCACCGAACCGGGTCTGCGGCTGCGGATGACCGTGCGGATGTGGATCACGGCCGTGGAGGCCGCGTCCCTGATCTGGCTCGACGAGGGCAAGCAGCCCC
The DNA here is from genome assembly GCF_055570355.1 of Streptomyces sp. NPDC031225. NCBI lineage: Bacteria > Bacillati > Actinomycetota > Actinomycetes > Kitasatosporales > Streptomycetaceae > Streptomyces > Streptomyces sp. NPDC031225. Next base: position 30,181 of record NZ_JBVIHJ010000019.1, on the reverse strand, counting down.
CCGTGGAGGAACTGCGGGACTGGCTGGTGGAGCAGTTCGCCGCCGTGCTCACCGTGACCGCGAACCGCGACCCGCAGACCGCCGCGCTGGTCACGGCCCTCGCGGCGGATGGCTGACACTGGTGCCGTGAAGAGCGAAGACACCCCCTTCGAGGGCGGCCCCATGGACGGCCGGGTGCTGCCCGTGCTGCTGGGACCGACCGGGCAGCCGCCGAAGACGTACACCATCCCCGTCCCCGACGCGGCCGGCGGCCCGCCCACCGTGCTGGTGTACAAACGCGCACCGAGGGGTCACACCCGGAGGCTGGGAATCCAGAAGGGGTGGAAGTACGAGTACGACCCCGAGGGGAAGGCGGGCGGCGGGTTGAAATGGCCCTGGTCCAAGCCCGACAAAGCCGACGGCGGGCCGGACGCCGGACCGGACGACACCCACGGGTGACGGGGTTGCGCCGAACGCCCACACCCGGCGCGCGAAAACCTGGGCGCCGTCCGATGCTCGCCGTGCGGACCAGAGGGGCTGCTCCGCACGGGAGGTGATGACGTGTCAGGAAGGCTTCTGCGTCTGGTGTGTACGGCGGCGATGGCGGCCGGCACCTTCCTCGCACCGCTGCCCGCGGTCGCGGTTGCGGCACCCGAGCCCCGTGAACACTCCGTGGCCGAGCTGCTGACGGACCTTCAGCGGCTGTACCGGGATGCCGAGAAGGCCACCGAGACCTACAACGCCACCGAGGAGAAGCTGCGGGACAAGCGCGCCGAGCTGACCCGGCTGGACTCCGCGCTCTCCGAGGCCCGGCTCTCCCTGCACGACAGCCGGGGTGCCGCCGGGCGGCTGGCCCGGCAGCAGTACCAGAGCAGCAACGACATCTCGCCGTATGTGCGCCTCCTCCTCGCCCGTGACCCGCAGCACGCCCTCGACCAGGGCCATGTCATCGGCCAGTTGGCGAAGGAGCGCGCCCAGACGGTCGGCCGCCTGACCGGCACCGAGCACCGCGCCGACGACCTGGCCCGCAGGGCCCGGCGTACGCTCGACGACCAACTCACCCTCGCGGCACGGCAGAAGAAGGACCGGGACGACGTACGGGCCAGGCTCGACGACGTGGCGGGGCTCCTCGCCTCCCTCACCGCCGAACAGCTAACCCGGCTGGCCGAGTTCGAGGAGAAGGGGGTCGAGAAGGCGCAGCAGGAGCTGACGGCCTCCGGCGCCCTGGGCAAGGACGACCGGAGTCCGACCCGGGAGGGCGAGGAGGCCCTGACCTACGCCCGACGCCAGCTGGGGAAGCCGTACGAATGGGGCGCGGAGGGCCCGAAGACGTACGACTGCTCGGGTCTGACGTCGCAGGCCTGGGCCCATGCCGGCACCTCGATCCCGAGGACGAGCCAGGAGCAGTGGGCGCGGCTGCCGAGGATCCCGCTCGATGAGCTGCGCCCCGGTGACCTGGTGATCTACTTCCCCGAGGCCACGCACGTGGCGATCTACCTGGGGAAGGGCGAGGTGATCGAGGCCCCGAGAACGGGCGAGAAGGTCAAGGTCTCCCCGATCGCAGCCCACCCGCTGCTCGGAGCCGTACGCCCGGATCAGCTACCCGAACGGGCGCGGGGCTGTGACGTCAGCGGCTGTGACGCGTGGGCGGGACCGGACACGACGGTCCCGCACCCGGGTGACGACGATCAGCCCGCCGCCACCGACGCCACGTACGCGCCCGCCTTCTCCGGCTCGTAGAAGTAGTTCTCGAAGTCGGCCGGGTCGTCGAAGCCGTTGGCGAACCGATCCGCCACCGGCTGCAACTGCCCGGCCGCGCCGATCAGGTTGAGGATGTGCTCCGGCGGAGGCGCGAGCATCGCGTTCGTCCACTTGGTGGCGTGCCGGGCGGTGTCCCAGTAGCGGTCGAACGTCGCCCGCATCCAGGCCTCGTCGAACTCCTTGTCCCCCTGGTCGAGGATGGAGGCGAGATACGAAGCCGCGCACTTGGACGCGGAGTTGGAGCCCTGCCCGGTGATCGGGTCGTTGGCGACGACGACGTCGGCGACGCCGAGGACCAGTCCCCCACCGGGCAGGCGGCCTATCGGATTGCGCACGGTGGGCGCGTACCGGCCCGCCAACGTGGCCCCGGCGTCGGTGAGTTCGGCCTTCGTGGCGCGGGCGTACTCCCAGGGCAGGAACTTCTCCATGAGGTCCAGGGTCAGCGAGAGGTGTTCCGTCGGGTCCTTGACGCCGTTGAAGGCGTCGATCGGGCCGCCGGGTATGCCCTCCCAGAACAGGATGTCCGCACGCCCGGAGGTGGTGAGCGTCGGCATGACGAACAGTTCACCGACCCCGGGGACGAGGTTGCAGCGGACGGCATCGGTGTCCGGGTGCTCGGGACGCGGGCCCAGACCGTGGACGTAGGAGACGGCGAGCGCGCGCTGCGGCTGGGTGTACGGAGAGCGCTCGGGGTCGCGGGAGAACATCGACACCAGCTCGCCCTTGCCCGCCGAGACCAGCACGAGGTCGTACGTACGGGAGAAGTAGTCGAGGTCCCCGACGGCCGCGCCGTGGATGACGAGCTGGCCGCCGCGCTGGGCGAAGGTCTCCATCCAGCCGGCCATCTTCACCCGCTGGTCGACCGACTGCGCGTACCCGTCGAGACGGCCCAGCCAGTCGATCGCGCGCTGCGAGGGCCCCGGGTCGAAGGAGCCGGGAGCCGCCACGGAGACGCCGAGCCCCTCGATCCTCGGGGCCTGGGACTCCCAGAAGTTCAGCTTGAGGTCGCGCTCGTGCTGCAGTGCCGTGTGGAACATGCACTGCGTCGACATGACCCGGCCGACGCGGATCTCGTCCGCCGTCCGGTTCGACATCAGGGTGACCTCGTACCCGTGCGACTGAAGGCCTAGGGCGAGCTGGAGTCCGGACTGGCCGGCTCCGACGACGAGTATCTTCCGCATGCGGGTGATGGCTCCTTACCAGGGCTACTCAGGGGTGACGTCCAGAGCGTGGCCGACGAGGGACAGGAGCGTCTCGATCACCGAGATCTTCCGCCGCGCGTCCATGATCATGACAGGTATGTGCGCGGGGATCGTCAACGCCTCCCGCACGTCCTCCGGTTCGAAGCGGTCACTGCCGTCGAAGTGGTTGACCGCGACGACGTAGGGCATGCCACAGCCGTCGAAGTAGTCCAGCGCCGGGAAGCAGTCCTTCAACCGCCTGGTGTCCGCGAGGACGACCGCGCCGATCGCGCCGCGCACCAGGTCGTCCCACATGAACCAGAACCGCTCCTGGCCCGGCGTGCCGAAGAGGTAGAGCACCAGGTCGTCGTCGAGCGTGATGCGGCCGTAGTCCATGGCCACGGTGGTGGTGACCTTCTCCGGGGTGCCGGTGAGGTCGTCGACCTGCTCGCTGGCCTCGGTCATCAGCGCCTCCGTCTGGAGGGGCTCGATCTCCGAGACGGTGCCCACCAGGGTGGTCTTGCCGACGCCGAAGCCACCGGCCACGACTATCTTCGTGGCGATGGGGGCCCGGGTGCGGTCCGTCTGCCAGGACTTCGGGTTGTCGTCGGTGTCCTCGAACGCGAGGTCCCTAAAGGCGACGGAGTCCACTAAGCACCCTTTCCAGCAGAGCGCGGTCGGGACGGCCCGTACCGTGAGCGGTACCGGTGCCGTACACACGGATCTTTCCCTGGTCCGCGAGGTCGCTGAGGAGCACGCGGACCACGCCGAGCGGCATCTTCAGCAGCGCGGCGATCTCGGCCACCGTGCGCATCCGGCGGCACAGTTCGACGATGGCCCGCAGCTCCGGCATGACCGACTTCAACGAGCCGTTGGTCAACTCCTTGCGCTCCTCGGGGGCTTCGAGAGCCGCCACGAAGGTCTCGACGAGGAGGACGTGACCGAAGCGGGTGCGGCCGCCGGTGAGGGAGTACGGACGGACGCGGGCGGATTTGCGGTCGCCGCCGCGGACCGGGAGCCCGGGCCTGTTCGTCATCGGGCGCCCCCCGTCCCGTCGTTCTCCAGCGACTGCCGCAGCTCGCTGCGGAGTTCGGGGGTCAGGACGTGGCCGGCCCGGCCGACGAACAGCGCCATGTGGTACGCCACCACGCTCATGTCGCAGTCCGCGGTGCCGTGGACACCGAGCAGCGAGCCGTCGCTGATCGACATCACGAAGAGGCTGCCGTCGTCCATCGCGATCATGGTGTGTTTCGTGGAACCGAAGTCCATGAGCTTGGCGGCACCGAGGGTGAGGCTGCCGATGCCGGAGACGATGGTCGCGAGGTCCGCCGCGGAGCCACGGGGGCCCGAGGGCTTCCCGTCACGTGCCTCGCGTGCTTCCGCGTTCCGCTCGGCGTCGGAGGAGAGCAGGAGCAGGCCGTCCGAGGAGACGACGGCCACGGACTGGACGCCCGGTACCTCCTCGACGAGATTGGTCAGCAGGAAGTGGAGATTGCGGGCTTCACGACTCAGTCCGAAGGTACTGGGCGCGGTCAACTGCTTGCCTCCTCGGCTGTGCCCCCCGTGAATTCTTCGGATGCGGTGCTGTGCGTGTCGGGCAGTCTGGTCTCGCCGGTCCGTTCCTCGATCTCCGCCGCCACGTCGCGGTGGCCGGCCTCCGCCCCCCGGCGGAAGCCGCCCAGCCTGCGGCGGAGGGCGTCGGCGTCCACCGCGCTGTTGCGCTGACGGGGTGCCGGGGCGGACGCGGTGATCTTCGGGGTGCGCTTGGGGAGGCCCTTGTCGGTGAGGGGCTCGTCGTCGGCGCGGGTGTGTTCCTCGTTCGCGCCACCGACCGCACCGCTTTCGTCGTCGGGTTCGACGAGTCCGCGGGGTTCGTGGGGGGCGCCGGGTCGGTGGGGTTCGACGGCCTCGTGGACCTCGTCGGCCTTGTGGGCTTCGTGGGCCTCATGGGCTTCGACGAGTTCGTCGGCCGTCGGCTCCGGTGGTACCGGGGCGAGGAGTTCCATCGTCGTCTCGGCGGGGGACTCCGGCTTGCCGTGGTGCGTCGGCTCGTCCGCCGCCGCCTCGCGTACGGCCTCCTCCGCCAGCGTCACCAACGGGTCACCGGACTGCGAACGGCCGCTCAGGACGTTGGAGTTGACCTCCGCGTCCGCTCCCGGCAGGGAGAAGGAGTGGGTCGCGCCCGTCACCGGACCGCCGGCGGCCGGGACGGCGGCCGTGGGAGCGGCGGTGAGCAGGGTCTTCGGCAGGACGACGACCGCGGCCACGCCTCCCTGCTTCTGCTCGCGCAGCTGCACGCGCACGCCGTGCCGGTGGGCGAGGCGGGCCACCACGTACAGGCCCAGACCGAGTCCCTCGTCGCCCTCGTCGTACGACTCGTACGCGGCCTCCGGATCGAACTCGGCGAGCCGGGAGTTGAGGGTGCTCGTCCGCTCGGCGGTCATGCCGATGCCCTCGTCCTGGACGGAGAGCATCACCTCGCCGCTCTCCAGCAGCCAGCCGGAGACCTCGACGGGCAGGTCGGGCGGGGAGAACGAGCTGGCGTTCTCCATCAACTCGGCCAGCAGGTGCGAGAGGTCGTCCGCGGCGAACCCGGCCACGTGCGCGTGCGGCGGGAGGGCCGCGATACGGACCCGCTCGTAGCGCTCGATCTCACTGACCGCGGCCCGCACGACGTCCACCAGCGGGACCGGGCCAGCGCTCTGCTGCACGTGTTCCGTGCCGGCCAGGACGAGGAGGTTCTCGCTGTGCCGGCGCATGACGGTGGCGAAGTGGTCGAGCTTGAAGAGGGTGGCGAGCCGGTCGGGGTCCCGCTCGCGCTCCTCCAGGCCCTCGATGACCGCGAGTTGACGCTCGACGAGGCCCAGGGTGCGCAGGGCGAGGTTGACGAAGGTGGCACCGATGGTGGTGCGCAGCCGCGCCAACTGGGCGGCGGAGTCGGCGAGTTCGCCCTTGAGCTGCTCGCGTGCGTCCGCCATCTTCTGCCGCTGGCCGACCAGGTGCTTGCGGTCGGCCTCAAGGGTGGTGACCCGCTCGGCGAGGGCGACGGAGTGCGCGTGCAGGGCGTTGACGGAACGGACGACCTGGGCGAACTCGTCGTTGCGGCCCGTGAAGGCGACCGCTTCCTCGGCGGTGGGGTCCTCGGCACCGGCGAGCCGGGCGGAGCCGCGGCGCAGCACGGACAGGGGGCGGGTGAGGGTGCGGGCCATGGCGGTGGCGATGCCGACGGCGAGCAGCATCAGCGCGCCGAGGACCGCGACCCGCAGCTCCAGCGCGGTGACGTCGTCGTCGCGCAGCTGGGCCAGCTCCTTGACCCGGCGCTCGAACAGCGCGGACTCGGCGCCGCGCATGAGGTCGACGCGGGCGGAGAGGGCGGCGTCGAGCTTGGCCGTGCTGGTGCCCAGGTCTCCGCCGGAGAGGGTGGGCTGGTCGGTGAGGACGGCGAGGTACTTGTCGGCGGAGTTGACCTCGGGGCCGGTGACCGTGGAGTCGTAGCTCGCCTTGGCGGCCGCGGGCGCGGAGTCGTGGAAGTCGGCGAGGGCGGCGTCGGAACGCAGCCTGGCCTGCTGGGCGGTGGCGCTGAGCGCCTCGCGCTGCTTGGCGCCGGCGGCCGAGGACACCCTCTTGGTGCTGGTGAGTCCGGTGATCGGGTCGTAGACGCTCTGGGTCGTCGTCGGCACGTTGAGCGCCGCGAGCAGCAGTCCGCGGGTGGCGGCGGCCTGTTGTACGGCGGAGTCCAGTTCGGCGAGGGAGTAGGCGCCGGAGCCCGCGCGGGAGGGCATCCGCTCGGCCAGTTCCTCCGCGAGCCGGTGCAGCTCCGTGATGGCGGCGGAGTAGGCGTCGTGCGCTTCGAGGGCGGTGCTCTTGCCGGTGAGCGCGGACCGCCGTACGGCGCCGATGTCGTCGAGGTCGGCGCGCAGGACGGTGGAGACGTCGGTGTCGGCGCGCAGTTCCTCGACCTGGCGGTCGACGCGGGCGCTGGACTGCTCGGTCGGCGCCTTCGCCTTGGGGCGGCCTGCGGCGATGTAGGAGGTGACCTCGTCGCGTTCGTCGGCGAGCGAGTGGGCGAGGGCGAGCGCGTCCTGGGTCTGTCCGGCGAACGTCACCAGGTCCTGGGAGTCGTGGAGTTCCCCGGACGCGGTGATCAGGGAGGGGGCGCCGGCCCCGGCGACTGCGGCGGCCACGACGGCGGCGGCGAGAATCAGCCGCGTGCGGACGTGAGTGGGGCGGCCCTTGCCGACGGGAGTCTCAGGGGTGCCGGGCGCGGCGGCTGTGCGCTCCACGCCCGTGCCGGAGGCCGTCTGCTTGCCTGTGCGACGAGGCCGCGTCTTCTGCACCGCTGCTCGCATTCCTGAACTCGTGATACCCATGGGCCCGGGGTGACGCTCCGTCAACTGGCGTGCACACCGGGGTACGGTTCCCGACCCTCCCAGCGCCGGTGGGCGGTGGCCGCGCATCGCCGGGGCCGCCACCCGAAGGAGTGAACCCCGGAGGGGAGTTGGCGGGCAAGTTCCTGCGGCACGCGCACGGACCCTGCGCGGACTGCCGGTTGGACGCCGACCACGACCGGTGGCAGTATTCGCCACCACGTTCGCCCGGAGCAAACCATTCCACCCCAAACCAGGCGCCTGACCTGCGCGACTGCGTCAATTCCGGGCCCGTTGCCACTCTTTGGCGAAGCTTGTGAAGGGCTCGTGCAGACTGGCTGGATGCGTACGGAACTTGTCTCCGAGCCCGGCGATCCGAACCGCCCCAACGAGGACTTCGCGAGCGTCGCTCTACCCGCGTCCGGGCAGGGCGGCGTACTGATCGCCCTCGACGGAGTCACCCCGCCCCGCGGTCCGACGGGCTGTCCGCATTCCGTCCCCTGGTTCACGGCGCACCTCGGCGGGGCCCTGACCGAACTGGCCGTTTCGCTCATGGATGTTCCGTTGGCCGAGGTGCTGTCGCGGGCGATCTCGCGCACGGCGGAGGCCCACGGAGGGGGCTGTGACCTTTCTCACCCGCGTACGCCCCAGGCGACGGTGGTGATGGCGCGCTGGTCCCCGTCGAGGGTCGAGTACCTGGTCCTGTCGGACTCGGCACTGCTGGTGGAGGCCCCCGACGGCACGGTGACCCCGCATCTGGACGACCGCCTCTCCCGCCTCCCCCGCGCCTCCCTGGCCACGGACGCGCTGATCGACGCCAACCTCCGCAACAAGGAGGGCGGCTTCTTCACGGCGGCCGCGGATCCCGCGGTGGCGGCGCGGGCGGTGACGGGGGTGCTGCCCCGCGCCTCGGTCCGCACCCTGGTGGCCATGACGGACGGGGCGACCCGGTGGGTGGAGAAGTTCCGGGAGGGCGGCTGGGAGGACTCCTTCCGGTTCGTCCGGAAGGAAGGGGCACGGGCACTCGTGGAACGCGTACGGGACCTGGAGCGAGGAGACGCACAGGCGCGCGCGTTTCTGGGCCGGAGCAAGACGCACGACGACGCGACGGTGGTGTACGCGGAACTGGACCGGGCGCCGGGCTCGCCGTGGGGTGCGGGTTTCCGCCGGCCCTAGGGGACGGGCCGGGAGGCTCCGCCAGACGGACGGTGACCGGTCCAGTGGGCGAGTGGGCGAGTGGCCGAGTGGCCGAGTGGCCGAGTGGCCGACGGGGTGACGGCCGGATGACCTACGGAGTAGATGCCGCGTCAGGGCGCCGCCGACGGACTGGTCGCCGCCGGGCCGCCGAGAACGAGGGCGCGACGGAGACTGGGCGCCGTACAGGATGCGGGCGCGTCGTACGACGGGCGCCGTGCAGAACGACGGCGCGTCCGAGACCGGGCGCCGTGCAGACCGAGGGCGCGTCGGAGACCGGAACGCGGCAGAGAACGCGGCTCGGCAGAGAACGAGGGCGCGACGGAGACCGGGCGCCGTACAGGATGCGGGCCCGTCGTACGACGGGCGCCGTGCAGAACGACGGCGCGTCCGAGACCGGGCGCCGTGCAGACCGAGGGCGCGTCGGAGACCGGAACGCGGCAGAGAACGCGGCTCGGCAGAGAACGCGGCTCGGCAGAGAACGAGGGCGCGACGGAGACCGGGCGCCGTACAGGATGCGGGCCCGTCGTACGACGGGCGCCGTGCAGACCGAGGGCGCGGCGGACGCCGGAACGCGGCAGAGAACGCGGCTCGGCAGAGAGCGAGGGCGGGTCGGCGAAGACCGTCACGCGCGACGGACGCCGCGCCACAGCAGACGCCGGAATGGAGTGGAGACCAGGGCGCGGCGGAAACCCGGAACGCCACAGAGAACGCGGCTCGCACAGGACCCGCACGCGACGGACGGCGCAGCACAGCAGACAGCGGAGCGGAGTGGAGAGCAGGGCGCGGCGGACACCGGCGCCGCTGAGACCGCAGCTCGGCGGAATCCCTGGCGCTGCGAAGACACAGACACGGACACGGACACGACGGGCGTGGCGGATCCGCCCGGCGCGGAGACGAACCGGGACGCGGTGGCTACCTCTCCATCCCCCGGTTGAGCTGGTGCAGCAGTCGGGCCAGTTCGATGACCTCGTCGGAGTCCCAGTGCGCCAGTCGGCCCGCGTACCGGGCCCGCCGTGCGTCCCGGACCCGCTTCACCCGGGAGCGGCCCTCCTCCGTGAGATCGACCAGCCAGGCACGGCCGTCCGCCGGATCGGGCTCGCGGGCGACCAGGCCCAGTTCCTCCAGGGCCCGCAGCTGGCGCGACATCGTGGCCTTGCCGACGCCGATGTAGCCGGCCAGCTCGGTGGCACGCTGACGGCCGCATTCATCCAGACGGACGAGCAGGCCGTAGGCCGCCGTCTCCAGGTCGGGGTGGACCTCGCGGGCCATCTCCCCCTGGTTGGCCCGGGCACGTCGCAGCAGAACGGTCAACTCCCGTTCGAGAGCCAGGAATCCGGGTTGGTCCACACCGCCCGCTGACGCCTCGGCGCCACCCCTGTGCCCGCCGCCGTTTCCGTCTTCGTGCACGTCAGCCCCTGCCTCGGATTTCCCGGTCCTGAAAGTTTCCGCCAAATTGCGCCATTGCCGCAGCTCCGCAAGTATTTCGCAGGGCTGGACCAACGGCAGCCTCCGGTCCCCCTTCCCACCCCCTCGTCCCCGTACGTAGCGTCTTCACCGAGCAGCTGCTGGCATGCCCATGCCAGTTTCGGCAGGGCCCCGCATGTCCCCCCGACCCCCCACCGAGCATCACCGAGCCTTCGGAGGCACGCCATGCCCGTGCACAGACCCGGTCCGATACCCGCCCGGCGCCTCTTTCTCGTCGGACTCCTGCTCACCGCGTTCTCCGTGCTGCACCTCCCCGCCCCGGCCGCCGAAGCCTCCGAAGCACCCGGAGCGCGCGAGTCCGCCGAGGCCACCGCCACCCCGGCCCGCGGCTCCGCCCACATGGGAATGGGCGTCGTAGCGCATGACGGCCAGGGCGCTCTCCCCGCCGGCACCCGCGCCGCCCAGTCAGAGGGCGTCGACGTCGCCAGCTACCAGGGCAACGTCTCCTGGCCGACCCTGTGGAACAGCGGCGTCCGATGGGCGTACACCAAGGCGAGCGAGGGGACGTACTACACGAACCCGTACTTCGGCCAGCAGTACAGCGGCGCCTACGGCGTCGGAATGATCCGTGGCGCCTACCACTTCGCCACCCCCGACACCACGAGCGGCGCAACGCAGGCGAACTACTTCGTCGACCACGGCGGCGACTGGTCCCAGGACGGCAGGACGCTGCCCGGCGCGCTCGACATCGAGTGGAACCCGTACGGCGACGCCTGCTTCGACAAGAGCCAGAGCGCGATGGTCACCTGGATCCGTGACTTCCTGAACCAGTACAGGGCGCGGACCGGCCGGAACGCCGTCATCTACACGGCCACCAGCTGGTGGACCCAATGCACCGGCGACTACGGCGGCTTCGCCTCCGCCAACCCGCTGTGGATCGCGCGGTACGCGTCGACCGCGGGGACGCTCCCGGCGGGCTGGAGCACGTACGCGATGTGGCAGTACACCTCGACGGGACCGACGGTCGGCGACCACGACCGCTTCAACGGAGCGCTCGACCGGGTGCAGGCACTCGCCAACGGCTGACCGGTTCGCGGACACGTTCACGGACACCTGCACGGATACGGTGAAGACCCGGGCCTCCCTCACGAGAACCCGGGCCTTCACCTCATCCGGAGGCGCCCGTCACGCCGCCACCGGAACCTCCGGCACGGCCCCCTTCGTCGCCGGGGACAGCGCCAGCTCCAGGACCTGGCGGACGTCGGTGACGGCGTGGACGTCGAGCTTGTCCAGCACCTCCGCCGGGACGTCGTCCAGGTCGGCCTCGTTGCGCTTGGGGATGATCACGGTCGTCACCCCGGCGCGGTGCGCGGCGAGCAGCTTCTGCTTCACGCCGCCGATCGGCAGGACCCGGCCGGTCAGCGAGACCTCGCCGGTCATGGCCACGTCCGTACGGACCAGCCGTCCGGAGAGCAGCGAGGCCAGCGCCGTCGTCATGGTGACGCCCGCGCTCGGACCGTCCTTCGGGACCGAGCCCGCCGGGAAGTGGATGTGCACACCCCGGTCCTTCAGATCGCCCACCGGCAGTTCGAGCTCGGCGCCGTGCGAGCGGAGGAAGGACAGGGCGATCTGCGCGCTCTCCTTCATCACGTCACCCAGCTGGCCGGTCAGCGTCAGACCCGCCGCGCCCGTCTCCGGGTCGGCCAGCGACGCCTCGACGAAGAGCACGTCCCCGCCCGCTCCGGTGACCGCGAGTCCGGTCGCGACACCGGGGACCGCCGTACGGCGTTCCGCGGGGTCCTGGGCCGACTCGGGCACGTGGTGCGGACGGCCGATCAGACCGCGCAGTTCCTCGTCGGTGACGGTGAACGGCAGTTCCCGCTCGCCGAGTTCGTGCTGGGCCGCCACCTTGCGCAGCAGCCTCGCGACGGACCGCTCCAGGGTGCGGACGCCCGCCTCACGCGTGTACTCGCCGGCGAGCTTGCGCAGGGCGCTCTCGTCGATGACGACCTCGTCCGCCGCGAGCCCGGCCCGCTCCAGCTGGCGCGGCAGCAGGTGATCGCGGGCGATGACGATCTTCTCGTCCTCGGTGTAGCCGTCGAGGCGGACCAGCTCCATACGGTCGAGCAGGGCCTCCGGGATGGCCTCCAGGACGTTCGCCGTCGCCAGGAACACGACGTCGCTCAGGTCGAGTTCGACCTCCAGGTAGTGGTCGCGGAAGGTGTGGTTCTGCGCCGGGTCCAGGACCTCCAGGAGGGCCGCCGCGGGGTCGCCGCGGAAGTCGGAGCCCACCTTGTCGATCTCGTCGAGCAGGACCACCGGGTTCATCGACCCGGCCTCCTTGATCGCCCGTACGATCCGGCCGGGCAGCGCGCCGACGTACGTCCGCCGGTGTCCGCGGATCTCCGCCTCGTCCCGCACGCCGCCGAGGGCGACGCGGACGAACTTGCGGCCCATGGCGTGCGCGACGCTCTCGCCGAGGCTGGTCTTGCCGACACCGGGAGGGCCGACGAGGGCGAGCACGGCACCGCCGCGCCGGCCGCCCACGACCCCGAGCCCCCGGTCGTTGCGTCGCTTGCGGACCGCCAGGTACTCGGTGATCCGCTCCTTCACGTCCTCCAGGCCAGCGTGCTCGGCGTCGAGGACCGTCTTGGCTCCCTGGATGTCGTACGCGTCCTCGGTCCGCTCGTTCCACGGCAGTTCGAGGACGGTGTCCAGCCAGGTGCGGATCCAGGACCCCTCGGGCGACTGGTCGGAGGACCGCTCCAGCTTGTCGACCTCCTTGAGCGCGGCCTCCCGCACCTTCTCCGGCAGGTCCGCGGCCTCCACACGTGTGCGGTAGTCGTCGGACTCCTCGCCGTCCTGCTCGCCGTTGATCTCCCGCAGTTCCTTGCGTACGGCTTCCAGCTGACGGCGGAGCAGGAACTCCCGCTGCTGCTTGTCGACGCCTTCCTGGACGTCCTTGGCGATGGTCTCGGCGACGTCCTGCTCGGCGAGGTGGTCGCGCAGGTGTCCGGTGGCGAGCTTGAGGCGGGCGACCGGGTCGGCGGTCTCCAGCAGTTCCACCTTCTGCTCGGTCGTCAGGAACGGTGAGTAACCGGAGTTGTCGGCGAGCGCGGAGACGTCGTCGATGGCCTGGACCCGGTCCACGACCTGCCAGGCACCGCGCTTGCGCAGCCATGCGGTGGCGAGGGCCTTGTACTCGGTGACCAGTTCGGCGACATGACCGGGCAGCGGGTCGGGAACGGTCTCGTCGACCCTGGTCCCCTCGACCCAGAGGGCGGCGCCCGGGCCGGTCGTCCCGGCACCGATCCTCACCCGGCCCCGGCCGCGGATGAGGGCACCCGGGTCACCGTCGGCCAGCCGGCCGACCTGCTCGACGGTACCGAGCACACCGGTGCTCGCGTAGGTCCCGTCGAGGCGTGGCACCAGGAGGACCTTCGGCTTGCCGGGTTCCGAGCGGGCGGCGGCCTGAGCGGCCTCCACCGCGGCACGTACGTCGGCGTCGTTCAGGTCCAGCGGAACCACCATTCCGGGCAGCACGACCTCGTCGTCGAGCGGCAGCACAGGCAGAGTGAGCGGTGTGGACGTCGAAGCCATGATCTCCCCTTCGGCAGTCAAGTTGAGCTATGCCGACTCAATGCACGTGAGCCTCCGTATGTTCCCCACCCACCGCCCTGTTCGCTGTGGGCGATCACGACTGCCGAACTCGGCACTCCGGGGCCTATCTTGAAGCCGGGTAATAGGTGAAGCTCTCCATCAACCATTACTTCAACCATCACACAACTGCATCGGCCGATGCGAGGGAGTCTCATGGACGGGGTCGTACGGGCATGGGTGGACGGCTGGGTCGTGTCCCGCGGGGTCGCCCCGCCGGAGCGGGAACCGTGGGGGTTCACGGTCGACGTCGGCCTGATGGCGCAGGTGTCGCGGCACGTCTTCGAGGCCCTGGGCGCCGACGTGGACGAGGAGGTCGTACGCAAGGTGGCCGACGGGGTGACGGGGGCCGGGGTGTGGCTCAAGGTGTTCCAGGACCCGGAGGTGGTCGGGGCCTGGCTGGGCGAGGGCTGGTGGGTGGACCCGGAACCGGGCTACCTGATGACGATCCCCCTGACGACCACGCGGGCCGGGCGGACGGCACACCTGCCGACGACACGCACGGGCACCCCGAAGACCGAGCACGCCGGCGCTCCGACGACTGGACGCGCCGACGTCCAGGAGGCGGGACGGCCCGACTTCCCGGAGACCGGAGATACGGGCACTCCGGAGAGCGGGCCGACAGGTGACCCGGAGGCCGTGCGCACGCGCGCCGTGCAAGGGGCACGTACGGATGCGCCGGGAGCCGGGCACGCGGGCGTCCCGGAGACTCCGCAGACGGGCGCACCGGAAGCCGGACGTACGAACGCTGCGGAGGGCGCGCCCACGGATGTCCCGGAGGCCGGACATGCCGGCGTTCCGGGAACCGGACGCACGGACGCCACGGAGCCCGGACGGGCCGGCGTTCCGGTAGCCGGACTCACGAGTGTCCCGGACGGCTACCGGATGCGGGTGTGGTCCGTCGGTGGTGTCACGCGGCTGCTCGTCGCCGCGCCGGACGGCTCCCTCGCGGCGCGTGGCCAGGTGGCCCCGACGGGCGCGACCGCCGTCTTCGACCAGATCGAGACCGCGCCCGCGCATCGGCGCCGGGGTCTGGGCAGCATCGTCATGCGCACGCTCCAGGCCACGGCGGCCGCCGAGGGCGCGGAGACCGGCGTCCTCGCGGGAACGCCGGCGGGACGGGCGCTGTACGAGTCTCTGGGCTGGCATGTGGAAGCTCCGCTCACCAGTGCGAAGTTCGTGGGACCGGGCGCCGGGTGACCGTCCGTCGTCGCTTCACGGAAACCCGGAGGCGGCCCGGGACGGCCTCTGTCATGCTGCGCCGGTGATCGACCCGAGACCTTCGGATGCTCAGCGCCGGCCGCATGGCGGACAACGCCCGGCCGGCGCCCGGTCTTCCCGGCACCCTCGGACTCCGCCCCCTGGCGCACCGCGGACGGCGGCGCCCCAGGTGACCGCGAGGCACGACCCGGTCCTCGGTCGGTGGAAACCACTGCCCGCACCGGTCGAGGAGATCACCCGCGCGGGCGACAGCCGTGCACACGCGTGTGCACGGCCATGAGCCAGAACCACCGGACCACCACCACACCACCAACACACGGGGAACCCAGCAACGATGACCACAGCAGACATACAGCCCCTCCTCTCCGCCTACGACGACCAGATGCGCGGCGCTCCCCCCACCCCGCCCGCCGGGGTCACGTACGAGCAGGACGGTCCGCTGCTGCGGATCGTCGGCCAGTTCCGCGGGTTCGTGAGCGGGCCCCGGGACCTCGGCGTCGAGGGTGCGGCGCTCGACGACCTCATCGCCCGCCAGCGCGACTTCTTCGCCGCGCGCGGAGAGGCGCTGGAGTGGAAGACCCGGGCCCACGACACCCCGGCCGACCTCGCCGAACGGCTCCGCGCGGCCGGTTTCGTGCCCGAGGAGCGGGAGTCGGTGCTGATCGGGCGGGCCGCCGACATGGCCGTACGGGAGCCGGTACTGCCGGAGGGCGTCACCGTGCGCAGGGTCACGGCGGACGCGGACATGCGCCGGATCGCCGCGATGGAGTCGGCGGTGTGGGGCCAGGACTGGAGCTGGCTCGCCGACGACCTGTCCGGCCGGGTCGCCACCGCACCGGACGACATCGCGGTGTACGTGGCCGAGGCGGACGGTGAAGTGGTGTGCGCCGCCTGGCTGGTGTTCCGCGCGGGCACGGAGTTCGCGAGCCTGTGGGGCGGCTCCACGCTCGCCGAGTGGCGGGGCAGGGGCATCTACCGCGCCCTGGTCGCCGTACGCGCCGCCCTCGCCGCCGCCGGCGGGGTCACGTATCTGCACGTGGACGCGTCCGACGACAGCGCGCCCATCCTGCGCCGGCTCGGCTTCCACGCGGTGACCACGACGACGCCGTACGTCTGGACGCCACCGGGCCGCTGACGGCAGCGCGGGCAGCGCCACGGCGTCGCAGGACCGGGCGCGGCGGGCCTAGCGGGCCGGGAGGGGTTGGCGTGCGCGGTGCCACCGCCGGACCAGGGGCCAGGTCGCGACACCGATCGTGAGGGCGATCAGGTGGCCCCAGTCGGTCATCGGGTCGGTGAAGGCGATCAGGTCCGCCACCAGCACCCAGCCGAAGAGGGTGAGCAACGGCCAACGCAGCCACGGCCTGAGCAGCCCGGTCAGCGCGCCGAGGCTCGCGGCCACGCCGAAGCTGACGCCGTAGTCCAGGCGGTGCAGCGAGCTGGCGGGCAGGTGGCCGAGCAGCACCGCGAGGCCGATGGGCACCTCGGTGGCGAGCGTCGCGCCCATGTGCCCGAGGAGGAAGACACCGGCCGTGCGCACTCCCCCGATCCGTCGCTCCAGGGCGGTGAGGACGAACAGCAGGGCGATGGCGTACGGCGAGAGGATTCCCCCGGCGATCCACAGCGCGCTGGCCGTCAGCGCCAGCACGGGCGTCCGCACGAGGTGCGCGACATCGGTGCTGGAGCCCTGGTGCAGGGTGTGCACCAGGGCGGGGTCCAGGTGCGCGGCGACGAGCGAGACGGCGGCCAGGACGGCGCCGTAGCCGAAGGTGAACGGTGTGCCGGTGGGGGTGGGAAGCAGCCGCCGGAGGCGGGAGACGCGGAGTCGGGGGCGGGCAACCGGAACGCTCACCGCTGTCCGTACAGCCGCAGCCTCCGCGACGGCCGTCTGCGCAGCCTCCGCCCGGCCCTGCTGCCTGGGCATCCCGTCGAGCAGCGCCGCCGCATCCGGAAAGCACGCATCCGGTGCGGGCGGGGCCGAAGCGGGCGCGGTCGCGTCGGACGGAGCTGTCGGCACGGTCCGTTCCAAGGTGAGGTGCCCCTTCCGTTTCACCCCAGCCTTCGCGCCCGACCCACCGGCTGTCTGTGACCGACGCCACCTCGCACCCGATTCACAGGTACTTCTCAAGAACTACGGCCCAAGGCGCCACAACTGCCAGGATGGGCCGATGCCCACCTCGTACGACATCCCCGAAGTCCTGGACCGTCGCGAGGGCCCGTACGGAGAGGTCGTCCTGCGGCGCCACGGCGAGTTGCTCCAGATCATCGCCAACGGCTGTTTCCTGATGGACACTTCGGACGGCCGCTCCGAGCGCAGGCTCGTGGACGCGGCGCTCGGCGCACTCGACGACCGCCCGGATCCGCACGTCCTCATCGGCGGCCTCGGCGTCGGCTTCTCGCTCGCACACGCCGCCGCGAATCCCCGCTGGGGCCGCATCACCGTCGTGGAGCGGGAGCCGGCCATCGTCGACTGGCACCGCGCGGGCGGGCCCCTTTCGGCGCTGTCCGCGGAGGCGCTCGCCGATCCCCGGACGAACATTCTGGAAACGGATGTAGTCGGATTCGTCAATGAGACATGCGCCACTTTCGACGCGCTGTGCCTCGACATCGACAACGGACCCGACTGGACGGTCACGGAGGGCAACGGCGGACTCTACGCGCGTGCCGGACTCACAAGTTGCGCAAGGGTGTTGAAGCCGGGCGGAGTACTCGCCGTGTGGTCCGCCCAGCCCTCTGCGGAATTTGAGGTATCCCTAGCAAATGCCGGGTTCCAGCAGGTACGTACCGAGGAGATCCCCGTTGCCCGGGGCGTACCCGACGTCGTCCATCTCGCCGTCCGACCTGGATAGCAAAGCTGTGATGACTCCCCGTACTCTGCTTCCCTACGCCGATCATTCAAGCGTCAATCGCAGTCATGCGCAGACAAGGAATCACCCCACATGGTTCCGGAAAGCACTCCCCAGGGGCGGGCGATGGAGCAGACACACACCTCCCACAACGGTTCGACGGCCACTCCGGGCGCACAGCGCCGGGTCCTGGTCGTCGAGGACGATCCGACGATCGTCGACGCCATCGCGACCCGCCTGCGCGCCGAGGGATTCCTCGTGCAAACGGCGGTCGACGGTCCGTCGGCGGTGGACACCGCAGAGGCCTGGCAGCCGGACCTGCTGATCCTCGACATCATGCTGCCCGGCTTCGACGGTCTGGAGGTCTGCCGCCGTGTGCAGGCCGCCCGTCCGGTGCCGGTGATGATGCTCACCGCGCGGGACGACGAGACCGACATGCTGGTCGGGCTCGGCGTCGGCGCCGACGACTACATGACCAAGCCGTTCTCGATGCGCGAGCTGGCCGCGCGCGTGCACGTCCTGCTGCGGCGGGTGGAGCGGGCCGCGCTGGCCGCGGCCACACCGCGCTCCGGCATCCTGCGCCTCGGCGAACTGGAGATCGACCACGCACAGCGCCGGGTGCGGGTCCGCTCGGAGGACGTGCACCTGACGCCCACCGAGTTCGACCTCCTGGTGTGCCTGGCGAACACCCCGCGCGCGGTGCTCTCCCGTGAGCAGCTGCTCGCCGAGGTGTGGGACTGGGCGGACGCCTCCGGCACCCGCACCGTCGACAGCCACATCAAGGCCCTGCGCCGGAAGATCGGTGCCGAGCGGATCCGCACGGTGCACGGCGTGGGCTACGCCCTGGAGACCCCAACGCCATGAGCGACGGTCCGGCCGGCCGGAGAAGCCCCAGGGAACCCTGGGGCGGCGTGAGCCCGTTCTCGATCAAGACCAAGCTGGGCGCGCTGGTCGTCATCGCGGTCCTCATCACCACCGGGCTGATGATGATCGCGATGCGCACAGCCACCGAGCTGCGCTTCATCACGGTCTTCTCGATGATCGCCACACTGCTGATTACGCAGTTCGTGGCGCATTCGCTCACCGCGCCCCTGGACGACATGAACGCCGTCGCCCGGTCCATCTCGCACGGCGACTACACCCGCCGGGTCCGTGAGAACCGCCGGGACGAGCTGGGCGACCTGGCCCAGACGATCAACCGCATGGCGGACGACCTGGAGGCCCAGGAACGCCAGCGCAAGGAACTTGTGGCAAATGTCTCCCACGAGCTGCGCACACCCATCGCGGGCCTGCGCGCGGTGCTGGAGAACATCGTCGACGGGTTCACCCAGGCCGACCCCGAGACCATGCGCACGGCCCTGAAACAGACCGAGCGGCTCGGCCGGCTGGTGGAGACGCTGCTGGACCTGTCCCGGCTGGACAACGGCGTCGTACCGCTGAAGAAGCGCCGTTTCGAGGTGTGGCCGTACCTGTCGGGCGTGCTGAAGGAGGCCAACATGGTCGCCACCGCGCGCGCGGGCATCGCGTCCGGGTCCGGCAGCCACACCCGCAACGACGTCCATCTGCACCTCGACGTGTCCCCGCCGGAGCTGACCGCGCACGCCGACCCGGAGCGCATCCACCAGGTCGTCGCCAACCTCATCGACAACGCGGTCAAGCACAGCCCGCCGCACGGCCGGGTGACGGTGAAGGCGCGGCGCGGGGCCCTGCCCGAGTCGCTGCAGCTGGAGGTGCTCGACGAGGGCCCCGGCATTCCGCGCTCGGAGTGGCACCGCGTCTTCGAGCGGTTCAACCGCGGGCAGGTCCGGCGGCCGCACGGTCCGGGCAGCGACGGCGGCACCGGACTGGGGCTCGCGATCGCGCGCTGGGCCGTGGATCTGCACGGCGGCCGGATCGGAGTGGCCGAATCCGAGCGGGGCTGCAGGATTCTTGTCACCCTGCCGGGACTTCCCTCTCTGCCAAGTTGACGTAAAGTTCGAAGCGGAGCCACAAGATCCACCTCTGTTCCGCGCTGACGGACACGTGTGATCAGGCAGAGGGCCGCGCCGCCGTCGCGAGGAGCCCCGCCGGGCCCGTCCTTCAGTGCTGCCTCACCGTGCGGAACCCCGCTTGTTTCCCGCCATTTCCAGCCGCGAAACCCGCTCTTTCATGTGACTTACACGACGATGGACCGACCCGGCCTGACCTTCGCGGTCTTGGGGGCGTAGCCTTTATTCCCGCTGTCCATCACCTTGTGAGAAGCGGAAGAGGGCGGTTGCCGCCGTGTCGCCACAGTCCCCCAGTAACTCGAGCATCTCGACCGACGCAGACCAAGCGGGCAAGAACCCCGCTGCCGCGTTCGGCCCGAACGAGTGGCTCGTCGACGAGATTTATCAGCAGTACCTCCAGGACCCGAATTCGGTAGACCGAGCCTGGTGGGACTTCTTTGCCGACTACAAGCCCGGGGCAGCTGGCGCCCCGGCTACGGCGGGTACTGCGGCCGCGGGGGCCGCAGGGACCACCTCCCCAGCGGCTCCGGCGCCGTCTGCGGCTCCCGCCGCCCCGGCTCCCGCCGCCCCGGCTCCCGCGCCGGCTCCGGCCGCCAAGCCCGCCGCAGCGGCTCCTGCCCCCGCCAAGGCCGCTGCTCCGGCCGCCGCCCCGGCACCGGCCGCCAAGCCGGCCGCCGCGAAGCCCGCCGCCACCGGTGGCTCCGCCGCGGAGGGCCCGGAGTTCGTGACCCTGCGCGGTCCCGCCGCCGCGGTCGCGAAGAACATGAACGCCTCCATCGAGGTCCCCACGGCCACGTCCGTGCGCGCGGTCCCGGTGAAGCTTCTGTTCGACAACCGCATCGTCATCAACAACCACCTGAAGCGCGCCCGGGGCGGGAAGATCTCCTTCACCCACCTCATCGGCTACGCGATGGTGCAGGCCATCAAGGCCATGCCGTCGATGAACTACTCCTTCGTGGAGAAGGACGGCAAGCCGACCCTGGTCAAGCCGGAGCACATCAACTTCGGCCTCGCCATCGACCTGGTGAAGCCCAACGGCGACCGCCAGCTGGTCGTCGCGGGCATCAAGAAGGCCGAGACGCTGAACTTCTTCGAGTTCTGGCAGGCCTACGAGGACATCGTCCGCCGCGCCCGTGACGGCAAGCTGACGATGGACGACTTCTCGGGCGTCACGGTCTCCCTGACGAACCCGGGCGGCCTCGGCACCGTCCACTCGGTCCCGCGTCTGATGCCCGGCCAGTCGGTCATCATGGGCGTCGGCTCGATGGACTACCCGGCGGAGTTCCAGGGCACCTCCCAGGACACCCTGAACAAGCTCGGCATCTCGAAGGTCATGACGCTCACGTCGACCTACGACCACCGGGTCATCCAGGGCGCCGCCTCCGGCGAGTTCCTGCGCGTCGTCGCCAACTACCTCCTCGGCGAGAACGGCTTCTACGACGAGATCTTCGAGGCGCTGCGCATCCCCTACGAGCCGGTCCGCTGGCTCAAGGACATCGACGCCAGCCACGACGACGACGTCACCAAGGCCGCCCGCGTCTTCGAGCTGATCCACTCCTACCGGGTCCGCGGCCACGTCATGGCCGACACCGACCCGCTGGAGTACCGCCAGCGCAAGCACCCCGACCTGGACATCACCGAGCACGGCCTCACCCTGTGGGACCTGGAGCGGGAGTTCGCGGTCGGCGGCTTCGCCGGCAAGTCCCTGATGAAGCTGCGCGACATCCTCGGCGTGCTGCGCGACTCGTACTGCCGCACCACCGGCGTCGAGTTCATGCACATCCAGGACCCGAAGCAGCGCAGGTGGATCCAGGACCGCATCGAGCGCTCGCACACCAAGCCGGAGCGCGAGGAGCAGCTGCGCATCCTGCGCCGGCTGAACGCCGCGGAGGCCTTCGAGACCTTCCTGCAGACGAAGTACGTCGGCCAGAAGCGGTTCTCCCTGGAGGGCGGCGAGTCCGTCATCCCGCTGCTCGACGCGGTGCTGGACTCGGCCGCCGAGTCCCGCCTGGACGAGGTCGTCATCGGCATGGCCCACCGCGGCCGGCTGAACGTCCTGGCGAACATCGTCGGCAAGTCGTACGCCCAGATCTTCCGCGAGTTCGAGGGCAACCTCGACCCGAAGTCGATGCACGGCTCCGGCGACGTCAAGTACCACCTGGGCGCCGAGGGCACCTTCACGGGCCTGGACGGCGAGCAGATCAAGGTCTCGCTGGCCGCGAACCCCTCCCACCTGGAGACGGTCGACCCGGTCATCGAGGGCATCGTCCGCGCCAAGCAGGACATCATCAACAAGGGCGGCACGGACTTCACGGTCCTGCCGGTCGCCCTGCACGGTGACGCGGCCTTCGCGGGCCAGGGCGTGGTGGCCGAGACCCTGAACATGTCGCAGCTGCGGGGTTACCGCACCGGCGGCACGGTCCACATCGTCATCAACAACCAGGTCGGCTTCACGGCCGCCCCGGAGTCCTCGCGTTCGTCGATGTACGCGACGGACGTGGCGAGGATGATCGAGGCCCCGATCTTCCACGTGAACGGCGACGACCCGGAGGCCGTGGTCCGCGTCGCGCGGCTCGCCTTCGAGTTCCGCCAGGCGTTCAACAAGGACGTGGTGATCGACCTCATCTGCTACCGCCGCCGCGGTCACAACGAGTCGGACAACCCGGCCTTCACCCAGCCGCTGATGTACGACCTGATCGACAAGAAGCGCTCGGTGCGCAAGCTGTACACCGAGTCCCTCATCGGTCGCGGCGACATCACCCTGGAAGAGGCCGAGCAGGCGCTCCAGGACTACCAGGGCCAGCTGGAGAAGGTCTTCACGGAGGTCCGCGAGGCCGTCACGGCCCAGCCGGCCGCCGGGCCCGTCTCGGACCCGCAGGCCGAGTTCCCGGTCGCCGTGAGCACCGCGATCTCCTCGGAGGTCGTGAAGCGGATCGCCGAGTCCCAGGTCAACATCCCCGACACCTTCCACGTCCACCCGCGTCTGCTGCCGCAGCTGCAGCGCCGGGCGTCGATGGTCGAGGACGGCACGATCGACTGGGGCATGGGCGAGACCCTGGCCGTCGGCTCGCTGCTGCTGGAGGGCACCCCGGTCCGCCTGTCGGGCCAGGACTCCCAGCGCGGCACGTTCGGCCAGCGTCACGCGGTCCTCATCAACCGTGAGACGGGCGAGGAGCACACCCCGCTCCAGTACCTCGCCGAGGAGCAGGCCCGCTACAACGTCTACAACTCCCTGCTCTCCGAGTACGCGGTCATGGGCTTCGAGTACGGCTACTCGCTGGCCCGGCCCGACGCGCTCGTGCTGTGGGAGGCGCAGTTCGGCGACTTCGTCAACGGCGCGCAGACGATCGTCGACGAGTACATCTCGGCGGCGGAGCAGAAGTGGGGCCAGACGTCCGGCGTCACGCTCCTGCTCCCGCACGGCTACGAGGGCCAGGGCCCGGACCACTCCTCGGCCCGCGTCGAGCGCTTCCTCCAGCTGTGCGCGCAGAACAACATGACGGTCGCGATGCCGACCCTCCCGTCGAACTACTTCCACCTCCTGCGGTGGCAGGTGCACAACCCGCACCACAAGCCGCTGGTGGTCTTCACCCCGAAGTCGATGCTGCGCCTCAAGGCCGCCGCGTCGAAGACGGAGGAGTTCACCTCGGGTCAGTTCCGCCCGGTCATCGGCGACTCGACGGTCGACGCGGCAGCGGTCAAGAAGGTCGTCTTCTGCAGCGGCAAGGTCTACTACGACCTCGACGGCGAGCGTCAGAAGCGCGGTATCACGGACACGGCGATCATCCGCATCGAGCGTCTGTACCCCCTCCCGGGTGCCGAGATCCAGGCCGAGATCGCCAAGTACCCGAACGCCGAGAAGTACCTGTGGGCCCAGGAGGAGCCGGCGAACCAGGGCGCATGGCCCTTCATCGCGCTCAACCTGATCGACCACCTGGACCTCGCGGTCGGCGCGGACGTTCCGCACGGAGAGCGGCTGCGGCGCATCTCGCGCCCGCACGGCTCCTCCCCGGCCGTCGGTTCCGCGAAGCGGCACCAGGCGGAGCAGGAGCAGCTGGTGCGCGAGGTGTTCGAGGCGTGAGCCGCTGAAACCCGCCTGACCTGTGGGCCCGTTCCCGAGCGACTGGGGGACGGGCCCACAGTGCCACCCGGCTCCGCCGCCCGCGTCTAGGCTGGTGGCAGCCCTTCCACCCCTCCATCCCCCACGCAGGAGAGCAGCACCATGTACTTCACCGACCGCGGCATCGAGGAACTGGAGAAGCGGCGCGGCGAGGAATCGGTCACGTTCGAGTGGCTCGCCGAGCAGTTGCGGACGTTCGTCGACCTCAACCCGGACTTCGAGGTACCGGTGGAGCGACTGGCGACGTGGCTGGCCCGGCTGGACGACGACGAGGACGAGTAGGGCCAGGTGCTCGGGTGGCGGCGGCCTACTGGTAGCAGCCACCGGTGCACAGCACGGTGACCGTGCCGAGCTCGCGGGCCGCTGCGGAGATGCTGTGGGTGACGGCCGTGGGGGTCTTGCTGGTCTCCCAGGGCATGGGCGCGGCCACGGCCGCGGGCCCGAGAGCGGTGAGGGCAGCGGTGGCCACGAACACGACGGCCAGGGCACGCGTGCGCAGATGCATCTGAACTCCTTTACCGACCGGTTGGGTTCGGCCGGCGGCGCCTGTTCCGGAGACCCCGCCGAGGCCGGCCGCCAGTCTCACCGCGCGGGTCACCCCCGGCCAAGGTCCCCGACTCGGGGTTCGGTACATCTCCCTACGATCGCCCCGACCGGCGGACCGTGTTCCGCCGCTCGGCACCGGTCGCGGGGCGGGTGTACCGCGAGGTGACTCCGGAAGTCGTCGTCGACAAACGGCTCCCGCCCTCGCGCGCCCAGCCGGCCCGTCCCTCCCCCGGGCACGACCGCCTTCGGACTTTGCGAGGGCGTCCGGGATCAGTCACTACGGAGGGGGTCCGGATGCGTCCCGGCTCAGTCCCGCAGGCGCATCGCGTCTCCGGCCCCCGGACGGGTCCGGTAGCAGGCCCTGCAGACCCAGCAGTCACCCGTCTCGTCCCGGTTCCACTCCCGTCGGCGCATCCAGGCTCAGTCACGCGGGTGTGTCAGGCCGTACGCCGCTCCCAGCGCCCCGTGCGCCAGCAGAAGCGCCCCCGCGGTGAGCCAGCCGCCGCTGCGGTGCCGTAGGCCCCAGGCGACCAGCGGAAGGCCTGCCGCCATCTGGGCGAGGGTCAGGCCCGGCCAGGGAAGCCAGGGAATCGGGCGGCGGCCCGCCACGGCCCGGAGGTCGCTGGGAACCGGCTCCGGTCCGCCATCCCACTCAACCGCCCTGGCGTCCGGCCGGACGCGGGCGGTCTCGCTGAGGCGGTCGGCGGGTTCGCCGGGAGTGAGGCCGGCGGGCAGCATCACGCCCACGCGCGCAAGGACCGCCAGCAGGCCGCGCAGTCGGGCGCGGGCGTCTGACGCGGGGTCGGCTCTCGTCAGGGGGTCGAGGGACTGGACGTCCAGAACCGGGTCGAGAGCCAGGCGGGCCGCGAAGGTACGCATCGCCTCGTCCTCGCCGGCCGGGGTGCCGTTGGCGAGCCAGACGTAGCCGACGGTGCGGCGGAAGCCGGACGCGAGGGTGTAGCCGCTGCGGTCGGCGTCCCACCACAGCGCGAGGACGGGCCAGGGAGCACCGACGGCCAGGGCGGTGGCCCAGCCGGTGAGGACGCGGTCGACCGGCTCCTCGCCTGACAGCCAGGGCCCACCCTGCGGTACCAGGACGCTCCAGCCCTCGCCCGCGCTCAGGAGCAGCATGCGCTCGCGCAACAACCGGGCGGCGGGGGCGACGGAGTCCGGCCCGGCCCTGCAGAGCAGCAGGGCACCGGGGGCGGGACCGGCGCGACCGGTACGGGAAGCGGCTTCCGAGGGCATGGTCACACGCTAGGACGTTTCCCGACGATTAGTCATATTTAGCACTCGGGCATCCCCAGGACGAGTGTCTTGACTTTCGAGAGCCACGATATATCGTGAATTGCAGGAGACGCGATATGGCGCGTTGCTACGGGGAGGTCTGCACCATGTCCGAGTGGTCCGTCACTGAGCCCAGGAAGCTCACCTTCGACGAGCCGGTCCGAGAACTTCACGTGCGCATCGTCAACGGAACGGTGAACGTGGTGGGCACGGAAGAAGGTTCCGCGCGCCTGGAGGTCTCCGAGATCGAGGGGCCGCCCCTGATCGTCACCCAGGAGGAGGGAACCCTCACGGTGGCGTACGAGGACCTGCCCTGGAAGGGCTTCCTCAAGTGGCTCGACCGCAAGGGCTGGCGGCGCAGCGCGGTCGTCTCCCTGGCCGTGCCGGCCGAGACCCGCGTCGAGGTGGGCGTGGTCAGCGCCGGGGCCGTGGTGTCCGGGCTGCGCGGGCCGTCGGTGGTGAAGGGGGTCAACGGCGACACGACTCTCGTCGGCCTCTCCGGCACCGTCCGCGCCGACACCGTCTCCGGGAACCTGGAGG
This sequence comes from Streptomyces sp. NPDC031225, assembly GCF_055570355.1. Lineage (NCBI taxonomy): Bacteria > Bacillati > Actinomycetota > Actinomycetes > Kitasatosporales > Streptomycetaceae > Streptomyces > Streptomyces sp. NPDC031225. Next base: position 4,069 of record NZ_JBVIHJ010000019.1, on the reverse strand, counting down.
CCCAGGCCGTCACCGGCGACCTGCGGTTCAACTCGGTGTCGGGGGATCTCACGGTCGTGGAGGGCTCCGGTCCCTCCGTGCGGGCCGACTCCGTCAGCGGCTCGATGATCGTCGACCTCGATCCGGACGGCCCCACCGACGTACGGCTGACCAGCGTCTCGGGCGAGATCGCCATCCGGCTGCCCCAGCCCGCGGACGCGGAGGTGGAGGCCAACACCGCGAGCGGGACGATCTCCAACGCCTTCGAGGGCCTGCGCGTGCACGGCCAGTGGGGCGCCCACAAGATCACCGGCCGCCTCGGCGCCGGTACCGGCAAACTCCGCGCGACCACAGTCTCCGGCTCGATCGCCCTTCTGCGCCGCCCGCCCAGGGAGGACGAGGAGGAGCCGTGGGAGAAGGCGGACCGCACAGGTGCCGAACCCGCCTCCGCCGAGGCGGCGGACACCGGTGCCCCGGTGGACGGCGGACACAGCACCCCGGGGGAAAATGACGTTTCCGGCCGGGCCGACGGCCCCGATCCGACCGACGCTCCGACACGCGATCTGAACCGCGACCCGGCCGACGGCACGACCGACAAGAAGGTGCTCTGACATGCCCCCCGTCTTCGCCCACGGCCGCCTCCGTCTCTACCTGCTGAAGCTGCTGGACGAGGCCCCGCGCCACGGCTACGAGGTGATCCGGCTCCTGGAGGAGCGCTTCCAGGGCCTGTACGCCCCCTCGGCGGGCACCGTGTACCCCCGGCTGGCCAAGCTGGAGACCGAGGGTCTGGTCACCCACACCACCGAGGGCGGCCGCAAGGTGTACGCCATCACGGACGCGGGCCGCGCCGAACTGGCCGACCGCGGGGGTGAACTGGCCGACCTGGAGCTGGAGATCCGTGATTCGGTCGCCGAGCTCGCCGCCGAGATCCGGGCCGATGTGCGCGGCGCGGCAGGCGATCTGCGGCGCGAGATGAAGGCCGCCGCCACCGAGGCCCGCCAGGGCAGCGGCGCCAAGAGCGGCGGCGAACACGAGGGCCCCTTCGGGGACTTCACGGAGTTCGGCGACAAGGAGGCGTGGCGTACCGCCAAGGAGGAGATGCGCCGCGTCAAGCAGGAGTGGAAGGAGCAGGCCCGGCGCGCCAAGGACGAGAGCCGCCGCGCCCGGGAGGAGGCCCAGCGGGCCCGCCGACAGGCCAAGGAGGCCCAGGACCGGGCCCGGGAGCAGGCGCAGGAGGAGGTGCAGCGCATCGCACGGCGGGTCCAGGAGCAGGTGCAGGACCACTTCGCCCGCGGCGACTGGCCGACCGGGGTGCGCGAGGGACTGACCGAACTGGCCAAGGAGTTCGGCGAGTTCGGGAAGGACTACGGCAAGGAGTTCGGGAAGGACTTCGGCTTCGGCCGGGGCGGCGCGAGGTCCGAGAAGGCCGAGGGGACGGCACCCGGCACCGAGTACTCCCACACCCCGCAGGACTTCCCCGCCGAGTACGAGCCGTCCTGGGCCCACGAGGACCCGACCGGGGACCCGGCCCGCGACCTGGACCGCCTGCTCGACCGCTTCCGCGACGACATCCGCGACGCGGCCCGCGACCACGGCATCACGGCCGGCCAGCTCCGTGACGCCCGCAGCCACCTGTCGACGGCGGCGGCCCACATAGGAGCACTGCTACGAGCCCCGAAGGCATGAGCCGCGCCGCCTCCGGCAGTACGCCGCCCCCGGCCCGGCCGTACTGCCGGGCCGGGCGCCCCGCCTTCGCAGAGGGTTCGCAGCGCCCCGTCACCCTCGAATAGGGCCCCGACCCTTCCCGGCCCCCGCTCAGCCTGCCTGCGCCGCTTCACCGCCGTCCAGGACACGGACGACCGCCTCGTACGTCACCCCGTGATCGGCGAGGACCTCCGCGGGCACGCCCGGCCTGGCCGTCAGGGCCAGCAGGAAGTGCTCGTCGCCGACATGGCGGTCACGCCGGGCCACGGCGACGCGGAGAGCCTTCTCCAGGATCTCCTTGGCGCCCCGCCCGAAGGTACGCCGCCCGGACCGCCATCCCCGGTCCTTGCGCTCGCCTGACATCGCTCCGACCCCGTGCACCTCCTCGACCCGGGCGACGATCTCGGAGACGTCGATCCCGAGCCCGGCCAGCGCCTCGGCCTCCGCCTGCGACAGGCCTGCCCGCCGTCGCGCCTCACCCAACGCCTCCCGGACCGCGTCCCCACGTCCGGCGAGACCGAGGGCGGCCAGCGCGAAGGAGGCCCGGCCGGTCTCCCGGTCCAGCAGCGCGAGCAGCAGGTGCTCCGCGTCCACGGCCTCCGCGCCCATCTCCTCGGCGTGCCCGGCCGCACCCACGACCACCGCGCGGGCATCCTTCGTGAACCGCTCGAACATCAATGCCTCCCGTACTTCTTGTGCACGGCCTGCCTGCTCACTCCGAGTTCCGCGGCGATCTCCTGCCACGACCAGCCCTGATGGCGCGCGCTGCGCACCTGCACCGACTCCAGTTGCTCCAGCAGCCTGCGCAGTGCGGCGACGGCACGCAGTCCGACCCGGGGATCACGATCACCCGCGCGCTCGGCGAGATCCGTTGCTTCGGTCATGACGTCAACTTACGTTGACACCACGCGAACGTCAACCACAGTTGACAAACATTGACGGCCGACCCGTTCCCGGGCCGGCCGTCAACAAGAAGAAAGGAGGTTAGCGGTTCGTGAGCACGACCTTCCCGAACTGCTCACCCGACTCGACACGTTGGAAGCCCTCGCGGGCGCGGTCCATAGGCAGCACCTCGTCGATGACGGGTCGCACCCCCGTGGCGGCGCAGAACGCCAGCAGATCCTCCAGCTCGTCCTTGGTCCCCATGGTCGACCCCACGACCTTGAGCTCCAGGAAGAAGATCCGGGTCAGTTCGGCGTGCGGGGGACGGTCGCCGCTCGTGGCACCGGAGATGACCAGCGTGCCACCCGGCTTGAGCGACTTCACGGAGTGCGACCAGGTGGCCGCGCCCACGGTCTCGATGACGGCGTCCACCCGCTGCGGCAGCCGCGCGCCCGGCTCCACGGCCTCGACGGCCCCCAGCTCCAGCGCGCGCTTGCGCCTGGCCTCGTCCCGGCTGGTGGCGAAGACCCGCAGCCCGGCGGCCTTCCCCAGCACGATCGCGGCAGTGGCGACACCACCGCCGGCGCCCTGCACGAGCACGGAGTCGCCGGGCCTGACCCCCGCGTTGGTGAAGAGCATCCGGTACGCCGTCAGCCAGGCCGTCGGCAGACAGGCGGCCTCCGCGAACGACAGTTCCTTCGGCTTGGGAAGGACGTTCCAGGTCGGCACGGCCACTTGCTCGGCGAACGTCCCCTGATAGCGCTCGGTGAGGATGGAGCGGGGCTCCCTGGGACCGACCCCGTGCCCGCTCTGCCCGATGACGGAGTGCAGGACGACCTCATTGCCGTCCTCGTCGACACCGGCGGCGTCACAGCCGAGGATCATCGGCAGCTTGTCCTCTGCGAGGCCCACGCCACGCAGGGACCACAGGTCGTGGTGGTTGAGGGAGGCGGCCTTGACGTCGACGACACTCCAGCCGGGGCGGGCTTCGGGGGCCGGGCGCTCCCCCAACTCCAGTCCGGAGAGCGGGTCGTCGCGGTCGATTCGGGCGGCGTAGACAGCGAACATGACCTTGACGATAGGGTCCGTCGGCGACCCGGGGGAACAGGGCAGCGTTGTGACACACGCCCTCTTGCGGAACCGGCCTCCTCTCGCCGTGCCTCGCGATGCCGTACGGCGGGTGCTGGTCCACTGTGGCCGGTCGCGCAGTTCCCCGCGCCCCTGGGGGAGTTGGGGGCACCCGCGTGCGGGGGGACTGTGCCGCATGCTGCTGGTCTGCGGCTGCGGGTCCGTTGTGGCCGGTCGCGCAGTTCCCTGCGCCCCTGAAAGCAGGTGGGTGCATGCGGCGTACGCCACGATGGGTGGTTGGCCGCCGACGGCGTGAAGGGGGCGGGGTGGGGAGTGTCCGCCCGCAGCGGCCGGCGTCCGGAACCGAGCACTGCTCAAGCAACCGAGCCGCCGGACCGAGGACGGACACCCCCCACCCCGCCCCCGACCCACCCAC
>NZ_JBVIHJ010000018.1:28794-212897 GCF_055570355.1 Streptomyces sp. NPDC031225 | reverse complement strand
CTGGGAGAGACGCGACGACATCCACGAAGCGTTCCTCGGCCTCGCCACGTGTCTGATCACCCACCGCCACGTCCAACGCCTTTGTTAGGACCTCTTAGCGGGGCCCGGATACCGGACTACTCCTGCCAGTCGGCTGTGGCTGCGGCGCGCTCCTGCCACTGCCTCACACCCGGGCCGTTCGGCTCCCACCGGTCACAGAACTGCCGCAGCGCCTCGCACTGGGCCACCATGGCGGCCCTGCGGATCGGCCAGGACGGCACCTCCCCGCCGTAGGCTCGGAAGAAGTGACCGAGTGCACGGCGGTGCTTGGGATGGTGCGTGCGCACGACCCACTCGCACCACGCCAGATCCTCGACCGGATCCCCGAGGTGGGCGAACTCCCAGTCGACCACCGCGGTGACCTCGGAGGTCTCGGGATCGAGCAGCACGTTGTTGGGGCCGAAGTCGCCGTGCACAAGCACCTTGTCCGTCCTGCGCGCGTCTTCCGGCAGCACGCTCGGCGCGATTCCGTGGATACGGCGCAGCAACTCCCCACAGCTCGTCAAGACAGCTTCTGGTTGACCGGCCTCCAGGAGTTCCTGGCCGGGCACGCCGGCCACGAAGCCAAGACTGAGCGTGGTCGCGGTCGCTTCCTGCACCGGCGGCACGGGCAACCGGCCCTGCAACCGGGTCAGCAATGCGTGCTCACGACGGAGCCTGAGTTCAGCATCGGGGCCCTCGTAGGTCTTCTCCACGACAGTCCCGTCGCCGACGGTGTGGTTGGTGTAACCGTGCTTCAGCGGGCGCATCTGCTGATCATCAGACAGGGGGCAGCTCTCCTGCTACCCCGCCCAGGTTTCGCTCGCGCGCAGTCCGCCGGCATCCGTCGGTGCTGTCGAAACCCGTACACAGTTCGATTCGCAGCCCTGGCCGGTCTGCCTCCCAAACCAGTGAACAACTGCTGCCCGTTCTCGTGGACCGAGCCATGTGGGCTGCGCAGGAGAATACGAGTGTGTCGAAGAGCGATGACTACGCGAGAACCAGCTGGCGACTGACTTTCTGGGGCTGTCTTGCCAGCCTGGCCGTGGCTCTGGCTATTCCGGTGGCCATTGTCGTGACCGTCCTGCTGTTCGGGATGCCGACTCATTGAGGCGGCAACTGGCCGGCGCAAAAGGGTGGGGGTGTGATGTGGGCTGGGCAGGACATCGGGCGGGATCCGGTCCGGCGTCAGAGCGCTGGGCTGGTTCGGGAGCAGGTCGAGGACAAGGTCACAGAGGCCGCGTGGCGGGAGCGAGAGACGCGGGAACAACTACGTCCAGCCCTGCTCGCGCAGAGACCTGGCAGTACACCCGGCCGGGCGTTACGCCGCCCTGCCCTCGTGCTCGAAGTGCGGGGGCTAGTTGGTAGACGCACGCTGATGTCATGGACAACCGGAACCCGCCAGGCCCTCCAGACCGGCCGTTCCGGGGCGATCACTACCCTGCGTCGGACCCCGTCTGTTCCTCAGACAGGCTTACTACGAGCTGGGCGATAGTCTGAGCGGCAGGGTGGTCTTCCCCCAACGTCCGGCGGAGCCGCTCCAGCGCCTCCTCACCCAACGCAACCGCCTCATCAACACGACCCACAGAACGCAAGTCACCGGCCAGGTTGACGGCCCTGCCTAGCGTGGTGGGGTGATCTTCACCTAACACTCGCCGTAGCCGTTCCAGCGTGTCCTCACCCAACGCCACCGCCTCATCAACACGACCCACAGAATGCAGGGCACCGGTCAGGTTGACGGCCGTACGCAGAGTGCCGGGATCATCCTCACCCCGCACCCGGCGGAGCCGCTCCAGCGCCTCCTCACCCCACGCAACCGCCTCATCAACACGACCCGCGTGGCCCAGATACACGGCCTGGTTCGAGGCCGCGAGCAGAGTGTCGGGATCATCCTCACCCTGCACCCGCCGTAGCCGTTCCAGTGTGTCCTCACCCAACGCCACGGCCTCATCAACACGACCCGCGTGGCCCAGATACACCGCCTGGTTCGAGGCCGCGACCAGAGTGTCGGGATCATCCTCACCCTGCACCCGGCGGAGCCGCTCCAGCGCCTCCTCACCCAACGCCACCGCCTCATCAACACGACCCACAGAATCTAGGCGAGTCGCCAGGTTGACGGCCCTGCCTAGCGTGGTGGGGTGATCTTCACCTAACACTCGCCGTAGCCGTTCCAGTGTGTCCTCACCCAACGCCACCGCCTCATCAACCCGACCCACAGAACGCAAGTCAGCGGCCAGGTTTCCTGCCATGCGCAGGGTGTCCGGGTGGTCTTTGCCTCGCACCCGTCGTAGTCGTTCCAGTGTGTCCTCACCCAACGCCACCGCCTCATCAACCCGACCCACAGAAGCTAGGTAAATCACCACGTTGATGGCCGTACGCAGGGTCTCGTGGCCGTCCTTGCCTAGCAGTCGTTGTCGTCGGGTCAGTGTGTCTTGGGCCAGAGATAGGGCTTCTTCGTGGCGCTGCAGTGCGTTGAGGACGCCGGCTAGTGCGACAGCGCTGAACAGAGCGCGGGTGTCGTCGTCGCCTCGGAGATTTGTGTGTCGTTGGTAGGCGTCCTCGTTCAAAGCGAGGGCCTTCTCGTAGTCGCCGGTGTCCTCGTAAGCGCGGGCCAGTTCATGGGCTAGGTGCAGGGTGTCGTCGTGGTCAGGGCCGAGTTGCGGGGCCCAGGTGTCATACAGCTCTTGCAGGTACTCCCGGGCAGGCAGCGGCTGAGCCCGTTCCATCAGGTACCAGCATGCGCTCGCAGCGGTCCGGCGTCCTGCGCTGGTGGTGAGGTGCGCGGGGTCCATGATCAGGGCATGGGGGACCAGGATCTGCCAGGCTGGCCAGGAGGGAGGCTCTTTAGGGTCTCCCGGATTGGCAGCGCTGAGGAGGGTTTCGGCGTCTCGTTGTGCCTGCTCGCGTTGTGCGGGGTCGAGTTGGTCGGCGAGGACGGCCTGGGTGAGCCGGTGGAGCTGGAGGGTTCCTTCCTGGACGCGGGCCAGGCTGTGACGGGCGATCGCGTCCAGGGCACGAACAGTGGTGGTGCGGGTATCCAGGGTGTCTTTCAGCAGTGTGGAGGCCTGGTGGGGGAGGTGGCCCGTACAGGTAGCCAGGGGGAAGGGTTCGGGTGCCAGCAGGGCCAGGGCTGTGAGGAGAGCGGCTGCACCGGGGTGGTCGGCGTTGAGGCGGCTGATGGTGACATGGTTTTGAGCGGCGAACGATGCTGGGTAAGTATCTGGTTGGCCTTCAGCCATCACTGTTGCCACGCTGCGATCGAGTTCGGCCTTCAGGTCAGCGGCGGGGAAACCGCTGGTGAGGAGGGCCCCGGCCTGCACGAGGGCGAGCGGCAGGTCATCGAGTGCGTCAGCGATTTCGTCACCAGTGCCGTCATCCACAGTGGCGCCGTGGGCGCGGAGGAGGGTCAGGGACTCAGGCCGGTTCAGGACGGTGATGTCGATGGGGGTGGCGAGGCTGTGCCAGTTCGGGTTGCGGGAGGTGATCAGCACGTGGCCGTTCGTGCCTCCGGGCAGGAACGGGGCGAGCTGGGTGGGGTCTTCGGCGTTGTCGAAGACCAGCAGCCAGCGCGCGTTCGTACGTAGTTTTTCGAGAAGTTGGTCGACTGCGCGCTCGAGGGGTGTCCCGACGGGTGCGGCATCGATGCGGTCGGCGAGCCGGGCCAGTTGGTCGGGGATGAGGGCGGGTTTTTCGGCGGGGATCCACCAGGCGAGTTGGTACTCACCGGCGAACCGGTGGGCGTACTCGATGGCGAGCTGGGTCTTGCCGATGCCCCCGCGGCCCCGTAGTGCTTGGACCGCTACTCGCTGATCAGCAGCTAGCGCCTGGCGCAGACGGATCAGGAGGCTGTCCCGGCCGGTGAACGCGGCGTTGCGGGCGGGCAGGTTCCAAACCCGCGGCAGGCTGCCAGGCAGTCGCGGCCCGCTATCGCCCAACGACCGCAACACCCCGGCGTTCCTGGCACCGGGCCAGGTATCGGGGAAAACAGGCGGTGTGCTGGGGCGGACGGGGGTGCCGTTGACCGCGCGCAGCAGGACACGGCGGGCCTCCTGTTCCCCCTGACCGAACAGGTCCGCCGGAGTGACAGAGTGCAGGATCGCCGGCAGGACGGTTTCGGCGACTCGGACCGAGGTGATCTTCTCCTTCATCGCCAGGACTGCGGTCCACTCCAAAGTGGTAAACCGCTCCTGCTCGAAATACGCTGGGGAGAACAGGGCCAGGATGCGGCCGCGTTCAAGGGCGGCATTCATTTTCAGCACGAAGTTATCGCTCGGGCCCCAGTCCCAGTAGTCCAGCTCCACCTCATATCCGTCGTCGAGCAGCTGCCAGCCGACCCACTCAGCCCACGCCCGGTCCGGCCTCGCATAACTGATGAACCACAGCTGACCCGACACACCGTCAGGCGCCCCCGCACCGCCGTCCATCGCGCCCCCCGAACCCCGTGCCACATGCTGAGCCACTCAGCGTAGAACTGCCAGGTCCTGGCCGAAAGGGCGCCACCCCCGCAGGATCGCGGCCGCCAGTTGGCCATCGGACGCCTGACGGTCTGCGGCATGGCGGCGTATGGACGGAGTCGGCGCGGGCCCTATTTCGCGGCTTGGGGACATAGACTAGGCGGCCTGTCCACGTGGCCTCACGCGCGGCCCTGCCGTCGCGCCGCTTCGCTGGCAACCTCTCAGGTGTGGATCTGGGTTCCTTCGATCATGGCTTGCGCGTTCTTGATGCCGGCCAGGCGCGCGTACGCGAGGACGTATTGGCGGGCGTTGGCCTGAACTTGGCGAAGGTCGGCGCGGCACTCGGCTGCCTGCAACCACTCGTGTTCGGGGCGTTGCGGGGAGCTCTCCTCGAAGGCGCTCAGACGAGGGTGCCATTTGGTGAGGAAGGGCCGTAGTTCCACGTTAAGGAAGTTGATAGCGAGGTGTTCGACGGTCAGGCCGCTGTTGGCATGGACCGAGGGCCGACTGACCTTCAGGGTGTCCCTGGTCGTGGCGAACAGCCCATAGAGAGAAGTGAGGGCTTCGCGGAGGATGCCTTCGTCGTCGTCCAAGGACTGGATGGATACGCGGGTTACGGATTCGATGAACAGCTGCCAGGCGACTTGGCGTGAGTCGTTGTTGACGACGAAGGTGAGCTCGCTGAGCTGGGGAACAGTCACGCGTACTTCCGTCAGTCGGCCGGCCCTTCGGTAGGCATCGAGGCCGAGTGCGATCACGACCCCGGTCAACCCGCCGGTGATGGCGAAGAGGTAAGTGCCATCGGCACGACTGATGGTGTACACCCCTAAGCCCAGGCCGGCGCCTAGCACCATGGAGAGTAGTGCCCGGAAGGTCAGCGTGCTTGTCACTCTGGTTGTCCTGCCGCCGTTCATCCCCCGACCTTCACTGTGTGATGGCTGCTTTCCCCGACTGGAACTGTAGTCGAGGGTGATGTCGGCACGTCAGAGCTCAGACTGCGTGGGGCTTTCCCGCGTCCACCGTTACGCGCCGACGGTCGCAGGGCGCCGGCCATCTCGCTTATCTTTGGTCCTCCGCCGTGGTGCTACTTGATCCACACCAGGACGCCGTCTTTATCCATGATGCGGTTATGCGGTACAAGCGGCGCAGGATCCAGCCACCGTCCAACTATGCCGGGCAGGTTCGTTCGTAGGTGAGCCCTTCGGCGAGGGTCTGCCAGTCGGCGCGGGTCAGGTTGCGGTGCACGATGGCGCAGCCGTACGCGGCCCAAGACTTGAAGTGCGGCTTCCACAGGCGCACAGTGGCGTCGTCCCCGGCGCTGGCGAGCCGGGTACCGTCCGGGCTGAAGGCGACCTGGTTCACCACCCCCGCGAAACCGTCGACGGTGGGGGTCGCGGCGAAGTGTCCGGTCAGTGGCGGCCCGCTCGGCCGACCGGAGGAGACCTGCCACAAGCGGACCGTGCTGTCGATGCCGCCGGAGGCCAGCTGCTTCCCGTCCGGGCTGAACGCCACGTCGGCCACCGTCCCGGTGTGACCTTCCAGCGGCTTGCGTAGTGGCCGGCCCGAGGCGACATCCCAAAGCCGTACCGCGTTGTCCGCCGAGGCGAGTGTCTTGCCGTCCGGGCTGAAGGCCACCGCGTTCACCGTCTCCGCATCGGCATCCAGCGGCTTGCGGAGTTGTCGGCCGGAGGCCACGTTCCACAGCCGCACCGCGTTGTCCGCCGAGGCGAGTGTCTCGCCGTCCGGGCTGAATGCAATGCCGAGGACCCCGCGGTCGTGAAAGAGCGGTGAACCGTGGGGACGGCCGGCTGGGATGTCCCACAACCGGACAGTCTTGTCATCACTGGCGCTGGCCAGCACTCTGCCGTCAGGACTGAATTCGACCCGGGTGACCCAGTTGGTGTGTCCGGTCAGAGGTGTGCCGTACGGCTGTCCGGTGACGACGTCCCACAGCCGCACTGTGCCGTCTTCTCCGCCGGAGGCCAGCAGATTCCCGTCCGGACTGAAGGCCACGCCGATGACCCAGCCGTCGTGGCCGATGAGCGGCTTACCGTGGGGCTGTCCCGTCGCGGCGTCCCAGAGCCGCACGGACCCGTCGGCGCTCGCCGTGGCGAGTTGCCTGCCGTCCGGACTGAATTTCGTAGCGAACACCTCACCGGTGTGGCCGGTGAGCGCCTGGCTCACCGAAGGCGTCTCGGCCACCGTCCACAACCGCAGGGTGTTGTCGTCGCTGATGGAAGCGAGCTGCTTGCCGTCCGGGCTGAAAGCCACGGACCGGACGCTGTCGCTGTGGCCCGTCAGGGGCAGCCCGTGACGGCGTCCGGTGTCCGTGTCCCACAACTGCACCACGTCGGCTCCGGCCGATGCCAGCAGCTTCCCGTCGGGACTGATCGCTATCCCGTTGACGGTGTTGGTGTGGCCCTGGAGTGGCTCCCCGCGAGGCCGACCCGTGGCCACATCCCACAGCCGTACCGTCTTGTCCATGCTCGCGGAGGCCAGCACCTTCCCGTCGGGGGTGAAGGCCACGTCCATAACACCGTCGGTGTGGCCTCGGAGAGGTTCTCCGTGAGGCTCGCCGGTGGCCACATCCCATAACCGCACTGTCCTGTCCGCGCTCACGGAAGCCAGCAGACTGCCATCCGGGCTAAAGACCGTGTCGAAGACGGTGTCGGTATGCCCGACGAGCGGTTGTCCTTGGGGCTTTCCCGAGGCGACGTCCCACAGCCCTACGGCCGTGTCGGCGCCCACAGAGGCCAGCAGCTTGCCATCTGGGCTGAAGGCCACGCCGTTGCCGGAGCCCTTCCGCTCGATTGCCGGGCCATGCGGCCGGCCCGTCGCCACGTCCCATAGCCGTATCGACGTGTCGCCCGTCGAAGCGAGCAGCTTGCCGTCCCTGCTGAAGGCCACGCTCTGCACTGCGCTGGTATGGCCGCGCAGGATCCGGTCCGGCAAGTGCCGCACGGAGAGGTCCCGCAGGCGGATGGATCCGTTCTCCTCGCCCAACGCCAGGGTTCGGCCGTCGGGACTGTAGGACACGGTGATGGCGTTGGGAATCCGGTGTCGCTCCGACACGTGCTGGAGCCGGGCTAACCCCGTGACCAGGCCTGCCGGCGGGTCCCGATGCTGCCCTCCGGCCGCCTTTAGGCTCTCCAGACCCACCAGGATCGCGTTTTCCGGCTGGGTCTCAACGATTCGGTCCGACTGCGCCGCCAGTTGCCGCGAGACCGCCAGGTCCCGCTGCTGCCGGGCGGTGTTGCGCTGCTCCACCGCGGTGTTGCGCTGCTGGACGGCTACGACGGACGCAGAGGCCGCCAACAGCGTAAGCACTGTGAGAACGGCAATCGCGGAGTTCCGCCACCGCATGGTCTGCCGCTGCCGGCGGAGGTCCTCTCCCACCAGCGCTTCCTTGCTCACGCCGTGCAGGGGTGCCGCGAACTCGGCCACCACGTCGCGGAATCTCTCGTGCCGCAGAGACAACTGTTCCTCGGTGCGGGCCCATTGCAGTTTGATGACCCGCGGCTCCTCGACGAAGGCTCCTCGCAGGCGCTTCGGTAACGGACACGGTGGGGCCCGGTCAAAGTCGCCGAGGGCCTCGTCCCACGTCAGCTTGCCATCGGTCAAGCCGATCAGGATGCGTTGCGGAGACCGGTGCGCCAACCACCACGCGACCTCTCGATCCACCCACCTCGACTTCGCAGCCTTGGGTGAGGCCAGCAAAATGAAGAACTCCGAGGCGCCGAGCGCTCGCTCGATTTCGGACCACAGGCCCGGGGAGGCGGTCAGGCTCGTCGAATCGCGGAAGACACGAAAGGACGGGGACCGGTACCAAGGCTTGGCCAAGCGGTGCAGTCCCCGCTGGAGCCTCGGCGCCAGCTTGCCGTCAGCCGCCTGACTGTAGGAGATGAACGCCCGGTACGGGCCGACCTCTGCCGACTGCCGCACCTGGCGTGGACCAACAGTCTCAGGTGCGCTCACAAGTCCCCCTCCCCGGCTCCGCGCAGCCGTCGGCCCTAGCCGGCGACGAAGGCCCCCCGGAAGCCGAGCTGTGCGCGAAAAGCTACTCGCGCCGGCATACGCTGTCACCGGCGCACACGTCGAAGCACGCACGCCCCTTACGTGACTACCTGTGTCCCACGCATGGGGCTTCGGCGGCGGGCTTCATCCCTCTGATCGCTCACCCTGGCCGGGAAGGTCCATGTGCCCGGCTGGGGTTGGAGACAGGCCAGGACTCAGAAGCGTCGTCGAGCAACTTCATTGAACGTCGCCTGATAACGATTCAACGCTGCACGGGCACGGCCTTCATCACCGCCGAACAGTCCGCCCGTGAGGGGACCCCAGTGAGCGCCTTGAGTGTCCAGCTCGTCCATAAGGTCGGCGACGGCGTTGCCGTAGTCATTGTTGGCCCTCCAGGTGGCACGCCCGTACCAGTGAGAGCGGCTCCATGACGGCCTCTGCGGGTTCGCGGCCGCTCGCCTGATCTGCTGGTCTTCAGCAAGCGCTCCAAGCATCACTTCGGCGCGGTCGAACTCCGCATCATACGTGTCATCGTCCGGCAACTGGTCTGAGAAGAGCGGGCGGAGGACGTGATGCAGCCATTCGGCGCCGGGGGTGTGGTAATTCCCGTTTCGGCGCTCCGTGAAGTCCTTCAGCACGTCATTGATGTCCCGACCAGTGATGGTGGCTCGAGCGAGGGTGTTGGTGACCTGGTCCGAGACCGCCCTGAGTGGCTGTTGTCGTTCCGAATCTGAGGGCGGTGTTTTCGCTGGTCAGGCATAGGGCCGGTGATCCGGTGGGAGCGGTGGCGTGTCGTGTCGTCGCTCCCCGGGAGGTTGCGGATGCCGTCGGTCGTCGGACTGCTGGAACAGCACGAGCTCGCCGCTCGCCGTCGGGTCGACGGGCTGCGTGAGGAAGCCGATCGCATCCAGGCCGAACTTGCCGCGGCCGAGCAGGAATGGCAGGAGTGGGTGATCGCCCGCAGGCGAGTGGGCACAGTCCTGGCTCCGGACGGCGGCAGCGTCGCTGACGAGGATGCCGCACCCGGCCCAAGGGACGCAGACGCGCGCTCGGCGTCCGGGCAGGCGGCGAAGGCGAAATCTCAGGTGCCGGTGTGGCGTGAGGGGCTGGCCTGGTCGGTGCTGTCGGTGGACTATCAGCGCATCCTTCAGGCCCTCGCGGACCGGCATCGGCTCCATCAAGGGCCACTGACCTGCCAGGAGATGGCCGCGGCGTTCGGCCTGGACGTGGTGCCGGCCAAGGTGGAGGCGCTGCGGTCGAAGGCGAAACGCCTGGTCGCGCGCGGCTGGCTGGCCGAGCGGCAGCCGGGCCGGTTCACCCTGGCCCAGGGCCCTGCCGGGCAAGGCGGCGCGTCATGAGCAGGGTCATCGACCAGTAGACCATCGCCTCGGCGCTGGTGGTGCGGCGTTCGAAGTCGCGTGCCAGGCGGCGGGTGCGCATCAGGTGGGCGAAGGACCGCTCGACGATCCACCGCTTGGGCAGCACCACGAAGCCGCGCATGTCGTCACTGCGTTTGACGATCGCCAGGACCAGCGCGAGCGTGGCCAGGCAGTACTCGACGAGGGTGCCGGTGTAGCCGCCGTCGGCCCAGACCAGCTCCAACTGGTGGTGCGCGTCGGCGACTTGCCGCAGCAGGACCTGGGCGGCGGCGCGGTCGCCGGTGTCCGCGGCGGTGACCATCACGCCCAGCAGCAGGCCGAGCGTGTCTACCACGACGTGCCGCTTGCGCCCGTTGACCAGCTTCCCGCCGTCGAAGCCACGGCTGTCCGCACCGACGACGGCGTCCGCCTTGACCGACTGCGAGTCGATCACACCCGCACTCGGCTCCGCGTAGCGGCCCAGCTTCTCGCGGACTTTCGACCGGAGCCGGTCGTGGAACTCCCTGACCAGCAGGTGGTCGCGCCAGCGGCGGAAAAACGCGTAGACCCAGTCCCATGGCGGGAAGTCCACCGGCATCGCCCGCCACTTGATGCCATTGTCGACCAGGTAGCGGATCGCATCGAGTATCGCCCGGTGGCAGTACGCCTCCGGCTGCCCGCCCCGGCCACGCATCCAGCCCGGCACCGGCAGCAGCGGCCGGACCACGGCCCACTCCGCGTCCGTCATGTCCGAGGGATATCGCCGAACACGTTCCGGGTGATCGGCCGCGTTTCCGAACCGGTGAGCGACACAATCACACGACGGTGCAGCCGAGTTGAACTCCACCGGCGCGAGCACGTACAACTGCGGCAACAGGGTCTCCTGGATCTCGGCTGGCTTCGCAACCCCGAGCTACCAAGAGGCCCTGCCTTCATACCCGTGACCAGCCACGGTCACCCGATCGAGACTCCCGTTCGACACACACCCCTCAAGATCGGAACGACAACAGCCACTGATCGGCCTGCTCTTGTCAGGGTGGGGGCATGGCGGTGGGTTTCAGTGGTGAGGTTGCTGAGTACTACGCGAAGTACCGTCGTGGCTACCCGCCTCCGGTTATCGAGGCTCTGCAGGCAGCCTTCGCATTGGATGCTGACGATGTCGTGCTGGACCTCGGGTGCGGCACTGGCCAGCTCGCTCTCCCGCTCGCTTCCCGGGTCCGTTCCGTCATCGGAATGGACCCGGAACCGGACATGCTGCGGCTGGCCGGGGAAAGGGCCGCGGGGCAGGGCGTGCGCAACGTGACGTGGGTGCTGGGCGCCGACCGTGACGTCCCTGCGGTGGGGGCGCTGGTGGGGCAGAAATCCCTGGCGATGACGGTGATCGGGCAGGCATTGCACTGGATGCGGCACGAGGAGCTTTTCTCCACGTTGGTGCCCCTGTTCCGAGTGGGCGGGGGTGTCGCTGTGGTAGCCAACGGCACACCCCTGTGGCTGCAGGATTGTGCCTGGTCACGCGCTCTGCGGGCCTGTCTGGAGGATCACTTCGGCACGCGGCTGGAGGCAACGTGCGGGACCAGCGCGCACGACCGGCGTCGATACGAGGAAGCGCTCCGGGCCGCAGGGTTCACCGATGTCCGGGAAACGGTGATCGATTACAGTGCTGAGCTGAGCTTCGACGAGCTCATCGGCGGCGTCTACTCCGCGATCCCCGCAGACCAGCTTCCCAGGCCGGACGATCGGCCGACGTTTGCCGAGCGGATCCGTCAGTCGCTGCCATCTGGCCCGTATCTCGAAAGTGTCCAGGTCTGCGTACTCGTGGGCCGGGTGGCGTGATGGGTCCCGTACCGGACAAGGCAATCGTTCGTATGGTGGCGGTATGGGCAGGGACGGTGTTCCCCGGCTGCGGCTGGTCGTGGTCGCGGACGACGACTTGGGGCTGCGGTTGTGCCGGGGGTGTGGTGGGCCGTTGATGCCGTCGGCGAAGGCGACGGCAGTGTTCTGCGAGGACGCGTGCCGCTCCAGGCACTGGTGGCGGATGCGGCGGGCGAGAGCTCGGACCGAGGCGGTGAAGGCCGGCGTGACGGCCTCGTGCCTGCAGTGTGGGGCGGTGTGGACGGTCGGGGTCGACCGCTTGGTCTCGGCGGTGTACTGCTCTCCGGCCTGCCGCAAACGGGCCTGGCACACGCGGCGCGCACACTCCGGCTGTGAGCCTGCGCGTTCGATGGACACGGGGCTGCTTCGGGCGCCGGAGCCGTACGCCCTTCCCGCCCGGCGAGGCGGTCGGATGGTGTGAAGTGACGGGCTTCCAGGGCGAGTTGACGGCACATACGCGTGTCGCTCCCGGGGTTCGTGAGGGTGGTGTCCGGATGGAACGACGCTTACCGTCCGTCGGTGAGAGGCGGGCAGAAATACAAGGTCCGTGAGGCGAGCGAGGCGATCGTCGGCGCGGTCACCGGTTCCCTGGTTGCTCCCCGCACGCTGCTGCTCGGCAGGTACGACGTTGGAGGACGCTTTCAGTATGTCGGCCGCACCACCACCCTCGCCCAGGCGGCAGGTGCGGCGGTCGCCGGCCTGCTCGCTCCGGGGCGGTGCGGTCATCCGTGGACAGGCTGGTCGTTCTCCGCCGGGTGGGGCAGCCAGGAAAAGCTGAACGTCACGCTGGTGGAATCCGAGCTGGTGGTGGAAGTCGGCGTCGACGTCGCCCGTGACGCCTCCGGCCGGTGGCACCATCCCGCACGCTGGCACCGTGCCCGCCCCGACCTCTCCCCCGCCGACGTCCCCCGCCTGACGTCGCCGGCGCGCTGACGGCGGCCGGGCGTGGCGGCCCCGCCGACACACAACCGGCTGAGCACGCCCCGATCCTCGGCTGCGTCCGCGCCGCCCAGCCTGCCCTCCCTCATCCTCAACTCCAGCCAGGGCATGGGCGAAGGGGGTCGCAACGGGGATGTCAGCGGCCCGGCCACGCCGTACGCCCGTGGTGACCTGGGCGGACTCCAGGGTGCTGTGGAGGCCGGCGCAACATCTACCGCAACACTTGGTGCAACATCTACGGCAACACTCAGCGCAACACGGGGCCTTATGAGGCGAAGCCGCGGCCGGGCGGGCTGGTCACAGTGTCGCCTTGCGATCGGATGCCCACGGTCTGGAGCTGGTCGCCGGTCGCGCGCACGACCAGGTCCAGGGCGTTGTCCAGGGTGAGCCGCAGTTCGCGTGCACGGTCGGACCCGTGGTCGGGTCGATGGTCTGGCGTGGAGGGGTCTGGGGCGGACCGGTAAAGCGCGTGTGACGAAAGCGTTGACGGAACCATGGCCCCCGCTTATCTTCTGATCGAATTCACGAACTACGTTCGTAATTACGAACAGGGATGGTCCCGCATGCCGAAGATGTCAGAGCAGCCCCCCGCCAGACGCCACAGATCCCTGATCCTGTGCGTGCTCGCCGTACTGATCGCCATGGTGTCGGCGACGACCCCGGCCACCGCCGCCGAGGGCCGCCCGTACACCAACCCGATCAAGTCGCAGAAGGGCGCCGACCCCTGGCTCGAGTACTACAACGGCAACTACTACCTGGTCACCACGTCCTTCACCGGTGTGCTGACCATGCGGAAGTCACCGACCCTGGCCGGACTGTCCACCGCCGCCAGCGTCCAGATCTGGAGTGACACCACCTCCACCCGTAACACCAACATCTGGGCACCCGAGATCCACTTCTTCGACGGCCACTGGTACCTGTACTACTCCGCGGCGCAGAGCGGTGTCGCCTGCTGCGACTCCCAGCGCACCCACGTCCTGGAGAGCGCGGGCACCGACCCCATGGGCCCGTACACCTACAAGAACCAGCTCAGCGGCTCCAACCTCAGCTCCGGCGGCTGGCTCATCGACGCCACCGTCCTGCAGAACAACAACAAGCTGTACCTGGTCGGCAGCGGCTACATCAACGGCAGTCCGCAGAGCCTGGTCATCGCCCCGATGAGCAACCCGTACACGCTGGCCAGCAGCACCTTCACCATCATCTCCAGCCCCACCGCGAGCTGGGAGACCTCGGGGGCCGCGGTCAACGAGGGACCCGAGCCGCTGTACCACGACGGCCGCACCTTCCTCACCTTCTCCGCCAGCTACTGCATGACCCCGGACTACAAGCTGGGCCAGCTGGAACTGACCGGCACCGACCCGCTGAACCCCGCTTCCTGGACGAAGAAGTCCACGCCGGTCTTCCAGCGCAACGACGCGGCGGGTGTCTACGGCCCCGGCCACAACGGCTTCTTCTCCTCGCCGGACGGCACCGAGAACTGGATCGTCTACCACGCCAACAACTCCGCGAGCAGCGGCTGCGGCAACGAACGTACGACGCGGGCGCAGAAGTTCACCTGGAACGCGGACGGCACGCCGAACTTCGGCACCCCGGTCGCGCTCGGCACCACGCTGCCCGGCCCCTCGGGCGAGACGGCGACGACCCCGACCGCGTACACCCTGGTGAACCGCAACAGCGGCAAGTGCCTGGACGTCGAGGGCGGCAGCACCTTGGACGGCGCCAACATCTTCCAGTGGAGCTGCCACGGCGGCGCCAACCAGAAGTGGCGCGTCGAGGACCTCGGCGACGACACCAGCCGGCTGGTCAACGTCGCGACCGGCAAGGTCGCGGACACCGCGAACTGCACCACGACAGACGGCACGGACATCGCGCAGTGGTCCTGGCTGAACAACAACTGCCAGAAGTGGCGTCTGGTCTACACGGCCACCGGTGACTACGTGCGGATCGTGAACGAGAACAGCGGCAAGGTCGCCGACGTGGCCAACTGCGGCACCGCCGACGGGACCGACGTACGGCTGTGGACCTGGCTGAACAACGACTGCCAGCAGTGGCGCCTCGTCCCCACGACCTGACCTCCCTGCGCACCCCGTGATCTTTGCGGACCGCTTCATCCGTTCTGCAAGCGGGGGGTCGTCCGACTCGGCCGGCGTCTCCTACCAGTCGTACGGCTCCCCCCGGCCGCTACGCCCGCCATGTCAGCCACGTCCTGTACGTGCAGACACCGAGCACGGCCACCGACAATGCGGACGCCACGTTCTACGCCCAGTAGCCAGGCCGGGAGGCTCTCACCGGGGCCGCGGACCGGGGTCGAAAGCGTCCTCCATGGGGCGCTCGTCGGCCAGGACGCGGCCCCGGGGAGGGCCGTTCAGTACCGCGCGTACGGCGGTCAGGACGTCCGGGGCCACATGGTCCGCCCGTGCCGTCTCCTCCGACCGGGTCCGGTCGGAGCGAGGGGGCCGAGGTCACTGACGACGACGCAGTCCGACGGGGACGTGCACACCCGTCCCACCGCCCACAGGATCAGTCCCGGTTCGGCTCGCCGGCAGTGGCAGCCGTCGTCGGGGGCGTGCGGGCACACCCCCCACACGTCGAACGGGCCGAGCAGGTCGTCGACCCGCTGATCGACACGGCGGACCTCGGCGTCGGTGAGCACTCCGCGTGCCACACCGGGCTGTTCGGTGACGAACCCGGTGCTGATGCCGTGCAGCCGCAGCAGACCGACCGCCTCACGGGCCCCGGCGACGGGCCGGACAGCACGGTGCGGTGGTGCACATCCACCCGGTGCGCACCGACTTCATCCCTGCGCACCACGATGCGCACCACCGTCCGTCCGGTGCGCATCCACTCGGTGGGCGGTGCGCACCGGTGCGGCCGCCGGGCATCGTCGGTGCGCACCACGGCATCGGGTGCGCGGCATCGGGGCCACTCAGTGGCCGGCCTCCCGGCCGCGGTGCGGTCCGGGCTCCTGCGGGCGGTGCGCCCGCTGGTCCTCCGCGCGCACCGGATGCGCGTCGTCGGCATCGTCGCGGTGCGCGTAGCGGTCCATCGTGGCGCGGGCCCGGTCGGCCGCCGCAGTGAAGGCGTCCCCGAGGTGGCGCAGCCGCTCGGCGGTGAGATCGAGGGCTTCCACGTCGGTGCGGGACTCCCGTAGGGCCCGCAGCGCCGTCAGGTCGATCGCCTCCTGGCGTCCGGCCTCCGGCTCCTGGTCGTCGTGCTCCGGGTCGGCGGCCGGAGGCGTGAGCAGCTGCTCGGGCACGCCGCCTGCTGGTGGGCGACGACGTCGTACGCCCGGCCCCGCACGGCGGCGGTAGTGATGGTGCGCAGCTTCTCCCGCACCACCGCACCGGCGAGGACGGCACGCTCGTACTGAAACGGGATGCGGGGTATCTCCCACTCCCCCGTGTCCTGGCCCGGAGGCCGGGACGCAGCCGGCTCGCCGGGATCGGCCGGGGGTTGCCGGTCCGGGCCGGACGCGGGAGTGGGTGGGCGGAGCCGGTCGGGGAGGTCGGACAGGTCCCACCGGGCGGTGTAGAGGCGGTACTCCGACAGCAGGCCGATCGTGGTCTTCGGCTCGCTGATGTCCAGGCAGTGCGTGGAGATGGCAGCGGCCACGATCTGGTCGTCCAGGCCGGGGTCGCGGCGGCGGCCGCGCAGGACGAGGGCGAGGTGGCGTCGGGCTTCGGCGGGCAGGTGCCGGCGGTGGAAGCAGCCGCCGTCGTTCATCACGAACACCGTCGCGGTGACGTCGACGGCCGCCAGGGCGACGTCGACCACGGCGGCGACCCAGGCCCGGATCGCCGCAGCCGCGGCACGGGCGTACTCGAGGAGGGAGTTGATGACGTCGACGGCCACCCCGGAGGTGAGGATCGCGCTCGCCTTCCACCACGCGCGCAGCTGCGCGAGCGGCCGGGCCGACTGCTTCGGCGGGCGAGTCTTGCGGGCGGCCATCTGGTTCAGCTTGGCGCGGGCCCGCTCGGAGACCACGGGCAGGAACTTCAGCTCTCCGTCGTCTGGCCACGATCACCACCGGCGGCAACCGTAACGACGTGACTCAACTGATTCCGCTGATCGAGGCCGTGCCGCCGATCCGCGGCAAGCCCGGCCAACCGCTACGGCGGCCCAGGCATCTGTATGCCGACCGCGGCTACGATCACGACCTTTACCGCGACCGGGTGCGCGGGTTTGAGATCACCCCGCATATCGCCCGGCGCGGCATCGAACACGGCTCCGGCCTGGGCGTCTACCGCTGGGTCGTAGAGGGCACGATCGCGCTGCTGCACTGGTTTCGCCGCTTGCCGATCCGCTGGGAGATCCGCGACGACATCCACCATGCCTTCGTCACCCTCGGCTGTGCCCTCATCTGCTGGCGACGGCTGAAATTGTCGCTGTGACTCGTGTCGCCGTGGCCCACATGTCTTCGCGTTCGTCATGGTGTTCTGCTGGACCGCTGCGGATGGGGGTCACGGCGAGCTTTGGACGCGTTGAGCGGTGTAGGTGACCGTCAGGCGCGGGTCTGCGACCTGGCCGCCGAGCTCGTCGACGAGCGAACCGAGGCGAGTGAGGAACTCTTCGCGGTCGGGCGCGGAGAGTTCCGCGATGTTCGGGAACGTAGACCACTGATCCCGTGCGGTCTGCGCGGTCAGGATCTGCTCCCATTCGACGATCTCGACGGAGACGTTGTCGAAGTAGCCGCCCGTGGTCACCTGGCTGCGCCACCGGTCGGTGTCGAGGACGTGCGAGCGGCTGTTCCGGTAGCCGGTCTCGGCAGGCAGCAGGTCGTGGTAGACCTCGTCGAGCCGGTCGCGGAAGAGCGTCGGCCGCTTGACGTCGCCGAAGTCGTTCCACCACGCCGCCAGCCAGCCTCCCGGACGCACCAACCGGGCGATCTTCGCGGTCGACGTGGCCGGGTCGAGCCAATGCAGCGCTGTCGCCGCCGCCGCGAGGTCGAACCCGCCTGGCAGGTCTACAGCCTCGAAGTCACTGACGAGGACCTCCAGCCGGTCACACGCGTGATCGGCGACGAGGATCGCGGCCAGGCTTTCGCCGGGCTCGACCGCGACCACGTGCGCGCCGGCAGCCAGCAGCGGCTCGGTAGCCAGGCCCGTACCGGCACCGATCTCAAGCACCCGCACACCGGGCCGCAGCCCGCAGCGCTCTGCCAACAGGTCGAAGACCGCGTCCGGGTACCGTGGTCTGCCTCGTTTATAGGTCAGCGCATCAGCGTTGAACGACATCCGGCGAGCTGCGCGCGTCGTGTCAGCCATCATCGATCGCTCGGCGGTGACAGCATCCTGAGCAACTCCGGTGTCGAGATCAGATTCTTGATCGTCCACTTCGACAGTCTGCCAGCTACGCCTTACGGGGCCACAGGATTTTCGCCCTGGGTACCATGCGCAGCTGGGAGCCACAGGTGGTCGCGACACCTCGTGATGCTGCACAGCAATGCCGCGCTTAAGTCCAGAGAAGGCGAGTTGTCTACCGCTCCGCCCGTGGGGTCGGAACCGATCTGTGCTCAGGCGGCCTGCCGAAGTGCGCAGACCAGTGCGCGCGGGTCGTCGGCATGGAAGCGGATGGTGTGGGCCTCTTCCGTCGCGCCGAGCGGGCGGGTGAAGGGGAGCGGCCGGTTCAGCTTCAAGGTCACCGAGGTCTGGCCGCCCACGATCAGGTCGAGGACCCCGTCCTCGGAGAGGGTGATCAGACCGCCCTCGGGATAGCGCCGGTCGACCCGGACCGAAGCGACCGCGTCCGGCGGTACGGCGAGGTCGAACAGGGCTCCGTAGCGGATCCGCAGAGAACCGTC
This sequence comes from Streptomyces sp. NPDC031225, assembly GCF_055570355.1. Taxonomy (NCBI): domain Bacteria; kingdom Bacillati; phylum Actinomycetota; class Actinomycetes; order Kitasatosporales; family Streptomycetaceae; genus Streptomyces; species Streptomyces sp. NPDC031225. The sequence continues at coordinate 194,442 of NZ_JBVIHJ010000018.1, read as the reverse complement.
GGGGCGCACGACGTGCGGCCGGGTGACGCAGGCGGCGTGCAATGCCAGTACGAGGACGACGCCGTACAGGTCGAGTACCAGGATCACCCGGTGGACCGCCGGCCAAGGAATGAGGAAGGACAGGCCCACTGTCTCGATGACCACCACGAAGAGCAGCCCGTACATCACCGCGGTCCGGGGCCCGGTGTACGCGGCAGCGAGGTCCCCGGGGCGCACGCCGTGCGTGCCGCGCCGGACCCACCGCCCCAGGGAGGCGAGGGCGCGCAGTTCGTGGAGGACCAGGCGGCGGACCGTCACCGGCACCGCCTCCCGTACGGCAGCTCGCCGCGCTGCCCGGCGGTCCGCGCCGCGGGCGCGCGCGGCGACGTACAGAGAGCGCAGCACCCAGGCTTCCAGCAGCAGCACTGCGAGCACCAGCGCCTCGGCGCCCGCCAGCGCCCACCCGGGAGACCGGACCCCGGCCACCAGGCAGGCCGCCAGGGCCAGTTCCCCCGGCAGTACGGCGGCTACCGCGATCCGCGCCGACCGTACGCCCCTTGACCGGCCGCTCACCCCCGGCCACTTTCCACCAGAGCCTCCATGAGCCGGCCCACGACTTCCGCCTGCGCGGGGGTGTACTCGGCGAGCAGCGCCTCCTTGAACCCGGTCACGACCACCCCGTCCTCGGGGATTGCGGCGAACAGCTCCGCGGGGACGGCTGCCATCAGGTCAGCTGCCAGGGGTGCGATCCGCGGATCGTCGGTGGGGGCTTCGGCGAGAGCGTCGAGGCGCTCATACAGTTCGACAACCGCGGGATCGGCGACCAGCGTCCCGAGCAGCCCGAGCATCTCTTGGTTACCGGTGCTGGTGGCATCCAGCAGTCTGAGGTACTCGCGGTCCTCGGCCGCGCTCGGCGAGTCTGTTCGCGGGGCCTGTGCCAGCAGTGCGGCGAGGGCGGGTTAGACGGGCCCGGTCGCGCCGGGCGGCTCGGCGAGCAGGGCGCCGAGCCGGCAACGGCGCTCCCTGATGTCGGTTTCCTGGCGGGCCAGGTCGGCGTCGAGTTCTTCCAATATCTGGGTCAGTTCGCGCCCGGCATCGTCGGCGAGGGCGTCGCGCACTTCATCGAGGCTGAGGCCGAGTTCGGTGAGACGGCGCACCCGGGCGAGCAGGACGGCGTCGCGGACGCTGTAGGCCCGGTAGCCGTTGGGGCGCCGCTCCGGTTCCGGAAGCAGCCCGACATGGTGGTAGTGCCGGACCGCCCGGGTGGTGAGCCCCACGAGCGCGGCGATCTCTCCGATCCGCATGCCGCCAGTAAAAACCCTGCCGTTGCGTCAAGGTCAAGCGGCGAAAGCATCGTCAGGCGTAAAACGCTTCAAGCGCGTCTACACACCGGAGGGGTACGGCCTCGCCAGCGCACGTATCTGGCCAGAGTCCGCTCCCGCTACCCCTCGTCGACCTCGTCCCACCGTGTCCGGGTCGCGAAGCGGGCGTAGGGCGCCGCCAGCCGGGGTGGAGGCGGCGAAACTGTAACGGCCCAGGACGTTGAGGTTGCGGTGCTTGAGCGGGGACAGGCGAGCGATGTCCCCGTCCCGGATGGTCGTGGGCCAGCTTGTGCCGGGATTCCTGCACGGTTGTGGACAGCACACCTCGTCCCCACCCATGACAACCAAGGTCCTCCGCAACCCAGTCCTGCGGCAGTGCCTCATCGGGGGCAGCAGCAGCCGCGCTTCGGCAAGCACCGGCTCGATCGGAGGAGTCGGGGCCCCACCGCCGCATCTACGCGGTTCCGGCCAGTTCCCCGCGTCGAGCGTCCCGAGCAAAGCGCATCGGTTTCGTCCCCGCGTAGTTCAGAGAAGTCACGAGACCGAAACTGATCGCACCTGACCAAATCGTTCGGGGCATGGCTAGTACTCCAGCTGTAGATCGTGATCTCGCCGCCAGGTAGGCCCTACTCGTTCGCGCCGTGCCCGGGTGGCCACCCGATGACGCCTTCCGCTTGAACGTTGCGCAAGGACGCTCCTTCGAACCGGGCACCGGTGACGTAGGTAAGCCCGAGCGGGGGCACGCCAGTGTTCACGCTTCCGAACCTGGCGTCGGTTAGATCGGTGTCGCGCAGGTCAGCACCCCGCAGATCGCATCCGGCCAGGCTGACCTCGCGCAGTGAAGCCCCGCGCAGGTCTGCGTCGCTGAAGTCACAGAACTTGAACCAACACCCGTCCAGGGCGGCGTGGCGTAGATCGGCCCCGATGAACGAGCAGCGGGTGAACCGCAGCCGCGACGTGCGAGCGGAAGCCAGGTTCTGGCCGGTGAAGTCCTCACCGTTCACGGCCGCATAGTTGTGGAGCGCGGCGAGTCGTTGTCTCGCGGTCAGTGGCGTGGTCATGTGCGCCAGCGTGTCAGCCGGGGCGGTGGCCGTCGCCCGGATTTCCGGCAGTTCGCCGTCCGTCAGCCGGTTACACAGGTCCGGGCTGGTGCGGGAGCAGGTGCGGCCACCGGTGATCATCGGTGTGTGAGGACAGAAGATCAGACGGTGGCCGCAGGTCACAGCATAGATCCCGCCCTTTGGCGGGCGGCATTCGAGGTGGCCACGGGGCGTATCGCGGGCCGGTTCGCCCGGGTCGAACCCCGGCGGCGCGGGCCGGGCGATTGGTGCTGAGACTGCTGGCGGACCTGCCGCGCAAGAACTGCTGGACGATCGCGGAGTGCGCCGGGGACGCGAATCCTCATGGCATGCAGCATCTGCTGTGCCGGGCGGTCTGGGACGCCGATGCCGTCTGTGGACGATCACGTATTTCCCCGCCCGGTTGGTCACGTAATTCCCCACCTTGTCGATGGCCAGGTAGCCGTTCTGAGGGGGCGTCGCTGACTGGCCAGTGGTCTCTGGCAGACTCCGCGGCATGGGACTGTTCAAGCGGGCCAAAGAGACGGAGAGTGCTGGTCAGGCCGCGGAGCGGGCTGACCTGAGCGTGCTTCTCCTGCAGGGCGAAGACATGATCGAACAGCTGGGTCGTGCGCACATGTCCTGGGGTCTGGGGGCGGCGGACCGCTGGGATCTCGACCAGACGACGGGCATGATCACCTGGACCTTCCCCGACAAGACAGCCACGGCACCTGCACAGATTCTCGGCAGCTTCAGCCCGGACTCGGGCTCCTGGCTGTGGGCCTGGGCCAACCAGAGCATCCTCCCCGCCATGAGCCGAGACGCGCGCACCTTCCGGGACTGGGCAGAAGCCAACGGGCATCCCGCTCTCGCCCAGCCGAAGATCGAGGCCGATGAGACGGCCGCTGCAACGCTCGTGGCCTTGGCAGTTCGGATCACCGAGGCGACCGGCTATTACCGGGGCCCGGGAGGCAACTCCGCCGTCATCATCACATTCGGTCCAGTCACCCTGACCGCCGCGGACGGCAGTGTCTCCGACTTCAACATCAGCGTCGGCTAGCGCCAACGAGCTGGGCCGCAGCCCGGCGCCTGGGCCTCAGTGCCCAAGCGCCGAGCGGAGGAATCCTGAGGTCAGCTGGCCTTCGCGGTCGCCGTTCCGTTCTTCTCGGTGGGGTTCCTGGGCCGCTTGTTCGGTCGGTAGCTGGGGCCGTTCATGATGACCTGGTGGCTGGTGTTGATCAGCCGGTCCAGGAGCGATTCGGCGACGACGGGGTTGGGGAACAGGGGATACCAGTCGCTGGGCGCCCGGTTGCTGGTGACGATCAGGGACCGTCCCTGCCGCTCGCTGACCAGCTCGTAGAGGTCGTCGGCCTGGGCGGCGGTCATCTGGCGCATGGCGAAGTCGTCGAGCAACTCGCGGTCTGCCAGGACCAGTTGGCCGGGGCCGCATGAACAGGGCAGACGGCCCACCAAGGTCACTTCCCCGGTGCGGCAGCCGGCGAGTTCGGCGTCCAGGACGAGGTGCGTGCCGACCTCCACCAGACAGGCCATCCGCACCTGGGGAAACGATGTCTTGTCGCTGCCGCGGCTGTTTCCGGGGCGGGCAAAGGCAGCCTCATTGGCCGGGCTGTCGGCGACGTCCCAGCAGGTCCCGCCCACCGCCAGCAGCCGCAGTCCACGCCAGAAGGAGCCCGGGGTGGCTTCGGTGCCCATCGGTTTCGCGGTCGTGGTGAACAGCACCCGCAGTGGCTCCGATCCCAGCCGCTGCCGGGCCCTGAACAGCGACGACTTCGCCGGGACATGCCAGGCCCCAAGCAGCCCCAGGCCCCGCAGCCCCTCGACCAGATGCCGCATCACGTCCAGATACCGAGCCCGCGAGAACAGGGCCAGCCCCAGCACGAAATACACCACCAGCCGGGCCGGCAACAGGCGCTTGCGTTGCTCCGCACGACCGCACGCAGCCACCACCCGATCCACCAGGCCGGGTGGACAGGTCAGCAACCCTAACCCCGATAACTCAGACACACTCACAGGCACCCGAACCACCCCCGGGAGGACTGCACAGCAGCGTACGCCCGCAGCTAACGCAACGGCATTGCTCCTAGGGGCTGTCTCCTCGATCAAGCGAGCTTGTGTTGCCGCGGGCTGCCTTTCTGGGTTACTTTCGATACGCAACCGTAGCGTATCGAAAGTGAGAATAGGTGTGGCAAAGCCATCGAGTGGCTCAGGAAGTGACGGCTCGGCAGGGACGCCCGCCATGGGGCGGCCGCGTGACACCAGCCGTGACCTGGCCATTCTTGATGCGACGCTGGCACTACTGACCGAGGTGGGCTACGAGCAGCTGTCCATGGAGGCGATCGCGAGCCGTTCCGGGGCGGCGAAGACGACGATCTACCGGCGCTACCGCGACAAGGCCGCGCTGGTCGCGGCCGCGGTCGAGCACCGCTCCCACGCCACGCCTCCCGAGCCTGTCGAGGGGGACCTGCGAGGGGACCTCCTCGGGCTGGTCACTTGGCTGGGCCGGCAGATCGCCGAGCAGGAGATCGGCCTGCTGGGGGCGCTATTCGCCGGGATGCGCAGCGACGCGCGCCTCGCGGAGGAGATGCGCCGCATTCTGCGTCGGGACGAGGCGGCGATGACCGACGCGCCGCTACGCAAGGCCGTCGGGCACGGAGAACGGCTGACGCCCCGGGCTGCCGAACTGTTCGCCGAGGTCGCGCCGGCTGTGATCGTCCACCGCATCGTGATCGCGGGCGAGTCGTGTGACGAACCCTTCATCGAGCATCTCGTCGACGACATCCTCCTGCCGCTCCTACGCGGCCACTGACATCGCCCCGCCTGTCTTCAGCGCAGCGGGGAAATGAAGGGAAGACACTCATGATCGTCGTCACCGGAGCGACCGGCGCCCTGAACGGCGCCACCGTCGAGCACCTACTCAAGCGCATGCCCGCCGAGCAGATCGGCGTCAGCGTCCGCGATGTCGCCAAGGCGCAGCACTTCGCCGACCGCGGCATGCGGGTACGCCTGGGCTCCTACGAGAACCCGGCCGCGCTGCAGCACTCCCTCGAAGGCGCCGAGCAGGTCCTGCTCGTCTCCTCCAACGATCCGCACGCCGATGCCGTCGCCCGGCACCGCGCCGGTATCGAGGCCGCCGTCGCCGCCGGGGCCAGGCGCATTCTCTACACCAGCCACCAGGGCGCCGGCGCCGACAGCTCCTTCCACCCGGCGCGCGACCACGCCGCCACCGAGCAGCTGCTGGCTGACTCGGGCGTGGCCTGGACCGCACTGCGCAACGGCTTCTACGCCCACAGCCTCGCCTGGCTGCTGGGCCCTTGGCAGCAGAGCGGCACCATCGTCGCCCCGGCTGACGGGCCGGTCTCCTGGACCGACCGCGCGGATGCCGCCGAAGCGGCAGCGGTCATCCTGGCACGTGAGCGAAGCTTCGACGGCCCGGTCACGCTCACCGCCCGCCAGGCCGTGACGTTCGACGACGTCGCCGCCATGGCATCGAAGGCCAGTGGCCGTGAGGTCGCGCGCGTCACGCTGGACGACGAAGCATGGATCGCGGAGAAGGTCGCCGCCGGCACTCCGGAGGCAATGGCGCGGATGACGCTCACCACCTTCCAGGCCGCCCGACAAGGCCGCTTCGCGGGAGTCGACCCGTTGCTCGCCGAGCTGCTCGGCCGCGAGCCCCGCAGCGTCGCCGACCAACTCGCGGACGCGAACACCGCCTGAGCGGCAACGGTGGACGCTGGATCCGTTCGTGAGCGTGGGACCACTGCGTTTCAGCATGGGCCCTGGTCAGGTGTCGGACGCACTGAGTGGTGTCACGGCAGAATCCCAGCGGTACACACTGCGGCGTCCTGCGGACGGGGCCGCCTCGACGGTTGTGGAAGCCGATTACCAGGTGTTTGGCCTGAAGCTCTACTACCGGGACGAACAACTGGCTGGGGTCGTGGTCGACGCGCTGCGCGGACCTCAAGTCTTCGCGGAGGGCGTGCCTCTCGTCGGCCGAGTTCCCTCCATGGTCGAGCAGTGGATGGTCGAGCGAGCCGAAGCCCGTGCGCCCTATTCGGAGCTCTCCTACATAGACGCAGGAGTACCCGGGTCAGTAGCTGTTGTCGTTCCGGACGTGAGGACTGCGTTTCCGCTGGTCGGGCATAGGGCCCGCGATCCCGTGGGAGTTGTGGCCTGTCGTGCTGTCGTTGCCCGGGAGGTCGTGGATGCCGTCGGTGGTTGGGCTGTTGGAACAGCGTGAGCTGGGTGCTCGCCGTCGTGTCGTCGAGCTGCGGGAGGAAGCCGACCGCGTCCAGGCTGAGTTGGCCGTGGCCGAGCGGGAATGGAAAGAGTGGGCCATCGCCTGCTCGCGGGTCGGCGAGGTGCTGGCCCCCGTGGACGAGAGCGGGCAGGACCCCGCCCGGGCCGAGGGGACCGCGCCGGCCGCCGAGGAGCAGTCCGGAAAGACGCCGCAGCTGCCGGAGGCAGCGAAGACGAAGTCACAGGTCCCGATGTGGCTTGAGGGGCTGGCCTGGTCGGTGCTGTCGGTGGATTACCAGCGCATCCTGGACGTGCTCGCGGACCGGGTCCGGCTCCGTCAAGGGCCGCTGACCTGCCAGGAGATGGCCGCGGCGTTCGGCCTGGACGTGGTGCCGGCACGGGTGGAGGCGCTGCGGTCGAAGGCGAAGCGTCTGGTCGCGCGGGGCTGGCTGGCCGAGCCTGCGCCGGGCCGGTTCACGCCGGCTGCGGGTGTGGCCGGGCGAGGCGGCGCGTCATGAGCAGGGTCATCGACCAGTAGATCATCGCTTCGGCGCTGGTGGTGCGGCGTTCGAAGTCGCGTGCCAGGCGGCGGGTGGGCATCAGGTGGGCGAAGAACCGCTCGACGATCCACCGCTTGGGCAGCACCACGAAGCCGCGCATGTCGTCACTGCGTTTGACGATCGCCAGGACCAGCGCGAGCCGGTGAGGCAGTGGGCGACGAGGGGGCCGGTGTAGCCTGCGTCGGCCCAGACCAGCTCCAACTGGTGGTGTGTGTCGGTGACTTGCCGCAGCAGGACCTGGGCGGCGGTGCGGTCGCCGGTGTCCGCGGCGGTGACCATCACGCCCAGCAGCAGGCCGAGGGTGTCGACCACGACGTGCCGCTTGCGCCCGTTGACCAGCTTGCCGCCGTCGAAGCCGCGGCTGTCCGATCCGACGACGGCGTCCGCCTTGACGGACTGCGAGTCGATCACCCCGGCCGACGGCTCCGCATCCCGCCCCAGCCTCTCGCGGACCTTGGCGCGCAGCCGGTCGTGGAACTCCTTGACCAGCAGGTGGTCGCGCCAGCGGCGGAAGAACGCGTAGAGCCGGTCCCACGGAGGGAAGTCGGCGGGCATCGCCCGCCACTTGATGCCATTGTCGACGAGGTAGCCGATCGCATCGAGTATCGCCCGGTGGCAGTACGCCTCAGGCTGCCCGCCCCGGCCGCGCAACCAGCCCGGCACCGGCAGCAGCGGACGGACCGCCGCCCACTCCGCGTCCGTCATGTCCGTCGGATAACGCGACTGCCGCATCCCGTTGTCGGCGGCGTTTCCGAACCGGTGAGCCAGACAGTCACACTCCCGGGTGACCAAGGTGGACTGCCCGGACACCGGCACGGAAGACTGCGGCACCAGGGCCTCCTGATGTTGCTCGGTGATTCGACACCAACGAGCTGTTCAGGGGGCCCTACTCGTATGCGCCGAACACCCCACGACCACCCGATCGAGACTCCCGTTCGACGGACACCGCTCAAGATCGGAACGACAACAGCTACTTACTGTGCGCCAACGTACAGCGAACATCCCCTGCGTAGCCTGGCATTTTCGCCGCCCAAGCGGAGCCGACCTCCCCTCTTCGCGCGGGCCTGTGTCGGCCGTGGGGAACCCTGTGACAAGATCCGCTGGCATGTCATCTGTCATGTCGTCTGCCATGCCTTCGTCGCCCACGGGCCCCTCAAGAGCCGGTCGCCGTCTGCTGGTCGCCCTGCTCGCGCTGCTCGCGACTGCAGGCTCCACCGTGGCCGAGGCCGGCACGCCGTCCGGCCCGGCGCCCGGCGCCGCGGTGAGAGCGGCCGAACCCGCGACGCCCGACCGCCCCAGCTACGACGTGAAGCTGCGCGCCGACGCCGACGGCTCCCACTGGGCGGGCCGGCAGACGGTGTCCTTCCGCAACGCCTCCAGCCGGCCCCTGCGTGAGGTGTACATACGCCTGTGGGGCAATGGCGAGGACGGCTGCGGGACATCCGGAAGACCGTCCCCCGTCCGCGTCTCCCACGTGCGCGGCGGCACTCCGGGCCGCCCCGGCGTGAAGTGCACGGCGCTGCGCATCACTCTGCCGAGGCCGCTCGCACGCGGTGAGCGGACGGCCGTCTCCTTCGACGTGGCCCTCACCGTGCCCGCACGCAACAACCGCTTCGGCCGCGAAGGCGCGTTCCGCTTCCTGGGCAACGCGCTGCCGGTCCTCGCCGTGCACGACGCGAGGGGGTGGCACCTCGATCCGTATGTGTCGTACGGCGAGAGCTTCTACACGCTGGCGAGCGACTTCCGGGTGCGCCTCGACCACCCGTCCGCCCTCAAGGTCCCGGTGACCGGCAGCACATGGACCCGCTCCGGCGGTACCGGGCGTACGGTCACCCACAGCCTCGCCAAGCGGGTGCGGGACTTCGCATGGGCGGCGGGCCCGTTCCGCACCGCGACCCAGACCTCGCCCGACGGCGTGCGCGTGAAGTCGTACTGGTCGCCGAACACGCCCGCCGCCGGTGTCCGCCTGAACCGCAAGGACGGCGTCGCCGCCATCGACCGGTTCGGCAGGGAGTTCGGCCGCTATCCGTACGGCGAGATAGACCTCGTGATGACCCCCGGGTTCGCCGGTGGCATGGAGTACCCCGGCCTGGTCATCCTCGGCACCGAGGAGGAGGGCGGCGCCACCGTCCATGAGATCGCCCACCAGTGGTGGTACGGCGTCGTGGGCAACGACGAGTACAACTCACCCTGGCTGGACGAGAGTTTCGCTCAGTACGCCAACGCGCGCTACTACCGCTGGGACGGGTTCGAGTGCTCGCCGGACGACTCCTGGCCGAGCGCCACCGCCGCGCTCACCAACTCGATGGCCTACTGGTCTACACACCGTGGCGAGTACTTCCAGGTCGTGTACGGGATCGGCCCCTGCGTCCTGGCCGACCTGGAGCATGTCCTCGGGGCCGGCACCATGGCGCGCCTCATCAAGAAGTACGCCCACGACCACTGGTACGGCGTCTCCACCACCGTCGACTTCAAGAAGGCCGCACAGTCGATGACGCACAGGGACCTCGGCCCCTTCTGGCGGAAGCACCGCATCCGCTGAAGTCGCACTCCGCTCGCGGGTGACGGGCGTACCCCGTCGGCGCCACGATGACGGGGTACGCGGGCAGGGCGGCGTCGTTCCGGCGGTGCATCCGGGTTGATGGGGCTTCAGTAGGTGTTTTTGATCCGTGGCCGTGAGGTGTGTTCGGCTGGATGATCTGGCGTGTGGGGGCTGGCGGGACGGCTCGGCGGTACTGCCGGGAGTGTGGTGATCCGCTGTCGCAGACGATGGCGGCAGAGGCGGTGTTCTGTTCGGGTCGGTACAGGTCACGGCGGTGGCGGAGACGACAGCAGACCCGTGAACGGGTTATAGCGATGCAGCGGAGTGAGCAGGCTGAGTGCCCGGTGTGCGGCCGGTCCTGGACGGTGGGGGTGGAGCGGTCGAGGGCGGCGGTGTATTGCTCGGACCGTTGCCGGGTACGGGCTTGTCGTCAGCGGCGGGCGTCACGGAACGGCGTTACGGAAACGCCATAGCCGAACGCCTCGCGGGCACCTCGAACACCCCTTGTTTGTCAGGGTAGTTGACGCGGACCACCGAGCGCTTCGAGCGCCCCCGGTTCACGCTCTGTCCCGGTGTGTCGCGCCCGCGTCACGGTGGACGGTGACCGGGGCCGGCGCCCCATTGACCGGTCACGTTGCGGTGGCCGAGCCGGGCCCGGGTGAGGGCGGTGGTCGTCATGACCGACGTGACCGACCGGATCGGGAACGTCACCCGGCAGCGTTACGAACAGCTCGTCACCCAGGCGAAGGACCTGATCGCGCAGGTCACCCGCGCGCAGTTCGCCCTGGGCGACATGGCGCTGGAGATCGAGCCGATGAGGTCGGTGGGCGGGTCGATGCCGAACGGCACGGATGACTTGTTCACGGTGACGGAGTCGTTGCAGATGTTCGCGGACGACATCGGTGTCGAGCGGCGCACTGTGGAGGACTGGCGTTACACCGCCAACCGGTGGCCGCAGGAACGTCGCAAGGAGGGGGTGTCGTTCACAGTCCACCGCATCCTGGCCTCGGTGGTCGACGAGGACGAGCGATGGGCGGCGATCGAGGACGCGCCGTTCAACCCGCGTACGGGAGCTCGGCAGTGGACGCCTGATGGCGCGAAGCGGGTCGTCGGCCAGCGGGTCGACCGCCCGGTGACGGTGGATAAGAAGGTCCAGGCCGTGGCCGACCTGACCCGGGATGACGAGGTCGCCGCCCAGGTCGCCACCGACCTGCTGAAGCGGCCGGCGGTGACCGAGCACGTCACCCCGGCCGAGCGGGTGCGGGTTTTCACGGAACTGTCCAGGGACGACACGGTCTCAAAGGAGGTCACCACCAGCCTGTTGCGCCGTCCGGCTGTCGCCCGGACGGCGATGCGCGACGACACCACCCGGATGCTCGTCAACCGCGCGCGCAGTTCGACAACTCCAACGAAACGCGCGAGCGGATCCGGGAGCGCACCCCGGCCGTCCGCGCGATCGAGCACACCATCGAATACCTCGACCTGGTCGGCTCCTGTCACGGCTTCGTTGCCACGCTGGGCAGGCTGGTCCCGCAGCTGCGTGGACAAGAGTTCACCGAGGACGAGCGCGAGACCGTCCGGCGGCAGATCGGCCGGGTTCGTGCGGCGGCGGACTGGCTCGAAGGAGCCCTCGACAACGGCGAGTTCACCCTGGACGAGCAGCTCGTGCAGCTCCTCAAAGGCGAGGAGTAGCCGTGTCCCGGCGCCGGGAGGCCCGGCAGCTGGCCGAGCACTACGGCGACCTGGTCCGCGTCGCCCTGATGGAAGCACGCCCCGCCGGCCTGCACACCTACCAGCTCATGGCCGCCACTCGCCTGACCCGCTCGCAGGTCGGCCGCGGCATCCGGCACGTCCGCGACGTCGTCGCCGCGGAGAACCTGACCCCGATCACCTGGACCCGCCCGGACGGCTACATGTTCTCCGACGACCCTGCCGACTGGATCGAGTACGACAAGCGCCAGTTCCGCCAGATCCTCGGCCGACTCACCCGGGTGATCACGGGCACGCTCGATCCGCACCTGGCCCGCTAACCCGACGACGAATGGGCCCAGTTCGCCACCGCCCAGCTCACCGGTGTCCGCGCCACCCTCGCCCAACTCTCCAAATAGCCCTCGCCGCCGATCACCTCTGCCGAGCCCGCCATGCCCGCTGCCTCCCGTCGCCGCCGCTACCCCTCTGACACCTCCGTCGCCGAATGGGCTCTGCTGGAACCCCTGCTGCCTGTCCCGGCCTGCCAGACCAAGACCGGCGGACACCCGGAAAAGTGGCCCCGGCGGGAGATCGTCGACGGCATCCGCTACATCGTCGACAACGGCCCGAAGTGGCGGGCTCTGCCTGCGGATTTTTCCCCCCCGTGGGAGACGGTTTACGGGTTTTCCTGGAGGTGGAACCGGGCCGGAGTCGTCACCTACATCCGTGACCAGCTCCGCCGGAGGATCCGTACCGGCAAGGGCCGCTGCCCCCACCCGGTGACACTGATCGTCGACTCCCAGTCGGTCAAGGGCGCCTCCACCGTCGGCAAGGACAGCCGCGGCTACGACGCCGCCAAGAAAATCAACGGCCGCAAGCGACATATCACCGTCGACACGCTCGGCCTGCCCGTGATGATCACGGTGACGCCCGCCGACATCCAGGACCGCGACGCCGCCCGCGACGTCTTCTGGCGCCTGCACCTCACCCAGCCACAGATCACCCAGGTCTGGGCCGACCGCGGCTACGCCGACGAACTCGTGGACTGGGCCCGCGAACGCCTCTGACTCACCCTGCGCATCGTCTCCCGGCCCAAGGGCACCAAGGGCTTCGTCGTCCTGCCCCGCCGCTGGAAAGTCGAGCGCACGATCGGCTGGTGCATGAACGCCCGCCGCAACGCCCGCAACTACGAACGTCTCCCGCAGCACTCCGAAGCCCACCTGAACTGGGCACTCATCACCACGATGACCTGGCGCCTCACCCGCAAGAACCCGCGAACCAGCAAGTGGACGAAGAAGCCAGACCGTTGACCTGGCCTGCCTGGTGCTTTTGGCAGCCGAACAGCACCTGTGCGAGCCTTCTGCCACTCCTCCGAAAGGGCTGACCCTGATGCTCGGCATGGTTGTCTGGGACGTCCGCTCTCGCGCTTCGATGCGAGAGCGGTAACGGCCACCTGCCTCAACGCACACGCCTGTCCCATAAACAGGCGTGTGTTCAGCCCGCTCCTCGTCGAAGTGCTCTTCGTGCCCCTGCACGTTCGACCACGAGGAGTACGTGGTGTCCACCATCCACTGGACCGAAAACCACACAAACCAGTCCGCCCGCTGGCATTCCGAGAACGCCGCCACTCTTCCCCAGCGAACCGTCGTCGCCGACGACCGGCTGAAGGCCAACGACGCCTACCGACAGGCGTGCGAAGGAACGGCCCTGCTCTGGCGAGGCGACTTCCACAACGCCCGGCAACTCCTGCAGGCGATGGGCCGCCGCATCGACCGCAAGCCGCCCAGGTCCAGCACGTCCCCGAGCGAGAACTTCCACCTGCACCGACGCAGTAGCAGTCACCGCGCCCGTGTCCTCGGAAAGCTCCTGGTGCTGTTGGACGACGACTACACCTTGACGTTGCGCCGGGCGCCCGACGTCCGCCAGGCGTGTCTGGAAGCTTATGGCCCCTCAAAGGGGCCCATGGCGGTCTCTCTGCGGGAACTGTTGGGAGTGATCGGCGCTCACCAGTGGCGCCTGAAAGGGATCGACGTGCCAGCGCTCGGGACTCGCATCCACCCCCACTACGGCGTGTTCGCACCCGTCAGAGGTGAGTACGTTGACCTGGTCGCCCACACGCCACTGCCGCCGGCGACCCGGCACAGTCCCGCCAGCAGTACGGCATTCGACCTCGGCACGGGAACGGGCGTCCTCGCTGCGGTCCTGGCCCACCGCGGAATCAAGCACGTCGTGGCCACCGACATCAGCCCACGTGCCCTGGCCTGCGCCAAGGAGAACGTCCACCGGCTAACGTTGACCGACCGTATCCAGGTGTCGGGCCCCGGCCTGTTCCCCGAAGGCCGCGCCGACCTCATCGTCTGCAACCCGCCCTGGCTCCCCGCCCGTCCGACCGGCCCCATCGAACAAGGCGTCTACGACCCGGACAGCACCATGCTCCACAGCTTCCTCGCCGGACTGCCCGCCAACCTCCGACCAGGCGGGGAGGGCTGGCTCATCTTGTCCGACCTGGCAGAGCACCTGGGCCTCCGGACACGTCAGCAGCTGCTCGACGCTATCCAGGCAGCACAACTTCGCGTTGCGGACAAGGTCGATACCAAGCCCCGTCACCCACGCTCCAAGGACGCTGCCGACCCACTCCACACAGCGCGAAGGGCCGAGACCACGTCCCTCTGGCGTCTGACCCCGGCACCATGACCACGCAACGGCATCCAGCCTCCCGGTTCACCAGGTGAACACATCCCGTGGGTGACTTCGCCGCGCTCACGGGATGACCAGCCGACGGATCAAAAACACCTACTTAGCTTGTTCTTTATCTACCAGGACCTGCCAGGCTTGCCGATGGCCTTGAGAGTCTCGGGGCGTTTGACGGTTTTGCCGACGTCGTAGCGGGGTGCCCGGTGTTTGTTCTTGGCGCCGGGGGGCCGTCCAGGGCCGGTGCCTCTGGGTTTGGGAACACGGGTCGGGCAGGCGAGGTGAGCGCGGATGTTCCTGAACCCCCGGCGAACCCGGGCCGGGGTGAGCCGGTCGGAGGTGGTGGGTTTCTCCCAGGGTCGGCGGAGGTCCTCCGCGAGAGGCCGGGCGAGCCGGAGCTGGGTGTGAGCGACGATCAGGATCCAGGTCCAGCGGTCCGCCGCCTGGGGAGTACGGAGCTTCGGAGTGGTCCAGCCCAGGGTCTGCTTCGCGAAGCGGAAGGTGTGCTCCAGGTCGAAGCGGCGGAGAAATGCCTGCCAGAATCGGTCCACGTCGTCCGGAGTGGCGCCGGTCTTGGAGGACCACAACCACACCGGCGGGGCATCACGGTCCTTCGACAGATGCTCGACCTTCAACCGGATCAACATGCCCTCGACCAGGGGAAGTTCACCGTCGCGGTCGAGCCATGAGGAGCGGTGGGTAGCCTTGGGTGGACCCGGTCCCATGCCTGAGTCTCGGCCTTGCCGTAGTTGGTGGTTGCGGTGGCCGTGGTGATCGCGGGCTCGGGCCAGGTCTCCGGCTTGGCGAAGCGGAATTCCGGGCCGTGCTTGGGCGGCCGTCCGCCCTTCGAGTCGTGGACGCGAGGCGGCTTGGGCAGGCGCATGACCCGGTCGGAGCGGACGCGGCCAACCAGCTCGACGGGCAGGTCGCGCAGGACCCAGGCCAGGCGGGTGACGTCATAGCCGGCGTCGCTGACGATCACGATATGCGGGTCCCCGCTCTGCCACTGGCCGGCCGCGACGAGCCGTTCAACGACTCCTCGGAGCTGGGCGGCGGTGACTGCGGTCGCGTCGTCTGCAGGTCCCAGCCGGACCGCGTCCAGGATCGCGGTCCAGGAGGTGGCACCCGGCTCCAGCACGGCGACAAAGGAGTACGGCCAGCCCGGGATGAACTGCGATGCCGTCTTCGCCCGGCCGTAGACGTGGCAGAACAGCCGGTCCGCTGAGCACGGCGCGTCCGAGCGAAGCCACGGCGACACATCTACCGCGAGGACCAGTCGCCCGCCGTCGAACCGAGGCAGCGACAGTCCGGCCAGCACCGTCCGCAACCGACCAACATCGATCCGGCCGTGGTTCAGGCCGCCGTACATCGCTCCGTGCCCACGTCGATGTTCGGGCAGCAGCGTCAGGTCGACCGGGGACTTCACCGCACCGTCCGCACACAGCACCGCGTCCACCAGCTCGAACAACTCGTCGCGCCGTGCGGTCAGACACTCATAGAACTCACCTCGGAAGGCTGACGCTTGCGCGAACGCTTCCCTCCGGACAGCGCCAGGCAGCAGACTCACCCTCACGGCCTTCGTCTTGGTCACGTGCACCTTGGTCGGAGCACATGATCAGACGAAGGCCGTTCCTGCGTCCGGTGATTGTCGGGCTTACGATCAAGTTCGACGGCCGTTCGAGGCCCACATGGGGGCGCAATGTCAGAGATCGCTCAGTGGCTCAAGGACTGGCATGCCGCACATGAACACGAGCTTCGCTCTCGTGGGATCAGCTCTGCGGTGAAGCGGCCCGTCCCAAGAACCCCATCCCGAGGGCGGCCGAAGGCCACGGCAGTGAGCCTCACATTGGAATCAGACGAGCGCACAGGGATGGTGTTCCTCTGGGAATCGGGTGCCACTTCACTGCTCTTCATCGACTCCGGAACCGAGCACACCTGGCAGGACCAACCGGTGCTCACCTCCGAGAACGAACTGCCACAGATCCTGGCGCCCCTCGTGAAGCTAGTCGAAGCAGCTACCGACGGTAGTTAAAGAACAAGCTTAGGTCCGACAGCACGATCTCCGCACCGGCCTCCCGCAGCACGGCTTCGTCGCTGCGCCCTGTTGCACGGGCGTCGGCCATCTCCCAGGGTCCAAACACCCAACACGGCACCACGGAACGTACCGACACGAGCTGGCTCTCGAAAGGGAGTTGGATTCCGCTGGCATCCGCTTGAAGCCTGCTCCCCCATCACCGCGATCCTCCACCTCCTGACGGCGGCCGGCTTCCCGATCCACCGGCTGCGGGCGCCCCGGATCGCATTAGATCGTGGGCCGCGCTGCTCGCCGTACACCGTGAACACATTCCAGGCCCCCTCGCCCTGCCGGATGCGCCCCAACCCGTCAGCCCCACGAAGGCGTTCGCCACAGGGCTCGCCGGATGGCCCGGCGGGCTCAAGGCCGTCGCCGAGTTGCTGACCCGTTGGATGCCCGACGGCCCCCAACGCCACAGCCTGCAGCTCGCCGACTTCCCTACCGCTCCCGGGCCTTGGACCGACTCGGGCTCCGACACCTGCGCACGTCAACGCTCGGCACCCCCAGGCTCAATCCTCCAGCGACGACGCTGAGCCCGAACAGGACGATGAGCACGCTGAAGGCAGCGACCACGAGGAGATCGACCCAATCCAGTCGGCCGCCGCCCTCGGGCACGCCAGCGGCGCCGACTGCTCCCTGGACGCTGCCGTCTCCGTGTGCCTGCCCGGCGACCTCCTCCTCAGAAACAGCGATCTGCGACGAGACCCCGACACCCCATGCAGGTACGACGCCGCCGGGCAACTCCAAGTGCAGTACCTGTCCTACACCCGCCCGACCTGCACCGCCGACACCCTTCTCGTCTCCCAAGAATGGATTGAGCAGTTCTACGCGATCTACAACACCACCTACTGCAGGGAAGCCTGGGCGAACGCCAAACCGTGCGCAGCGAACACCCGTACATCTGTCGCGAGTTCAGCCAGACCGCAATCCTGTCCCCGGCGACCCCTGGAAAACAGGCAAGACCATCACCACGATCCGCAGGAGCTTCCGGTAGGGCCCCACCCACCTGATCTTCAACGCCACGCAACGCTTCGACCTGCACAAATGGCAAGAGGACCATGGGGATTCCCGAGGTACCCACGACATTCCAGCTCTGTCCCGAAATCGCAGGTCATGACACTCCACACCTCGGGCCAGAAGCATTCGGTGCGTAGTTACTGCTGCTCAGACAGCACATTGCTGACTTGCGAGAGCGTCCAGCTCTAACGCCGAGTCTCCTGGTCACAAACCTTCGAACTTCGCGCAGAAGCCGGGAACTCACGGTTGCGTCCATGGAGATGGTGTACGGGTTCGACCTGATCCGGGGGTTTGCTCCGGCATCGGGATGGTGCCCGCATAGTTGAACGGCCACCGGCTGATCTTCGAAGTGTCGAAGCCTCGAAGGAGATCAGCACGATGACCGCACCAGACAGTCTGCCCCTGCACGCCCTCGCCGAGGACAACCTCGCCGCGGCGAGTCCCGACCTGTTGCACGCGATGGTCAAGACGTTCGCCGACGCACTCATGTCCGCCGAAGCCGACGCCCTCTGCAACGCCGAATACGGCCAGGTCAGCGACGAACGCGTCAACCACCGCAACGGCTACCGCCCACGAGAGTGGGACACCCGCGCGGGCACCGTCGAACTGGCCATCCCCAAGCTGCGCCAGGACAGTTACTTCCCGCACTGGCTCCTCGAACGCCGCCGCCGGGCCGAGCAGGCCCTGATCTCGGTGGTCGCCACCGCCTATCTGCTGGGCGTCTCCACCCGCCGGGTCGAGAAACTCGCCGAGTCCCTCGATGTCACCCATCTGTCGAAGTCCCAGGTCAGCGCGATGGCGAAACACCTGGACGAGCAGGTCACCGCGTTTCGCAACCGACCCCTGGACCAAGGGCCTTACGCGTTCGTCTGGGTCGACGCACTGACCCAGAAGGTCCGCGAGGGCGGCCGGATCATCAACGTCCACGCGCTGGTCGCGGTCGGCGTGAACGCCGACGGGCACCGCGAGATCCTCGGTATCGACGTCGCCACCTGCGAGGACGGCGCCGGCTGGCTAGCCTTCCTGCGCTCGCTGACCGCCCGCGGCCTGTCCGGGGTTCAGCTGGTCGTCTCCGACGCGCACACCGGCCTGGTGAACGCGATCGGTGCGGTCCTGCCCGGTTCATCGTGGCAACGCTGTCGAACTCACTACGCCCGAAATCTGCTGAGCCAGGTTCCGAAATCAGCCCAACCGTGGGTGGCCACGCTGCTGCGGACCGTCTTCGAACAGCCCGACAGCAACGCTGTCCAGGCCCAGATGCGGCACGTCCTGGACGCACTGGAAGCCAAGTTCCCCAAGGCCGCAGCCCACTTGGACAACGCCCAGCACGAACTGCTGGCGTTCACCGCGTTCCCGCGCGAGATCTGGCGGCAGATCTGGTCCAACAACCCGCAAGAACGCCTGAACAAGGAGATCCGCCGCCGCACCGACGTGGTCGGCATCTTCCCCGACCGCACCGCACTCATCCGCCTGGTCGGCGCGGTCCTGGCCGAACAGAACGACGAATGGACCGAAGCCCGCCGCTACATGGGCATCGAACTCCTCGCCAAAGCCCGCCTCCACCCGATCGAGTCAGAAAACAACGAGACCGCCCTGCCTGCCCACCGAACTCACCGCATAGCCTCAAAACGAGATCACCGAGTGGCCGTCAATACACCACTCCCACGGACGTGACCGAACTCACAGTGCCTTGTCAGCTAGGCGATCAAGACAACGTCCTTTGGGGTGCTTCCTTGCTTTCGAAACTATGGAAGATTTGAGTTCGGGGTCTCCCCCGCTCGGGGTGTGACCGCATTCGGTGAGGGTTTACCACAACCTCGCCGCCCTTCGAGCACCCGCGAGGCAATCACACCGCCGCCATTGACGGCTACACCCGAGCCCTCACCCTCGAAGCACGCCTCCTGCGCCGACCCGGCCGCCACATTGGTCAATCTCGCCATCGCCCACTGCCGACGCGGCGGACTCGGCCAAGCCGCTCTGTCAGCCGCCCGGAGAGGTCTCGCCTTTGTCCCGTACAGAAGGTGCGCATGAACGGCATGCATGAACACGGCGCCAAGTGTTGACTCATCGCTGATCGGGGAGCTGCTGGGTGCCGGTCGCGACATCAGGTGTCGCCCCACTGCTGGACGGACTTGCGGTGCAGATTCTCGGCAGTCTCAGTTCCAAAGCAGTCGCGGGTCCGGCCATGAGGCCGTCGTTCCGGGCGGAATAGTCGGGTCAACTCCAGGCGAGTTCTACTGGCGGTCCGCTTCGTATTCAAGGGCTTTGGCGAGGTCGGCCCGGGTGCGTACGCCGAGTTTGAGATAAATGTGCTGGAGGTGGTTGTCGATAGTTCGGACGGAAAGTGTGAGGTGTTCGGAAATCGTTTTGCTGGAATTCCCGGCGGCGGCCATCAGGGCGATCTCTTGTTCGCGTTTGGTCAGGCGGACGGAGGGGGCGCCGAGCGTGGACAGGAGCGGGGTCCGGGCGTCTTCGCACTGGGCCGCGAGGGCTGCGGCCCGAGTGGCGCCGGCGGTGGCTTTGCGGGGGTCACCCTGGTGGGTCCAAGCGCCGGCTGATGCGGCTGATGCTTCAGCGGCGAGGATGGGCGAGCCCATCTGCTGGAAAGCGTGTGAGCACTCCATGAGGCGGCCTGGGTCGTTGTCGGCGAGGGCGGTGGCAAACCGTGCGCGGGTGTGGGTGAGGGCTCCGTCGCACTGGGTCGCGAGTTCGGTGAGGCGGTGCTGGACGCTCGGGGCGTCACCGAGGCGTGCGATATCGGTGAGCAGAAGGACCTCGGACAGGAGGTGGCCGGTGCGACGAGCGTCGTCGGCCGCGGTGCTCAGGACGTCGCGGGCGCGGCTGAGCTTGCCCTGGGCGGCGTGCAGCCAGGCAGTGCCGAGAGTCTCCTCGCCGGCCATGAACCCGCTCGGTGCGTGTTGTTCGAGTTGCGGGAGCAGGGACTCGGCCGTGTCGATGTCGCCGGCCAGTGCCGCGCAGGCGATCAATCCCGATACGTAGAGCCTGGTGGTCCTGGTGTGCTGGTGCGTACGCGCGATGGCGGCGGCTTCCGCATACCAGCGGCGGGCACTGGAGGGGCGCCCGGCCAGCCACTCCGTTCGCGCGATGAAGTAGGCGAGCCACTGGCGGCCGAGGGGGGAGGGCGAATCATGAAGCGTGTCGAAAGCGCTCAGGCAGGTCTCGCGGGCCTCACTGATCAGACCGGCCTCCGAGAGCGCCAGTGCGAGCGGCGCCAGTTGGATCGCGGGATGGGGTAGAAGGGTTCCTCCGCCGATTGCCTGGTGCATGGTGTGCGCGTGCTCGGCCAGTGCCCTGGCCTGTGCCACGCGGCCGACTGCGGCCAGGCCCAGGGATTTACTGGTCGCCGCCAGCAGCCAGATGTCGGGGCTCTCCTGATGCGGGGCTCCGGGGAGGCTGTCGAGCAGTTGGAGCCCAGCCTCGGGCAGCCCGGAGACAGCCTGCATGGCTCCTTCCATGAAATGCAGTTGTTGCTTCGCCATTCGGCTTCGTAGCACTGTGCGGGCCTCGGCGCACACGGAGAGTGCTTGGTCGAGTCGCGGGCTCGACCAGAACAGGTTCATGCTCCGGGCGGTTACTGCGGTGATTTTCTCCTGATCGTCGCGGGCGTGGGCGTCTGCGTCGGCGAGGATCGCTTCGGCGCGTTCCAGGCGACCGGTGTACGTCAGCACTCTGCCCAGCAGGATCCGGGTCTCCAGGGTGTGCTGGTCCGGTTTGATCGCGGTGAGCAGCTGGATGACCTGTTCGCTGTCGTTGGCGTTCATCGCGATGGTGGCGGCCTGGGCCAGGAGGGCGGGGTCGGCGGTGCCGATGGCCGCCAGTCGCCAGGAGGCCACCTGCAGGGCGTCGTCGCGGCGTCTGAGTCCGTGGGTCTCGAGACGCTCGGCCAGACACAGACCGAGGTCGTAGCGCTGAAGGGGTGAGATACCAGCGGCTATCACCTCGCTGTACAGGGGGTGGGACAGCGCGACGGTGATTCTTCGTCCGTTTGCGGTGACCCGGATGATGCCTGAGCTCTCGACTTCGGCCAGGTGAGCGCGGTCGATGAGAGATGCGGCGTCGGTCACGGACAGGGAGCCGCAGAGGGCAAGGGCTTGCAGGAGCGGGAGCGCCGCGGGCGGTGCCGCCGCAATCTTGGCGGTGATCAGGTCGTTGAGGTGAGGGGTGACGGCGAGCCAGTGATCGGGGGTCTCCCAGACTTCGCCGTTGAGGCTGAGGGTGCCTGCTTCGACGGCTCCCAGGACGAGTTCCTTCAGGAAAAGGACGTTTCCACCGCTTGCGGTGTACAGCGCGTGCAGGGTGCGGCGACTGACGAGGCCGCCGAGGACGCGCTGGACGAGTGTCTCGACCTGGGTGCGGTCCATGTGGGACAAGTCGATGCGGCGGACGCGGTCCCCGCGTCGAAGCAGGGTCTCGACAGCGTCATTGACTGGTTCACCGGTGCGGGCGGTGCCGACCAGGACGATGGCCTGGGAGTCCAGGAGCTGGTTGAGCAGGACGGCTGATGAGCTGTCCAGGTGGTGCATGTCGTCGACGAAGACCACGGTGGGCTTGCCCGGCTCTGCGGCCATGGTCCGGGCGACGGCTCTGAAGCCGCTGACCGGGTCTGTGAGATCGGCATCGGGGGGCAGCAGGTGGGCGATCGCGCTGAGGGGTACCTGCGCGGCAGCCTTGCCGGCTACGGCCCGGGCTGTGCGGTGTCCGCTCTGGGCGGTTGCCATTTCCAGGAACTCGTCAGCCAGGCGGGTCTTCCCCACTCCCGCCGGCCCGCAGATCATCCAGCCGCGGGTGTGTCCGTCGGACAGGTCCCGGGCGAAGGAATCCATGAATGACTGCCGCCCGATGAGCGGCCATCTGTCTGCCCAGCCCTGCATTCAAGTGCTCCCTCACAAGGGGCGACCGGTCGGACAATGTTACCGGACTGCATGAGCGGCATGGTGATCGAGAGGCAGGGGATTCGCCGTCGTAGGCCTCGACATCGCTTTTCCACCGGCAGCGGAGTTTTGCCTGGTGTGCCGCTGCCGAGGGATCTTCTGCGGCAGCAGCACAGAACTCGCGCTCGTCGGGTTGGGGGTTCGGCAAGAGACCACAGGATCGGCATGCCGACCGGGTGCACACCAGGTAGTTGTCGGACCGGAAGTCGGTGTCCGCGGCGAGCAGGTGTACTACCCGCTTGACCCGGTCGGCGTCATTCTGCGCCTAACCAACCTCACGGACGATGAACGACGTCGGCCGGTCATGTCCTCGACCGCGCCGCGCTCGCCCCGGCGCTTCCCAACTCCTGCCCCTCGTCAGCGCTCAGTCACCCTCCGCCGCCTCCCGGGTCCATGTTCCGGCTCGCCGCGGTGGACATCCGGTGTCCATCCGACGGGCCGTCCCCGGGGGCGGCATGTGCCAGCGAGGGCACAGCCACGGCGGCGATGGCTGCCGTCGCTACGATGGCGGCCCTTCTTATTTTTCCCACGCGCGTGGGAGGGGCGCAGTTCTAACGGCCCGTCCGCCTCATCGCGTGGAACATGTGCTCTGCTTCGTCCTTGCTTCACCCGCGGCAGGTCTGGAAGGGCAACGGGGCTTCTTTGCGTAGCAGTTCGAACAGGTCGGGATCGACGTTCCCTCCGCTGATCACCGCCGCGTGCCCCCCGGCAGCGGGGAGGTCGCGCTCGTGGTATAGGTACGCCGCCGTGGTGACTGCCCCGGACGGCTCGACGATCATGCCCGCGCGCCGTGCCAGAAGGGCCACGCTCGAGGAGATCTCCTCTTCGGTGACGGTGATGATGTCGTCGACGAAAACGCGCATGTGTTCGAAAGTGTGCTCCCCCACGGTCGTCATGCGCAATCCATCGGCCATGGTCCGGCTGACACGCTCGGTCGGCCAGGTCACGCGCTGTCCGGCGCGCAGGCTTTCTCCGGCGTCCGCCGCCAGCTCCGGCTCGACGCCCACCACCCGGATTCCGGGACGTGTGAGCTTCAGTGCAGCGGCGACACCTGAGATCAGTCCGCCTCCGCTGACAGGAACCAGCACCGTGCCGATGTCGAGTCCCGCAGGAACTGCTTCATCGGATATGTCGAGGCCGACCGTTCCCTGGCCCGCGATGATGTCCAGGTCGTCGAAGGGCGGCACGATCACATAGCCGTGTTCCGCGGCCAACTGCTCAGTGAGGGCCGGGCACTCCTCGGGGGGAGCGAAGCGCACATCGGCCCCGTACTCCAGGACCCCGTCGATTTTCACCTTGGCGGCCGTGGAGGGCATGACGATCGTTGCTTTCACGCCGTCCTGCCGGGCCGCGTAGGCAAGTGCTTTGCCGTGGTTCCCGCTCGATCGTGCAATGACGCCGCGGGCCTTTTGCGCCTCGGACATCCGCGACAGTCGATTGTATGCGCCACGTATTTTGAACGAGCCGGTGATCTGCAGGTTTTCTGGTTTCAGAAAGAGAGACCGATGCCCGCAGGAGGCCCATGGAGCCCTGAGCAGCGAGGTACGTGAGAGCACTGGCTCCAGGCGTTGACGGGCGGTGTGCAGGTCGTTGAGCGTGACGAGAGTCATGGGTCGGTCATCCTTGTCGGGTATTGACGGTCATCTGGCGAGCCGCTCGCAGGGGGTGGACGCAAACCCTCGGCACTCAGCTCCGGTCGGAGTTTCTGCGCGGCCGTCATGCGCCGGGGGGATCACTCGGTCCGGGTGACCTCGACGGACATCAGGGGGCGATCGCCGTCCGTATGCAGAGCGGCCTCGTCCGGACTCCACCAGCAGCCGTCGGGCAGAGCGGTCGCGTTGCCCGGGCGGATGACGACCGTGTCTCCCCCGGCCGTTGCCCAAGTGACCGTTTGCGTGGTGCCGTCCGGGTGGCCGGCCGCGCGGGGAGGGAATTCGTCCGCGTTGTCATAGCGGCAGCTGGTGCCGTCGTGCCGATCAACGATGTCGTGCTCTGCATCGGGCAGTGCGGCACCGTCGTCCATGTGGACCGGGACTGCCGCCCTCGCCGCGACGATCGAGACGATGGGAGCGGCGAGCAGCACGCCGGCTACGGCTGCGGTGAGGGCTATTGCTTTGAGGGGTTCGTGCATCGCTGTCCTCCTGGCTCGGTGCGCGGATATCCGGGGTGGTGTGACCTTCCGGATGGACGGGCGGCCGGACGATGACCGGGGTGGCCGGCTACCGCGTCGGCCTGCTGATCGCGACACGGTTCCCGCCGGTTGCGATGTGGCCGCTCGCGTCCGTGCGGGCCGCGGCCGCACGGCGGAGCAAAGACGTGGCGACAACGTCCGCCAGAAGTGCGGAGCCGGCTGCGCTCACCAGGGCGAGATGCATGGCGGAGGCGTCGCGCGTCTGCTCGGAGGACCGCGCTGGCCGGGCCCGTCCCTGTTCGAGCGGTACGAGAGCCCGCTCACCGGCGGGACCGCACTGCAGCGGCAGCCTCCACGCGCCGGCGGTCCGAGCCGGCGTGGAATCTCCGGTCGCGGCGACGGCGTCTTCTGTCGTCCTGGCGGCAGTGGGAAGTGCGGTGCAAGTCATGGTGATCACGGCCTCGGAGAGCTGCTGGGTGACTCTTCCAGGAGACGTCGCGCAGTCCTGGGGCGACTGAGTAAGCAGTACTCAAACCCGGAACACGGCCGGTCACAAGGACGGTCTTCGGGGGCGACGCACGTGTCGGGGCCGGCTGTCGTACCCGAGGGCTTGGCACGTCTGGGCGAGCTGCTTCTGGGCTCCAACCGAGTACCTCCTACTCATGTAGGGGTGCACCTGCGTCCCGGAAAATCCCGACGAGTGGTGCCGCACGCGAGTGCGGCCAGGAACAGGAGGTTCGCGATGGCTACAGAGGACGACTTCGGCGTTACGGAAGCCGGTGTGCACAGGGACGAGCACGCTGCCGCGCTTGCCGCCAACCGGGCGCTGTGGGATTCCCTGGCCGAAACCCATGGCACGACAGCCACCGATCTGTCCTACGACGTGGAGGCGTTTCTCGGCGGTCAGCAGACGCTGCGCAGCATCGAGCGTGAACTGGCCGGTGACGTAGCGGACACGGATCTGCTCCACCTGCACTGCCACTTCGGCATGGACACCTTGAACTGGGCCCGCCTGGGCGCGAGGGTCACCGGAGTCGACTTCTCCCCTGTAGCGATCGCCCGCGCCCAGGCCCTCGCCGAAAAGGCGGGACTGGTCGCGGACTTCGTCGTGGCAGACACCCAGCGCCTGCCCGACAGCCTTACAGCCGGGTTCGACGTCGTCGTCGCCACGTACGGCGTGTTGTCCTGGATCTCGGATGTCAACGCGTGGATGCGGGGGGCCGCGCGGGCGCTCAGGCCGGGAGGCCGGCTGGTCCTGGTGGACATTCATCCGGCCTTCCAGACCGTCCTCAGCTTCGAACCCTTCGTAGCCGACTGGCCCTACGGCGGCGGCGAGGCTCAGCACGATGCGCTGACCGGCACTTATGCAGATCCGAGCGTCGTGACGGCTCCGCGGCAGACGGTGCAGTTCCCCTACTCGATCGGTGAGATCGTGACTGCCGCCGCTTCGGCGGGCCTGGTTGTGGAACGGCTGGCAGAGCATACGGAGACGGAATCCGACGGCCGCCACATCCTGCCTCGCGGCGCCGACGGTCTCTACCGGTTCCCCTTCAGCGACACCTACCTGCCGATCATGTACTCGCTGCGGGCTGTCGCGCCACGCACGCCGGCGAGCGGCAGTTGATCGCGTCGTCCCTCTGACGTTCAGGGGCCTGTCAGCAAAAGCCGACAGCCGTCCCGCATTTCGGCGGCGTTGCTACGTCTCGTCACCGACCCGGGGTGATGGGCTACGGCCCGGCTGCGCAGGGCGAGTCGTGGGCCCATGAGTGCCTTTTGCTCAGGTGCTGCATGCCGGCCGCGACGCACGCTTGTCGCTGACCTTCAGATCTCTACGGCAAGGCATGTCATGCGTTCATACAGCAGAGTTGCGTCTCATCTCGAGCGGCGCGGGGGCAGTGAATGCGGTCCGGCTGTGTTCGTCAGCGAGCTGGACATGACGGATGTGGCGACGGCGACGGCGGTGCACCTGACCGGCCACCGGTCGTATGCGGTCGAGTCCGCGCTGATCGGTTTCGACGCAATACCCGCTCTCCTGGAGAGCCTGGAGGAGATGCAGGCCCAGCCGTTGCGTTGGCTCGGGATGACGACGCATGACGGTCACCTTGCCGCCTTCGTTGCCTGGCGTCGCCTGGCGGGGGAAGACGGCATCGACATCGATCGGGTATGCGTCGATCCGGAATGGTTTCGCCGCGGTCTGGCACTGAGGCTGCTCGATCACCTGCTGACCGAGCTGGCCCCCACCGGGCAGGCGCTGGTCAGTACGGGCGCGGACAATCGTCCGGCCATCGCTCTCTATGAGCGTCTCGGCTTCACCCGTGTCGGCACCGTTGAGCGGGCGCCCGGCCTGCTCATGGCCGAGTTCCGGCTTGCGCGGGAATAGGACCACAGGCCGCCTCCCTGGTCATGGCATCTCGTGCGACGGCTGACTGCCTGGCGGGCCGGCCTGCGGCTGGCCCCGTGCAACGGGAACCGGCCGCCCTGCCGTCTCAGCGACCCGTCGGCATCACCGGGAGCGGCCGGAGTCCGGGCCCCGGGGGGCGTTCCAGGTCGGCCGCCCTCCCCCACCGCGAACTGGCCGCCTTGGCACCGCTGCGGTTGCTCGGGCAAGCAGGGTCAGTCAACCGTGAGCCGGGGAAGCGGAGATGAGTAATCCCTGCCCATCCGGGCGGCCAGGGGCAGGCCATACGTCCGGCAGGAGGCGCTGGCCCTGATCTGGGACGTACGAGGCGCGGGGCCGATCTGAAACGGAAATCGCGTGGTCCTGCAGCGTGGTTGCACCGGGTCCGACGTGGCCGCGGCCACGCTGTGCCGATCGCGTCCGTCAGCGACGCATCAGGGAGTTCGCCCCTGATCTGGGACCGTCTCGAAGACGCTCCGGAGCCGGAGCGGGCCGCCGAGCAGCCCCGCGCTTTGTAGACGCATCACGGGGCTAGGCACGCAGGAAGGATCCGCGAGGCTGCAGGAGGAACGCGTCCTGTTCGCGGTCGCACCGCTCCGGCGTGAAGCGGCCGTGCACCATCCTCGCTGCCCCTGCTCGATTTTCGAGCTGTCTGCACAGAAAATGCGGCCCCATCGTGCAGCCGATGCCGGACCCGCCACCCGGATACGCAAGGTGCAACAGGCCGCGGACGGCACCCGATGGCGCCCAGATCACCGCCGAAGTACGGGAGACGGGCAAGCGTGTCAGCAACGAGCGGGCGGCCGGTCACGCACTGGGGACGGACGCCTGCGGTTCGAGAACGCTCCGGATGGCGGGCGTGTAGGCGGCGACGATCTCTTCAGGCGTCATGCGTACTACGGCTGGAATGCGCAGCAGATAGCGGGTGAGTGCGAGGCCGAGCAGCTGGGCGGAGACCAGTCCGACGTTGTCTTTGGTGGCGGGGCCGAGGGCCGGGGAGACCTGGGCTGCGAAGATCTCCCGCATGCGGCGTGCCGCTTGGTCGTTGGTGACGGCGGAGCGCAGAAGCAGCAGGAGCGCGTCGTCGGCGCCCTCGTGCTCCCAGCGGTGCAGGAAGTGCCGCACGAGGGCTTCGGCCCGTTCCTCTGCCGGGGTGGCGGACAGGTCGGGAAGGCACAGGTCGATGTCGAGGGCGGCGTCGAAGAGCTGGGCTTTGCTGCCGTAGTAGCGCATGACCATGGAGGGGTCGATGCCCGCGTCGGCCGCGACGGCCCGGATTGTCGTGCGTTCGAAGCCCTGAGCGGCAAAGCGCTGGCGGGCGGCGTCGAGGATCGCTGTCCGGGTGCGGTCGGAGCGCCGGGGGCCGGGGGGAGCTTCCGTGTCGTCTGATGTCATGCCAACAAATGTAGGCCATCGCTCGTTGACTTTCCATCTCCCCGGATGCGTTAATGTCAACGAGGGTTGGCCAACAACCGTTGGCATTCAGTGTCTTCCGTAGTGCAGCCCGTTGCATTGCCGGGCGGCAGCGGTCGACACCGCCCCCTCACTGCGCGCTCGCGCGTCATGAACTCTGCGCTGCTGCTACGCCGTGCCTTCATGGCGGCTGCATCCGCCGTGGCTCCGTCCATCGCACCAGCGCACCTGTCCAGCGGGAAAGGACGCCTCTCATGAACCGAGGCCTCACAGAACAAGGTCACAAAGTGGTGCGTCACGGCGCAGTACTGGCCGTCGCATGCCTGGCTCTGGCAACCGTCGTCTCGGCCATGGCATCGCTGAATGTGGCCCTGCCAGACATTGCCCGTGAGACCCACGCAAGTCAGACGCAGCTGTCGTGGATCATCGACGCCTACAGCCTGGTCTTTGCCGCCCTTCTGCTGCTGGCGGCGACTCTGGGCGACCGGTTCGGCCGGCGCCGGGCCCTGCTGGGCGGCCTCGCTCTGTTCGGGGCCGGATCGGTCGCGGCTGCGTTCTCCTCGGAACCCGGGGTTCTCATAGCCCTGCGAGCTCTGCTGGGGGTGGCGGCCGCCTTTGTCATGCCCGCCACGCTCTCGACCATCACCAGCACCTTTCCCCGCGAACAAAGGACGCGTGCTGTCAGCATCTGGGCGGCCGTCGCGGGAGCGAGCGCCATCCTCGGCCTGGTGGCTTCCGGTGCCGTGCTCGAAGCATGGTCCTGGCGATCTGTCTTCTGGGTGAACGTCGTTCTGGCGGTCGCGGCGTTCATCGGCACTTACGTCTTCGTGCCGGAGTCGGCCGAGGCGAAGAAGCAGCGCGTCGACACCGTCGGCGCCACGCTTACCGTCGTCGGCCTGGGAATCCTGGTCTACTCGGTCATCCAGGCGCCCGAGCACGGCTGGGGAAGCACCCGCACCCTGACCGGCATCACCGTAGGGCTCATCGTGCTCGCCGGTTTCGTCGTCTGGGAGCTGCGCCACCCCCACCCTCTGCTGGATCCCCGGCTCTTCCACAACAAGGCGTTCGCCGCCGGGACCTTGTCGATCACCTTGCAGTTCTTCGCGTTCTTCGGGTTCATCTTCGTCGTCATGCAGTACCTGCAGCTCGTGCGAGGTGACAGTGCGCTGATCGCCGCCCTGAGTGTGCTGCCCATGCCCGCCGCCATGATCCCGAGCGCCCGGCTGTCCCCGAAACTGGCAGCACGTGTCGGCGCCCGCCGTCCCTGGATCGCAGGGCTGATCGCCGTCGCCGTCGGTCTGAGCGTGCTCGCCGAGCTCGACAGGACGAGCTCCTACTGGCTCGTCGTGACGGGGCTCATCCCTCTGGGCGCCGGCATGGGCCTGGCCATGACACCCGCCACCGCGGCCATCACCGACGCGTTGCCCTCCCGCCTGCAGAACGTGGGCTCGGCGGTGAACGACCTGTCCCGTGAACTGGGCGGCGCCCTGGGAATCGCCGTCCTCGGCAGTGCGCTGAACGCCGGCTACCGCAATACCCTCGACACCGAGGGGCTCCCGGCCCACGTGGCCGAGGCAGCCCGCTCATCCCTCGCCGCAGCCAACATCGTCGGCGCCAGGACAGGCGACACCGCCCTGGTCAACCAGGCCCGCGACGCCTTCGCCTCCGGTCTGCACCTCGCTCTCGTCACCGGAGCAGGAGCAGCCCTCCTGGGTGCGGCATCGGTCGCTTTCCTCCTGCCGCGCTCCCCCGACACCCGTGACAGCGCCGACGGTTCCGACGGCACCGCCACGGAGGGATGACCGGCTTTCGCTCTCCTCCCCCGCGCTGCCTGTGCCCCGCCTCGTGCCGGCACAGGCAGCGTCGTGCTCGGCCAAGGCCGTGAGGGCGGGACGGCGCATTGCGGCTTCTGCACGTCGCGGTCCCGTCGCGG
Organism: Streptomyces sp. NPDC031225; assembly: GCF_055570355.1. Taxonomy (NCBI): domain Bacteria; kingdom Bacillati; phylum Actinomycetota; class Actinomycetes; order Kitasatosporales; family Streptomycetaceae; genus Streptomyces; species Streptomyces sp. NPDC031225. The sequence goes on along the minus strand of NZ_JBVIHJ010000018.1, from coordinate 164,426 downwards.
CTGACCGCACTGCGGCAGCCGGGGGACGCGCTGCCGGTGTGCCCCACCCGCGTTCCTTCACCGAACGGCCCGCACCGGCCGCCGCCACGGCGTGTACTGCGCTTCAGTTGAGGGCAAGGGTGGTGTCGCGCAACGCCGTCAGGGCCGGGGCGTACATGCGGGCCTTGATGGTGCCGAGGGTGCCCCCCGCCCTGCCCGCCTGTGACCGGGCCAGTGCGACGGCTGCCGTACGCACGTCGTTCTCGGCGACCGCCTGGTCGACGATGCCGGCGGCCACCGCGTCGGCTCCACCGTAGCGGTGCGCGGTGAGCATGGCCCGGTGCGCGGTGTGCGGGCCCAGCCGTGCCTGGATGAGTGCGGACATGCCAGGGCTGAAGGGGATGTCGATGTCCGCCTCGGGCATGCACCAGTACCCGCGGTCTGCGCGCATGATGCGGAAGTCGTGCGCGAGGGAGAACATCGCTCCGGCCGCGAAGGCATGTCCCTGCAGAGCGGCAACGGTGATCACCGGCAGGGACAGCATGCGCGCGAAGAGCTCCTGGACGCACACGACATAGCCGGGGTGCTCGTCCAGGTGGGCCAGCAGCCAGTCCAGGTCCAGGCCGTTGGAGTAGAACTTTCCCGTCGCGGTGGTCACCAGAGCGCGCGGGCCTGTCTCTTTCTCGACCTCGTCCAGTGCGGTGGCGACGGAGGCGAGCCAGTCGGGGTGGAAGCGGTTCTCGCCGTCTCCGAGGTCGAGAACGAAAACGTCGTCGTGACGATCGAGCGTGGGCATCTGGCTCCTTCGAGTGAGGCGGGATCGGGAGTGAGGGGCGAAGTTCGTCGAGGCGCTCTACCGGTTCCCCAGGCGTGACGCTCGCAGCGAGGCTCGGGCGCGCCTGCTGTCGCGAAGCCCTCGCGGCGCCGGCCTCGCCGCCTGCTCGCCTTCCTGTCCTTCACGGACGTGCCCTCGATCAGCGGCGTTGGTATGGCGCCGGCCGAGGCCGGGAACCTGAGCCGGACGCCTCAGCGGCCTTCTGCGACCGGCCTTGGCCTCAGGGACGCCGGCGGAGAGGTGGTCCTCCGCCCAGACGGTCAGGGCGGCCAGCGGGATGAGGAGGGCCTTGCCGTGGGCGGAGAGCGCGTAGCGGCAACGAGATGACGTGTCCGGCGCGGCGGTTCGGGTCACGAGGCCGAGGGTGGTCAGTTCCCGCAGGCGCCGGGTGAGCACGCCTTCGCTGAGGCCGGGGAGGCGCTCGCACACCTGGGTGACATCGGCCGGCCCTCTGGCGAGGGCGGTGATGATCAGCCCGGTACCGCGTCTGCCGAGCAGGGAGGAGGCCCGGGTGAGGGCCACCAGGGGTTCGGGCAGTTGCACGGGGTGGGGCTGGTGCGGCGGCTGAGAGTGCGGCAGTGTCATGGCCGGTTCCTTCCTGGTACGGCGCGAGGGCAGCGGGGTGCGGCCCTCGCGCCGTACGTCGTGGTGGCTGTCGGGCAGGTGGCTGTGGCTACGCAGTCGACTTCGCCGTGTCGCGGTGGGTGCCGCTGTTCGGCGTCTCTGCCTGGTCCGTGCCGGGCTTGCCGGGACGGCGCAGCAGGAGGGTGACGACGGCGGCGGCCAGGAGGGTGGTTGCGGCGCCGCCGATGAGAGAGAGCTGCATACCGGAGGCGAAGGCGTCCCGGGCCTCGTCGATCAGTGCCGGGTTGCCTGTGGCGTGGCCGATGTGGTCGGCGGCGGCGAGGGAGGAGCGGGCTGCTTCCGCGACCGGGGCGGGGAGGCCGCCGGTGTCGAGGGAGTCACGGTACTGGGCACTCATGAGGCTGCCGAGGACGGCGATGCCCAGGGCGCCGCCGAGTTCGCGTGAGAGGTCGTTCACGGCGGATCCCACGTTCTGCAGGTGGGGCGGCAGGGCGTCGGTGATGGCGGCGGTGGCCGGCGTGGTGGCCAGGCCCATGCCCGCGCCGAGCGGCAGGAGCCCGCCGACGACCAGCCAGTAGGAGCTGCCGGCGTCGAGCTGGGCCAGCACGACCAGCCCGGTGGTGACCAGGACGAGGCCGACGGTCCAGGGGGCTCGGATGCCCCGCCGGGCGACCAGGAGCGGGCTGAGGCGGGCACTGGGGATCATCGCCGCGGACATCGGCAGCACGCTCACCGCGGCCATCAGGGCGCTGTCACCGCGCACCAGCTGGAGGTACTGCATGGTGACGAAGATGAACCCGAAGAACGCGAAGAACTGCAGGGTGGTCGAGATCGAGCCGGCCGCGAACAGCTTGTTGCGGAACAGCCGTGGATCGAGCAGGGGGTGCGGGTGCCGCAGCTCCCAGGCGACGAAGACGACCATCACGGCGAGCCCGACACCGATGCCCGCCAGGGTGCGGGTGCTGCCCCAGCCGTGCTCGGGCGCCTCGATGACCGAGTAGACCAGCACTCCCAGCCCGGCCACCGTGAGAGCTGCTCCGGTCACATCGATGCGCTGCCTGCCCGGCTGCGCGGACTCCGGCACGAAGAGGTAGGTGCCGATGAACGCCACCGCGGCCATCACCGCGTTCAGCCAGAACACCGATCGCCATGACCACGCCTCGAGCAGTATTCCGGAGGCGAGCAGTCCCAGCGCGGCGCTGGCGCCCGCGACCCCCGCCCAGATGCTGATGGCACGCGCCTGCTGGGCTCGGGGGAACGTGCTGGTGATCGTGGACAGCGTGGCGGGCATGACGAACGCGGCTGCCACGCCCAGCACCGTACGAAGGGCGATCAGAACGCCCGGCTCGGTCGTGAAGGTCGCGGCGAGCGATACTCCGCCGAACACGGCGACGCCGCCGAGCAGTGCCCTGCGGCGGCCGAAGCGGTCGCCGAGGGTCGCGGCGAACAGCAGGAACGAAGCGAAGATCAGGCTGTAGGAATCGATGATCCACGACAGCTGGGTCTGGTTGGCGTGCGTCTCGCGGGCGACGTCGGGCAACGCCACATTCAGCGAAGCCATCGCCGATACGACGGTCGCCAGGGCAAGACAGGTCACGGCGAGAACGGCACCGGGGCGCAGGGCGCGGACCGGTCCGCCGGCCTGCTCCGTGATGTTGGAGTCGGACATGGGGAACCTCCTTTGAACGAAACGGATGGACGGGCGGCGCATGTGGGACTCGCCGCGCGGCAAGGGGTCAGCTGGTCACGACGTCGTCGAGGCGACGGCGCGGGCTCAGGCCCGGGGTGCGCTCGGGGTGACCGATGCGGAAGGACAGCAGGCCGCCCGAGGCGGGACGGCCGAGCAGGGCGGCCCAACGTGCGGAGAAGACGTCGGGGCCGCCGCTCGCGTGGTCGCGGTCGATGCGTTCGGTGATCTGGTTCATGTGATGCAGGCCCAGGCCGAGCGTGGTCGCGGTGAGGTGCATCCGAGCCAGCAGCCGTCCCCCGTTGACCTGGGCGCTCCGGTCGGTGACGTCGCCGACGACGATGACGCCGTAGGCGGCGGCGGTCGCGGTGTGCACCTCGCGGGTGGCCTTGACCCAGTAGGCGTCGCCGTCCTTGCGGGACTGCGCCGGCAGGAGCTTCGCGGCGAACAGCGTCAGCCCGTCAAGGCCCTGAGTGTCGAGGGTGAGCCCGTCGCGGTGCTTGTCGATGCCGGCACGCGAGCTGCGGAACCAGGTGAAGGCCTCGGAGGACTGGGCGGTGTCCGCGGTGATCGCCTCGGTGGCCTCGACGTAGAGCCGTCCCAGCTGTGCCCGTGTCTGCTCGTCGGTGATCCAGAGCACGCTCGCCCCATGGATGCGGGAACTCTGCTCGGTGAAACCGTCCAGATCGACGGGCTCCGACGTGTAGGGACCGCGGTTGGTGTGCCGGTGCGGGATCGCGGCGGCCAGGTCACCGTCCTGTCCGGTGCGGTCCTTCCTGAGTGCGATGCGCGCGACATGGTCCGAGGCCGGGCCGTGCGGGAAGAGGGTGACCTGCGACGCCGAGCCGGCCGATCCGGCGGCGATCACCATGTTCTCGACGGCGCAGCCGAGGCCGGCGAAGTGCTCGCGGCCGCTGGCGTCGTTGAGCGGCATCCGCCTGCTGGGGTCGGAGTGGACGTCGATGGTGTCGCCGTCGACACTCATTCGCCAGGGCTGCGTGTTGTGCGGGTTGCACGCCAGCACGCCGGCGGCGACCACCCGCTCGATGCCGGTCATCGAGGTCCAGTCGTGCCAGAGGTCGTAGGGATCGCCGGATCCGGCGCTGAAGGCGCCGTTGGTGACGGCCCGGACTCCGCCGAAGCCGACGCCCAGGGTTGTTACCGAGCCGATGCCGAGGGCGGCCAGCTTCAGCCCGTCCCTGCGGGTCAGGGCTATTTCCGGGTAATCCTGTGTGGCAGTGTTCGTGGCCATTGCGTCTCTCCTGTCGCGCGGCCTCGGTCGTGGCAGGAGATTCGCGTGGGACAGGGTGCTCGCGCACCACCCCGCCGCGAGATGTACCCGGGGTGGTGCAGCTGGCAGAGTCGGCGTCGGGTTGCGGTGCTGGGCGCCGCAGGTCGGGAGCGTCGTGACGTCGAAGAAACCTATGCGGCCACTGCTCACGGTGAAACAGGTGATTCCGCCGGCCCGGGCCGGCGCGGTCCCGCGCGAACGCCTGCAGCGGCAGCTGCCTCTGGCCGGGACCCGGCTGACCGTGGTGGTGGCGCCCGCAGACTGGGGCAAGACGAGCCTGCTCAGCGGCTGGGCGGCGGATCCCGAGGAGAAGCGCCGCATCGCGTGGGTCTCGCTCGACGAGAGCGACGACGAACCCGTCCGGTTCTGGAGCTATGTCCTCACCGCGCTGCACAACGCCGGCGACGCGATCAGCACAGGCCCGCTGCAGGCGTTGGACGCGGCAGGCGTCCCCCCGATCGACCTTGCACTGCCGATGCTGCTGAACGAGCTCGCCGCATCCGAGGTGGCACATGTACTGGTGCTCGACGACTACCACCTGCTCACCGACCCGCGGATCCACGAGGCGCTCGAGTACCTCATGACATACCTGCCCGCCTCACTGCGGGTGGTGATCGCCGCACGTACGGATCCGCCGCTGCCGCTCGCGCAGCTTCGGGCCCGTGGCGACCTGACGGAGCTGCGGGCGGCGCAGCTGCGGTTCTCGCCCGGCGAGGCGGCTGCCTTGTTGTCGGCGGTGTCGGGGCACGACCTCGACGGCGCGGCGGCGGCAGGCGTATGGGAGCGGACGGAAGGGTGGGCTGCGGGGCCGCAGTTGGCTGCTCTCGCGCTGCGCGCGGACCCGGCGAAGGCGCCCGCCGACGACCGGCATCTGCTGGACTACTTCGCCGCCGAGGTACTGCCCGGTCTGGAGCCCAGGCAGCGTGACCTGCTCGTGCGGGCTGCGCCACTCGAACGGCTCTCCGGCCCGCTGTGCGACGCCGCACTGCAGGTGACCGGATCGGCCCAGGTACTGTCCGATCTGGTCAGGGCGGACCTTTTCGTGGCCGCGCTGGACGACGAACAGCGGTGGTACCGGTGCCATCGTCTGCTGCGGGATGTTCTGGCAGGCGAGACGACGACGGACCCGCAGGAGGTTCTCGGCCATGCCGCGGACTGGTTCGCGACACAGGACCGGATCGACGACGCAGTACGCCACCTGCTGCGGGCCGGCCGCGATGATGATGCCGCCGAGCTGATGCTGCGCAACGCGGAGACGTGGTTCTTTCCCCGCGGGGAGGCGGCGACGTTCCTGGAGTTCGGGGAGGAGTTGTCCGGCCGGGTGGTGGGCCCGGCCCTGGCGTTCTCGCTGGCCTACTCGGCAGCGCTCTGTGGCGATCAGGCGGGCGTGAACCGCTGGCTGGACGTCTGTGAGGCGAGTGGTAGCTCTGCCGTGGTCCCCGGTTGGCACAACTTCCGCAGTGCCGTGCGCTGCGTGCGTGCGGGCTACGGCATGCCAGATTCCGAGGCCGCGCGATCCGTCGTCATGGTGCAGCAGGCGCTGCACGAGGAAACCGAGGGGGGCGGCGCTGGGGATCCGACAGTGCGGGCGGCGCTCGGGGCCATGCTGGGCCGTGACGGCCGCTTCGACGAGGCGGCAACCCTGCTGCTCGACCTGTGGTCGTCGCCGCGCGACCGCAAGGCGTGGCCGCCGACGCTCGTTCTCCAGGCCGCCGGCACTCTGATGATCAGTCTCGTCGAAGCCGGCCGCGGCGAGGAGTGCGATCGGGTCATGGGCGAGGCCGGCCCGCTCGCCGACGCCGTCGAGCGCATGGGACGGGAGGCGAGCATGCCAGGGGTGGCCTCGTTGCGCATCGCCCAGGCCAGGCGCAGCTACCAGAACGCCCGCATGGAGGCGGCCGCCGTCCTGCTGCGGCGGGTCGTCCCCCTCGCAGAACTGCACCCGCGGCCAACGGTGCGCTTCCTCGGCCTGCTGTACCTGGCCGACGCCGAACTCGCCTGCGGTGAGCGGTCGGCGGCCCGTGCGGCGCTGTCGCGGGCCCGTGAGGTGGTGGAGGAGGAGCCGGTGAGCGCCTACGCGAGGCGGCGGCTGGAGGAGAGCGAAGCGCGGCTGGGCCGGGTCGGCGCCCGCACCGCCGTACGCTCGGGTGCTCTTGTGGAGAAGCTCACCGACAGGGAGCTGTCGATCCTGCGGGCCCTGCAGGGGTCGGCGACCAACAAGAGCCTCTACCGCAAACTCGGCGTCGCTTCCCGGCACGACGCCGTCGCAGCTGCGCGCGATCTTGGTCTGATCTGAGGCCACCCGGGGTGCTCTTCCCGAGCGGGTGGTGCGCAGGCACCCGGACTGCAGGTTTTGTGGACGGCATGACCCATACCCGTTTCGAGCTGACGCTGCGCGGACCGATCGCCCGCTCCCTGCTGGACGTGATCCTGACGCGGTTCGACCACGTGTCCACGCCCGGCACGGACGGCACCGTGCTGGTCGCCGAAGCCATGGATCAGGCATCGGTCCGCGCTCTGCTGAACCTGCTCTGGGATGCCGGCCACGAGGTGCTGGCTTTTGAGGCGGTGCCGGTCTGAGACGTCCCGCGGCGAACCTGCAGCGGCAAGCGTCCCGGCATACCGGCCGGCGGCATCCGGGTGAGAAGGACTTCGCCGCCCCGAACGGCAGTGGGGCACCACTCGCTTCCCGGTGTCCGCCGATGCCGCCACGGGCTTGCGGGCACGCGCGACGGCCGCTCGGTGCGGCGCCCGTTCCTTCTTCCTGTGCCGGCGTGCCGGGCAGGCCCATTCACACGGCGGCGAGAAGGGCGCTGTCTAGCGGTAGTTGAGCTCGGCAAGCTCGCTGGCGAGCTTCCTGGGCATCGGGGTGTGCCCCAGCAGAGGCAGTGCGAGGTTGCGGACGGCGCGGGCCGCGGAGCTGCGCGTGGTGGCCATACGGGTCATGCGGTGGGTGAAGGCGACCACGCGCTGGGCCACGGGGCGGCGTTGCGCCTCGTAGCCGTCGAGCCGGCCGGTGGCGAACGCCCGGCCCAGGGTGTAGCCGTCCTGGATGCCGGTGTTCATCCCCTGACCGCCTGCGGGGCTGTGCACATGGGCGGCGTCGCCGGCCAGCAGCAGACGGCCGGCGCGGTAGTGGTCGGCTACCCGGTGGTGCACCCTAAACCGTGACGACCATGCCAGAGCGGTGACCTGGGCCTGGCCGGGGGCGCGCTCGTCGAGCAGCTCCTGGACGAAGTCGAGGCCCGGTGCGGCGGGCGTGTCGTCCACGGTGGCGACGACCCGGTAGTGGCCGCCGGGAAGCGGGGCGACGACGGCGAGCCCCAAGGTGCCGAAGGTCAGCGAGACCTCTTCCGGCCCCGGGACCCAGTCCATCACCACGTCGGCGAGCACGAAGGACTCGGCGTAGGCGTTGCCGGTGAAACCGATGCCCGCCGCCTCACGCACGGTGCTGTGCATGCCGTCGGCGCCGACGGCATGGGCGGCGCGCAGCGTCTCGCCGGTGGTCATGGTGAGCGTCACGCCCTCCTCGTCCTGAACGACGGAGGCGACCTCGTAGGGGCGGTGCACGTCGCCGCCGAGCGCCCGCAGCCGGTCCAGCAGCACGCTCTCCGTCTCGTACTGCGGAACCATCAGCGTGTACGGATGGGGCGTGGGCAGCTTGTCGAACGGCACCGTCAGCAACCGGCGCGCGCCGTCGCGGACGGCGAACCGGGTGACCTTGACGCCTCGCGCGATCAGCTCCTCGGAGGCTCCCAGCTCGTCCAGAACCTCCAGCGTGCGGGCATGCACCACGGCGGCGCGCGACGTGTTGGCGCCCGCCGCCAGCTTGTCCAGGACAACGAAGTCGATGCCTGCGGAAGCGAGCGTGACGGCGAGTGCGAGACCGGCCGGTCCGGCACCGACAACGGCGACTTCGGTGCGAGCGGGAAGTGCGGGGGCGTTCATGGCGGAGCCTTCCGTTTCTGATCCGGGAAGCAGGTCAACAGGTGTTGGCCTACGCTCGTTGACAGGATGCTCGAATTCCCAGCGGAAGTCAACACGCGTTGGCCCACGGTCGTTGGCGCGAAGGGCCGGGGCCCCGGTGCGCAGCGGCACGGGATCGAGGGATAGCTGGTGAGTGGCGCCGAGTGCCCGGGCCGCGGGCGGACCGCTCGCGCAACGGCCGGCAGAGCACACCGAGGCCGAGTCCGGTGGCCGCCTCATCCCGCCGCAGGACCCCGACAGCACTCGATCCGCCAGGGGGCTTCATCGTCTGCTGCCCAGCCCACCCCGGAGGGCGGGAGGGACCCGGTGCGTACCGGTCCGGTTCGGCCGGGACTCCTCCTCGTCGCCTCATACCCGGCGGTTCGGAGCAGCTCCGTGCGTTCCTCCTCGCCGGTTCCGCCCCACACACCCGACGTCTGTGCGGTGCCGAGGGCGTAGGACAGGCACTCGGAGCTCACCGGGCAGCGGGCGCAGACGCGTTTGGCAGCGGCGGCCTCCCGCAGCGCCGGCCCGGCCGTGCTCACGGGGAAGAACAGCTCGGGGCCCTCGCCCCCGCAGGCGGCGGCGCGCAACCACTCCATCTCACTCCACGGCATTGCTCTGCCCTCTTTGCTGTAGAACGCGTGGCGCTGCAGTGCGGGATTTCCGGACCTTCACCGACCGTCTGTTTCACGCTCACGGCGGCCATGAGGGCGGCTGTCGAGCCGCTGCCCAGGCGGCCGGCATCAGGCCGCGTCCCCGCAGGTCACGACTGTCTCTGGAGGGGGCGTCCGGGACGGTGTTCACAGCCCTTGCGTCTCTCCTGCCGCCCGGCCCCGGGTGGGGGCAGGAGACTCGCATCACACGGGGTGCTCGCGCACCACCCCGCCCCAAGATGTACCCGGGGTGCCCCAACTGGCAGAATCGGCGCCGGGTTGCGGTGCCGGACCGCAGGTCGGGAGTGTCGTGACATCGGACAGGCCTACACGGCCACTGCTCACCGTGAAACAGGTCGTCCCGCCGGCCCGGGCCGACGCGATCCCCCGCGAACGCCTGCAGCAGCAGCTGCGCCTCGCCGAGACCCGGCTGACCGTGGTGGTGGCGCCCGCCGGCTGGGGCAAGACGAGCCTGCTCAGCGGCTGGGCGTCGGGCCCCGACGAGAAACGCCGCATCGCGTGGGTCTCGCTCGACGAGAGCGACGACGAACCCGTCCGGTTCTGGAGCTACGTGCTCACCGCGCTGCACAACGCCGGCGACGCGATCAGCGCGGGCCCGCTGCAGGCGTTGGACGCGGCCGCCGCCGCTCCCGTCGACCTCGCGCTGCCGATGCTGCTGAACGAGCTCGCCGCATCCGAGACACCGCACGTGCTGGTCCTCGACGACTACCACCTGCTCACCGACCCGCGGATCCACGAGGCGGTCGAATACCTGGTCGCCTACCTGCCCGCCTCACTACGGATCGTGATCGCCGCGCGCACGGACCCGCCGCTGCCGCTCGCGCGGCTCCGGGCCCGCGGCGACCTGACCGAACTGCGCGCGGCACAGCTGCGGTTCTCGCCCGACGAGGCGACGGCCCTGGTGTCGGCGGTGTCGGGGCACGACCTCGACCACAGGGCGGCCACCGCCGTATGGGAACGGACCGAAGGGTGGGCGGCGGGCCTGCAGCTGGCCGCCCTCGCACTGCGCGCGGACCCGGCGAAGGCCCACGCCGACAACCGGCACCTGCTGGACTACTTCGCCGCCGAGGTACTGCCCGGCCTGGACCCCAGGCAGCGCGACCTCCTCCTGCGGGCCGCGCCGCTCGAACGGCTCTCCGGCCCGCTGTGCGACGCCGCACTGCAGGTGACCGGATCGGCCCAGGTACTGTCCGATCTCGTCAGGGCAGACCTGTTCGTGGCCGCCCTGGACGACGAACAGCAGTGGTACCGGTGCCATCACCTGCTCCGGGACGTCCTGGCCCACGAGGCCACCACAGACCCGCGGGAGGTCCTCGGCCACGCCGCGGCCTGGTTCACCGAAGAGGGGCAGCTCGACGACGCGGTACACCACCTGCTGCGCGCCGGCCGCGACGACGACGCCGCGGAGCTGATGCTGCGCAACGCGGAGACCTGGTTCTTCGCACACGGGGACGCCGCGAGCTACCTGCGGTTCGGCGAGCGGCTGCCCGGCCGGGCGGTCGGCCCGCTGCTGGCTTACTCGCTGGCCTTCGCGGCGGCGCTCTGCGGCGATCAGGCCCGGGTGAACCACTGGCTGGACGCCTGTGAAGTCCGGGGCACCGCAGAGACCGTCATGACCGGTTGGCACAGCTTCCGCAGTGCCGTGCTCACCGTGCGTGCGGGCTTCGGCATGTCGGACGCCGAGGCCGCGCGATCCGTCGCCCTGGCCCTGCAGGCTCTCGAACTCGAAACCGCCGGCGATGTCACCGCGCACCCGCACGTACCCGCGACACTCGGTGGAGTGCTGGCCCGCGACGGCCGTTTCGACGAGGCCGCGGCCCTGCTGCTCGACGTGTGGCAGCAGCGCCACCGCGACTCGTGGCCCCTGTGGACCGTGATGGCCGTAGCGGGCATGCTGACGGTCAGCCTTGTCGAGGCCGGCCGCGGCGAAGAGTGCGACCGGGTGCTGCGCGAGGCCGGTCCGACAGCCGACGCCGTCGAGCGCGACGGGCGGGAGGCCAGCACGCCCGGGCTCGCCGCCCTGCGTATCGCCGCCGGCCGGCGCGGCTACCTGCGCGCCGACACGGAGGGGGCCGCGGTCCTGCTGCGCCGCGCCGTCGCCCTCGCCGAACTCCACCCGCGGCCGACGACGCTGTTCCTCGGCCTGTTGTACCTCGCCGACGCCGAACTCGCCTGCGGCAACCGCTCCGCCGCCCGCACCGCGCTGGCGCGGGCCCGCGAGGTCGTGGAGGAGGAGCCGGTGAGTGCCTTCGCGGCTCGGCGCCTCGAGCAGGCCGAAACACGGCTGGGCCAGGCCGGCACCCGCACCGCCGTGCGCTCCGGCGCCCTGGCGGAGGAACTGACCGACCGTGAGCTGTCGATCCTGCGGGCCCTGCAAGGATCTGCGACCCAGCGGGAGATCGGCGCAGCGCTGTTCCTGTCGATCAACACGGTCAAGGCATACAACAAGAGCCTCTACCGCAAACTCGGCGTGGCCTCCCGGCAGGACGCCGTCAAAGCGGCACGCGAACTCGGCCTGATCTGATCCCACCCCGGGTGTCTTTGCCTCGCGGGTGGTGCGCGCGCCCACGAGCGAGGGGTTTCCTGTACGGCATGGCCCCCACCCGCTACGAGCTGATCCTGCGCGCACCGATCGCCCGCACCCTGCTGGACGTGATCCGAACCAGGTTCGACCACGTGTCCACGCCTGGCGAGGACGGCACCGTGCTGATCGTCGAGAACATCGACCAGGCATCGGTGCGCGCCCTGCTGACCCTGCTCTGGGACACCGGCCACGACGTACTGGCCTTCCAGGAGACAAGGGCCTGAGACGTCCACCGAACATGCGTGATGGCCTCGGGCGTGCGGCTGTCACCGGTTCACGTGCCGCACGACCTCGCTGTCGCCGCGGGTGGCGGACCGGTACCGAAGGGCGGTCGGCCGGGTGCGGCCGCAGCCGACCTCGCCGGTGCGGTCGGCGCCGGCACGGGCTTGCGGTCTTCGGCACGCCAAGGCCTCTGTCATCTCCTTGCGCGAGGCGTCTTCCGCGCCCCGGACACAGGGCACGCAGAGCCTGTATCACCGGCCGGCCCCTGCATCATCGACTCCCCCGGCCTCAGCGCGAAGGCGTGTCGCACCCTCCGGGTCCAGGACTGCAGCTCACGCCGGGGACACCGCGCGCGAATGACGAAGACCCGGGGCCGGATCCGGTACGCCGCGGCCACCATCACGCAAGCGGTCAAGACACTCGGGTGAACCCCTCGCACAACGACTCGCCCGGACGAACGCCCGTCCCGCTGACGCTGGTTCTTCCGGTCGGCATCGTTGCCGCCGCCCTCGCCCCACCCAGGATGACTCGCTCGCTCACCGGCTGCGGGGTCTTCGGCCACGGCGCAGTCGCGATGGACCAGGACGCGGCCTCGCTCGCTTCCTGGACCCCCGCCGGGCTGCCCTCCTGCACCGTGGTCGAACTGCCGGCGAAGACGACCATGCGCAGAACGAGGAACCGCCCGATTCCGGCGAGTCCTGAAGCACTGAGATAGACGGCCTGCTCGCTCAGCGTCCCGGCCGACGGCTGCATGAGGTGCAGGACGAACATCGCCGCGCACGTCACTGTATAGGCGGCCAAGGCCGACCCGGCGGACTGCCAGTGCCGGCGCCATCCGGCCCGCCGCCCGGCCTTGAAGGTGAAGCGCGCGTGGAGTTCTGTGCACAGGATGGTGGAACCCGCGGTGACCAGTGCGTTCGCCGACGCCCAGGGCATCAGCGTGGCCAGCAGTGCCACGGCCGGCCCGGAAGCGAGTCCGACACCGCCGCCGCACAGGACGAACCGGGAGAAGGAGGTGAGCGCGCCCGGAGCGGCTGCCGTCCGGCGCGCCTCGTCCATGGCGGCTTCCGCCCGGCCGGCGTGCTGCGCCTCGTACGCCGTACCGGGCTCCGAGGGGAGCAGCGACTTCATGGCGATCGTCCTTCCGGGCCGGGGCACCCCGGTCTCCGGGCCGGGGGCGGAACAGACTGCCAACAAGTGTTGGCAACCACTTGTTGACAGGATGCCCACCCCTGACCGGAAAGTCAACACTCGTTGGCCTACACCTGTTGGCGTGACGCGGGAGACCGGAAACCCGCTGCCTGCGGCGCTCCGGCCGCACCCGGTTCTTCGTTCTCTTCGGGAGGGACGGCGCGACGCAGCAGGACGGCGGACGCCTCCGTGCCGGCGTTGTGGTAGCCGCGCCGGACCTGGGCGATGCGCAGCGGAGGCAGCCCCGGCGTGCTCGTCTCCCGCCCGTCGCGCCCGACGGCGTCGGCGAGCGGACGGACCTCGCTCATGACCCGCGCCGCAGTCCTGCCCCCGGCCGGCTTCGACGAGGGGTGATCGTCAGCGTGCCGGAGCGCCCTGCCGCATCAGCGACGGCGGCGCCTTGCGGTGGCGCGGCGACGACCGCAGTTCGAGCAGCAGGGTCGCAGCCTCGTCGAAGCGGCCCTCTCGGGCGGCGCAGCCCCCGGCGCAGCCCATACGGCCGGATGCCCGGCGAAGCGCCCGCTGTGGTCTCCTCGTCCAGCGCCCGCTGCATCACCACGACGGATTGCGCGTCCTCGAGATCCGGGACGCCGAAACCCGCGGGCACACAGAGCACAGCGCGCAGGCGGAGACGGCGGTGCCGCGGGCGTCACCCGCCTCGCAGACGTCCCATCGGCGGTTGGCCGGCTCCTGATCGCCGCAGAGCACCGCTGTGCAGGCCGGTGCGTACGCCGGCGCGGAGCCCACCGTCCGGCCGGGCAACCGCTCGCCGAACTGCAGGCACGTCGCGGCGGCCACGGTGTCGCCGCTGACCAAGGCGACGTCTGCCTGCCCGGAGGCGGCTCGTCCTCGTGGTGGAGGCAGGCCGCAGTCGTGACGGCGTCCGAGGGCAGCCGTCCAGACACCGCTTCCTGTCGTGCCTGGCCCTCGTGCGTTGCGTCAGATCAGGCTTTTCAGGAGTTCCTCGACCGCGTCGACAAGGAGATCGCCCTCAGTACCCGGGCGCCGGACCATTCCGAGTTCCACGTCGGGCAGTTCGGGCAAACCGTGCGCCGCCATGCCGGACTCGACCTGGGCGGGAAGGAGGGCCGCGGCGCCCAGCCCGGCGCGAACCGCGCTCTGCACGCCGGCCAGGCCGGTGCTCTCGAAGGCGATACGCCAGTCACGTCCGCTGTCTTTCAGAGCGTCGAGTACCGGCATGCGCCAGCGGCACGGCTGGGAGAACAGCACGAGCGGCAGCGGGTCCAGGCTGAGATCCGCCTCAGGCCCGGCGGCCCAGACGAGGGGCAGCCGCACGGTCCAGCGCGGAGGTTCGGGCAGATACGCCGGGTCACACAGCGCCAGGTGGATGCGGTTGGTCGTGAAGGCCCTTCTCATTGCCGGGCCGGGCGCGCTGACCAGTTCCAGCGTCGCCTGCGGATGCATCCGGCCGAAGTCGGCCAAGGCCTGTGCGAGCGGAGCGGCGGCGAGGTCCTCGATCAGACCTACGCCGCAGTGCCCGGCCACGGTCTCCCCGGTGGCCGTCATAGCCTGCGCCGACAGGGTAAGGATGCGTTCCGCGTACGGCAGCAGAGCCTCCCCGGCCCTGGTCAGCGACACACCTGTGGCAGACCGGTGCAGCAGCGGTTGACCGACGGCGCGTTCGAGTTTCCTCAGCTGTCCGCTGAGCGCCGGCTGGCTGTGCCCCAGCACGTTCGCAGCCCTGCTAATGCTCCCCGAACGGACGCAGCTGACAAAGGCCCGCAGGAGCGATGTCTCAAGATCCGGCCCCATAAGCACAGGTTATATCCGCCCTATGAAAGTTGCCGGTTCCTTGAACCTGCGACAGACCGTACTGTCCGAAACATGCGCTACCTACACGTTGACGTCTTCAGCAGCCGGCCGTACAGCGGCAACAGCCTGGCGGTGTTCCCGGACTCCGCACAGCTCAGCGCGAAGCAGATGGTGCGCATCACCCAGGAGATGCGCCACTTCGAGTCGGTCTTCCTGGCCCGGGACCCCGCCAGTGACCGGAGCCGGCATGCGCGCGTCTTCGACCTTGCCGGGGAACTCGACTTCGCCGGCCACCCTCTCATCGGGGCAGCATGTGTCATGCACGCGCTGCACGGTGGCGATGACACCGAGACCTGGTGCCTGAAGCTCAAGGCCCGAACGGTCGACGTCACCACCCGACGCCGAGCAGCGGGCCGCTACAGCGCCGTTCTCGACCAGGGCCCCGCCGCATTCCTCGGCCGCCCCGACATCGCCGAGCTGGCCGCCTGGTTCTCCTTGGACGCCGACGACCTGGATCCGGACCTTCCTGCGGAAGTGCTCTCCACAGGACTTCGGTACCTCATGGTTCCTGTGCGTGGCGACGCGCTGGAACGCGCCCGGATCGCCCAGGACCTCGAAGCTCCCCTCGCTGCGTATGGTGCACAGTTCGCCTACCTGCTCGACGCCACCACGCTGGAAGGACGTCACTGGAACAACGACGGCGTCCTCGAGGACGTGGCCACCGGTTCCGGCGCCGGTTGTGCCGCCGCCTACCTGCGCCGACACAGCCGGATCGGCGACGGGGAGAGCGTCACCCTGCGCCAGGGGCGCTTCACCGGCCGCGCCAGCCAGATGACGATCAGCGCACACGGCGAAGGGCAGGACATCCGCTCCGTCATGGTGGGCGGCGAAGTGGCGTTCGTTGCTGAAGGGCGTCTGAGGGAGCTGCCCGCATGAGCCCCTCCGCGCTGCCCCACGTCGGCCCTGACGCCATCCGGGCCGCAGTCGGATACGAAGACGTCCTGGAACCGGTGGCCCAGGCGCTCGCCGACTACAGCCGGGGCATGGGCGACTCTCCGGTGGTGGTCTTCGCACCGGCCGGGCGGGACGGCGACGTCCACGTGAAGTCGGCCTGGCTGCCCGGGCGCCCCGTGTTCACCGTGAAGGTGGCGACATGGTTCCTCGAGCGATCCCGGCGCGGTGGTACGCCGGCATCCGGAATTATCGCCGTCTTCGACGCCCAGACCGGTGATCTGCGGATGCTGCTGGAGGACGAGCACCACATCTCCGACATCCGTACCGCTGCTGCGGGTGCCCTTGCCGCACGTACCCTGGCCCGACCGGATTCTGCCGTGCTCGCCGTCCTGGGCACCGGTGTCCAAGCCTATTTGCAAATCCTGGCGGCCGCCCATGAACTTCCCCTGCGGGAGGTACGCGTGTGGGGACGCAACCCCGACCACGTGCTGCGCCTGACAGCCGCTGTCATGGCCCGCCACCCTGAACTGCACGTGAGGGCCGCGGCCGATGCCCGAGGGGCCTGTCAGGGGGCCGACGTCCTGGTCACCGCAACCGCCAGCACAGAACCGCTGGTCGAAAGCGCGTGGCTCACGCCAGGCATGCACATCACCGCAGTCGGTGCCGACGATCCTTCCAAGGCCGAACTGTCTCCCGACTGCCTGCCGAAAGCCGATCGGATCGTCGTCGACAGCCGTGAACTGGCCGGCATCCACGGGGACCTGGCGCGAGCAGGAATGGATACCGCGGAGCATGCAGAGCTCGGAGAGGTCCTGGCACGGACCGCACCCGGCCGGTCGGACAACGCCGAGATCACTGTCTGCAAACTCATCGGCCTCGGGGTGCAGGACCTCGCCGCAGCCGAGGTCACTCTCAGGTACCTCGACGACGGTGCCCCGTCACGCAACAGGCCACCGGCCAGCGCAAAGGATGTGAGCGTCGCCCGGTAGGAGAACCAGCGGACCTGCAAGGCCAGGTCGCATCGCCGGTTGTCCCCGGAATGTGTCCAGCAGCGGGAGCAACCGCTTGACGCCGCTGCGGTTTCCGCCGGCCAGCAGCAGCGGGAGCGGGCACCCGGACGCGGGAGAAGTCGATCACCCGCGACCAGTGCGGATGCCGGTATACAGCACGAACAGGATTCCGCACAGCGCCGGCCGGTCCGGCGCCTGCAGTCTGCCTTCCCCCGGCTTCGGCGCCGACCAGGGCAGCAACGGCTCGATCAGCGACGACAGTTCATCCGACACGATCCAAGGACACGACTGCCGTTTCCCCACGACCAGGGCAACGACCAACCACGCCCGAAAGCCACATGATCAACAGCCCGACCCTATCGTTGATCACTTGCGTGGCCCGGGGTCGTGACCTCGGCAGCGCACCCCTGAGAGGTGATCGCGATCGCGCGACCGGAGGACTACCGCGACGTGGTGAAACTCAACCGTCGGCTCTCATGCGCCGCCGAGAGCCGACGGACGGACCGCCCTGAGCGAATACAGGATGGGCAGATAGGTGCCGCTGAAGGGGAACCGGTACAGGCCGTCCGGGCCCTGCGGCAGGAGGTGGCGCCCGCCGGTCTCGGTCTCCGTGTGCTCGCCCAGGCGCTCCACGACCAGTCCCGCCGACGTGGCCGCCCTGACGATCTGCCCCAGCGAATACGGGTACCGAGTGGACGTCTTCGGCTCAGCGGGGACGTCGGCGTGGGCGTAGACGCCCGTCATCGCATCGTGGTGGGGCGCACCGCCACCGTGGGGCCGGTCGGCGACGAAGGGATCGAAGGTGAGCACCGCCTGGAAGACGGGGTGAGGGTCGACGAGCACCAGCCTGCCTCCCGGCCGCAGCGCCGACGCGGCGCCGCTCATCCAGGCGTCCAGGTCGCCGACCCACGACAGCACCCCGTAGGTGGCGACCACCAGGTCGAACCTTGCGGCCAGGGCATCGGGAAGACGCTGGGCGTCCGCTTCCACGAACTCCGCTTCCAGACCGGCCCGTTCCGCCAGCCGCCGGGCTCGTGCGACCGCGTCGGGGGAAGAATCGACGCCGGTGACGCGGGCGCCCAGGCGGGCCCAGCTCAGGGTGTCCATTCCGAAGTGGCATTGCAGGTGCAGGAGTTCCTTGCCGGTCACGTCGCCGGCGAGTTCTCGCTCGATACCGCGCAGGCTCTGCCCGCCGGCGAGGAAGGCCTCCACGTCGTAGGACCGGTCGTCGAGGTCGGTGCCGTGGAACGCGGCAAGGTCGTCCCGCAGGGCCCCGTTGGCGGCGGTCCGGTCTGCGTCCGCCGCCACGGCGTCGTCGTCGGAACCCAAGCCGCAGGCTCGGTCTTCAGCGGCCACTGCCGGCCCCTCCTTCTCTGTTCTGTGTGGCGATGCGGCCGGCTACCGAAGCGGTGGGCATCCTCCGTGATTGTGCGTGCCCTGGATGGTGACGTTGTGCCGGGGCCGGGCGGCGGCGAGGCGGCCACTACGTCGACTCCGGTAGCGGGGCCGTCGCCTCGGCACGCCTGCCCGCCTGCCCGCCATGCGACACCCGAGGCAGTGCGGATGTGCGTGCAGGGCGCGGAGGTCCTTCACCCGCCAGTCCCACTGGTCGGCGGGGCGCGGGCCGCTCGGCTTTCCCCATCCCTGCAAGTGGAGGACCCAGGTGCTGACCGCGGCCAGGGCGATCACTGCGATCCCGGAGAGTATGAGCGGCGCGGAGACAGCGATCACTCCGACACCGGTGACGCAGAAACCGGCCAGGGCGAGGGCTGTGCCGGTCCAGCCGGCCACCGTGTGCCCCAGGTCCACGTTCTCGTGTGCGCTCATGTTCTGTCCTCCGTGCGATGCAGTGCGCCGGATTCCGGCGATGTGCGGGGACCCGCAGCCCAGGTGTGCGTGGGGAGATGGTCCTGTGCCCACACGGTCAGGGCCACCAGGGGAATCAAGAGGGCCTTGCCGTGGGAGGCCAGTGCGTAGACGGTGTGACGGGCGGTGCCCGGGTAGGCGGTCCGCTCCACCAGGCCGAAGGCGATCATCTCCCGCAGGCGTCGGGTGAGGAGTCCGTCGCTGAGGCCGGGGACGCGCTCACGCATCAGGGGCAGGTCGGCCGGCCCCTTGGCGAGGGCGGTGATGATGAGTCCGGTGCCGCGTATGCCGAGCAGTGCCAGGGCATGGGTGAGGGCTTCCAGGGACTCCGGGGTTCGGGAGGGGTTGGGTGGCTGGGCCGTCCGGGTGGGTGGAGAAGTCATGTCGGGTTCCTTCCTTCCCGGTGCGGCGCCGAGGACGGATCGTGGTCTGGCGCCGCACGAAGTGGACGTGGCAGATGTGCTCGGCGGGTGTCGGGCCGTGGCCTTCGCCGCGTCGCGGTCCGTGCCGCCCATCGGGCCGTCCGCAGGGCCGTTCGGTCTGCGTCTCGACGGCGGACCGTGCCCGGCTTGCCGGTCCGGCGCAGCAGGAGGGTCGCGGCGACCAGCCGCTCGGTGCCGGGCATCGAGCTCCAGTCGTGCCACAGGTCGTAAGGATCACCCAAACTGGCGCTGAAGGCACGGTTGGTGGCGGCCCGGACTCCGCCGGCTGCGACGCCGAGGGCGGCGCCGACCCGATACCGAGGCCGGCCGTCTTCAGGGCGTCCCTGCCGGGCACGGTGATTTCTGGGGGTTCATCTGTGACCGTGTTCGTGGCCATTGCGTCTCTCCTGTCGCCCAGCCCCGGGTTGTGGCAGAAGGCTCGCGTCGGACAGGGTGCTCGCGCACCACCCCGCCCCCAGGTGCACCCGGGGTACCCGGGCCCGGCGCATGCGTTGGCGGCGAACTCGATGTTGAGCGTGTCGTTCGTCGCCATGCCCTTTGCCGTGCTCGCAGCTCGGCGAACACCGCGAGCGCCACCGACAGCCACACGCCCGACGTGCCGAAGGTGAGCGACACATCGAACCAGGCGTCACAGCTCAGCAGCACGGCCAGGCCGACGGCCGGCACGATGACAGCGTTGTTCCGCAGCCAGCCCAAGATCGCCGTGGCGGTCATGGCGATCACGAGAAGGACGTCCAACCCCACCCAGGCCAGGCGCCACTGGTGGACCTGGTAGTGGTACGGCAGGGTCAGCGCCAGCAGAACTGTCCAGGGCACCAGACCCACCGCGCAGACGGTGAGCAGCCTCAGTGTGTGACGCTGCTCCCGCCGGATGCGCTCCAGCAGCTCGCGGGCAGGAGCCGCTCCCGGGTCCCCCGGGCGGGATTCCTCCTGTGCTTCGCTCATGTCGGCTGCTCCGTTCTGATCGGTGTGGCACGCACCGCTGTCCGCTGGGCACGCCCTCGAGATCGTCGGCGGGCGCGTGTCGTCAGGCCGCGTCGAAGCTCGCCCAGTGGTCGATGAGACCTTCGCTATCGCGTCCGGATCCGGCCTGGCTTGTGAGAGCAGAGACGATCATGTCGCCACGGCCGTGTTCGCCGGCGGGCCGGGCAGCTGCCCAGTTGTCCGGGGCGGCCTGGAGGCCGCCGTCGCTGACATGGACTTCCACGGCTCCCGCGCCTTTGCCAGAGACGCGCAGGTGCAGCACGACGGGCGGCATCGCATGGCAGACAGCGTTGGTGACGAGCTCGGAAATCACCAGGAGCGTCTCGTAGATCTGGTCGTCGTCCAGTCCCCACGCGGCCAGAACAGGGCGGGCCTCATGACGGGCCGAAGCGGGAGCCAGAGGCCCGTGCTCCAGAAGCAGACCGAACACGTGCTCACCGGTGCGGGCCGCTTGCAGCTCGGGGGACTGCTGCCGACGCGAGATCGTGGTCGTGTTCATCGAAATCACTGCCTGAGGAGCCGGAATGGGATTTCTGTCCCTTCCAGAACACCTCCAGACGACACAGAGACCATGAGCAATCACTACTCAACCGCGAAAGCCGCGACGCGCCGCCCCGCCCTCGACGCCCCATCGATCCAACCGCCGGCACCGGCGGACACCAAGGGGACACGAACACGACCGCCCGGCGCCCCCGGGCGCGGCGAAGATCATCTGCCCCTCTGCGTCCATGCCGATCATGGACTTCACGGCGTTCCCCACGTCAAGACCCCAAGGGGAACCCACCGCCCGGCCCGATCAGGTTCCACCAGCAATGAAGTCGGCCCGCAGACCGTTCTGCGTGGCCCATTGAACCGCGTCCGCATCGGCGCCGTTGAGTGCGACGACCCGGCCACCGGGCACCAACACCTCAGCCAGGTCCCGGATCTGCCCGGGCACGGTGGCCAGAAAGACATCGACGTCTCTCACCTGGGAGCTCACTACAGAGCTCGTGTAGTCGATGACCTCATCGGCGCCAAGGCCCCGCACGAAATCGTGCTTTGCTCCACTGGCGGTCGCGATGACGTAAGCACCGCGAGCCTTGGCGATCTGAACGGCGAGGTGGCCGACGCCTCCCGCCGCGGCCGGCTAGAACAGGCCCTAGTTGAGGCGTCGCAGTTCAGAGGCCCCCACCCAGCTAGCGAGCTGAAGCAGCATCTACTACTGGTCGTGACACCCTGACGGTCGACACCGTCGTGGCCGTCCTCACCCCGCAGGTAATGACTCGCTGGCTGCGTAGCATCCGGCCATGTCGGAGTAGCGGTGGACCAGGACGCGGTCTCGCTTGCTTTCTGAGCACCCCCCGGAGCTGTTCTTCTGCATCTTGGTCGGGTTGCCGGCGAAGACGAACAGGCGCAGCACCAGGAAGCGTCCGATTCCGGCGAGCCCGGAAGCGCTGAGGTAGACGGCCTGCTCGCTCAGCGTCCCGGCCGACGGCTGCACCATGTGCAGGATGAGCATCGCCGTGCAGGTGACCGCATAGGCGGCTGAAGCCGACCCAGCGGACTGCCAGTGCTGGCGCCATCCCGCACTCTGCCCGGCCTCGAAGGTGAAGCGTGCGTGGAGTTCCGTGCAGAGGATGGTGGAAGCTGCGGTGATCAGCGCGTTCGCCACTGCCCAGGGCATCAGCGCGGCCAGCAGTGCTACGGCCGGGCCAGAAGCGAGGCCGACGCCACCGCCGCACAGGACGAATCGGGTGAAGGAAGCGAGCAGGCCGGGAGCAGCCGGGGTCTGGTGTGCTTCGTCGATGCCGGCTTCTGTCCGGCCTGTGCGCTGCGCCTCATGGGCCATGTCGGGCTTCGAGGTGAGCGGCGACTTCATGGCGGTTTTCCTTCCGGACCGGGGGTGGACCTCGGTCTCGGGGATGGGTGCGGAACAGGTTGCCTACAAGCGCCGCCCTCGGGTAAGTGGCAACCGGGGCGGCGTGCGTGCGGAGGCGGCGTCGACCCCGCACGCGTCAGCGGGTGATGTCGACGAAGACCATGGGGCGGTTGGCGACCGTGTTGAACGCGGCCTCGTTCCGGCCCCACCAGTAGCCGGTCGGTCTACCGGTCGTCGTGTCGGCCTGGATGAAGATCGTTCCCCGGCCGGCGCCGCTCCATTCTTTCGTGGTGAGTCCTGGAGAGCCTTCGACCCGGCTGTCCTTGAACGCCCAGTGCGGCGACGTCTTGGAGGAGAAGGCGACGCCGTGCGGGGCGGAGGTGCTGTCGGAGACCCTGACCGCGTACTCCTGGGTGGCGTTGTTGCCGTCGCGCTCGAACGGTGCCACGGACTGCACGACCATCATGTGCCCGCTCGCTCCGCCCTCCGAGCCGTCCAGGTATTTCACCGCGATCACGGAACCCGCATGCAGGTCGCTGACCCGCTGCGCGGAGGGGCGGTTGACGTGATCGCTCATGTCATCGAGCGCGCCGCCGGCGGAGGTGTCGGTGAAGGCGTCGTAGTACTGCTCCGAGGTCGGGCTGCGGAAGCCGATACCAGAGGTGAACCACGCGTCGGTGGCCCAGGAGTAGGCATGTTTCATCGAGGCGGTGAGGAACTGCGCGCACTTGGCCTCGACCTGATAGGAGCTGGGGTTCCCGGGCGTGCCCCAGACGACCGTGGCTGTGGCGGAGTCCGCGTGGGCGCCGGCACCGGGATAGAAGTTCTCCGGGTCCTGTCCCGGCCAGCCCAGTGCCGCGAGTTGGTCGATGATCTCGTTCTCGGCGGCCACCAGGGGTGCGCCGTCCTCGATTCCGGCTGCCTGTGCCGTGGTCGGCATGAATGCCAGGACGACGGCTGTCGACGCTGCACACAGGGGGGCTATGAGCTTTTTCATCGCGTTGTTCTTCTTCCTTCTGTGGTGCTGTTGCGTCGCCGGGCGGCGCCGGCTATCGCCTGCGGGGCGGGCTGGCCGAGCAGCACAGCCGGGGTGTTGCGGGCGGGATCAGGAATCGCGGGCCGCTGTGCGGCGGAGCGCGGTTGCCCTGCCGGCTCGGTGATCCGCACGCCTCGTGGGGTGCGGCAAGGGCCCCAACCCCGCGCATGGGTCGCCGTTTTGGGTCGGCGGCTCTCACGAACCGGGGATGGCCCACGCCTCGGCGCTGCTCTGCTTTTCGGCGGGCAGGCAAGGTGAGTCAACCGTGAGTTCGGTCAGCGGGTATGAGTAATCTCTGCTTATCCGGACGCTGCGGGCACACCACGCTCCCGCAGTTCCTTTCGTGTGTCCCAGTGCGGAGGGTGTTCAGGTCGGTCCTCACGACCTGAACACGGACACCCGCCTTCTCACAGTCGCTGGCCAGGGCCACGGATGACTACCCTGGCCCACATGCTTACGCTTGCTCCGCTCGGCTTCTCCCCGCAGGAGATCGCCGAGGTTGTCGATCTCTACGCGACCAACCCCGAATACTGCCGCGCCGCCGGCGAATACGATCCCGAGCACATTCCGGCCGACCGGGTCGAAGCCGACCTGCGGGAAGAGGCAAACACTGAGGGCTGCGAGGTTCTGATGGCCCGCGACGAGGACGGGCAACTCGTCGGCCTCCTCTGTCTGCTCGACCGTCATCCCGCCGACGACCAGCCCTGGATCGGACTGCTGCTGGTGCACGGCGAGATCCACGGCCGAGGCATCGGCCGACTGCTGGCCGGACTCGTCGAAGAACGCTTCCGCGACGAAGGCCGGGATGGCGTTCGGCTAGCCGTGCTGGCGAACACCTCGACGTCCCTGGCCTTCTGGAGTCATCTGGGCTGGCGGGAGATCGACCGGCGCGCCGACAACCAGCACGGCCGCCCCTGCATCATCATGCACAAGCAACTCACCTGAGATATACGGGGTAATTCGTCTCGTTCAGCGAGGTATTCCTCTGCAGGGAAAGACCTGTACGTCCTGGTCTTCTGCGACCTTGGGATACCGCCGAGGATGGGCGGCCGGAACGTCGGCATCGCGCAGGTAGGCCGATCGTGTCGATCAGCAGGTGCAGGTAAGCCTTCCGTCACTACGGTGCGTTTGCGCCACTGGAACTGATCGAACTGGTCCGGTACCACGCACAGCGGTCGTGCGATACCTCGCTCAAGCAGTAGGCGAAAGGGATCAGAGAACGGATTCGCCGAATGCCACCGGCTGACCCTGCACGAGCTCACCGGACCCGCCTACGGCGGAGGCGAGCCCCAGCTTGCCGCCATGAGCGGCTCCTATGCCGATCCGAACGCCGAGATGGCGCCGCAGGAGACGGTCCAGTACCCCTACTCGCTCGGCGAGATCGTGACAGCTGCCGCCTCGGCAGGGCTGCTCGTCGAGCGACTCGGCGACGGCGAGCACACAGAGACCGAGTCCGACGGCCGCCACATCCTGCCTCAAGGCTCCGACGGCATGTACCGGTTCCCCTTCAGTGACACCCATCTGCCGATCATGTACTCCCTGCGCGCCGTAGCCCCCCGAGCGGTTGGCGGCTCATGATCCCCCTGCGTCTGCGGGGCAGAAGCAACGAGACACCAGCCTCAGTCCATGTGCCGTACGCAGCGCTCAGAATGACCAATCGGCTTCTTCGGCGGTGCTTCTCCGGGGTGAGGGCGGCTTCAGGCGAGTGACGTCGGGCGGTTGGGCCGCAGCGGGCACGGCTGGAGATCCGCCAGGACTTGAGTTGGGCGAAGGCGCGCTCGACCGAGTTGCGGAGCCGGGTGTGTGCGCATCGCGGCCGGCCTCGGCCGTAATGTCCGCGACCACCGGCGCCCCTCGTACTCCTCGGCTTCGGATGATCACAAGCCGGGCATCACGCCGCTATGCCGAAGCCCTGCTTCAGGTCCCTGCACAGTCGCCTGCAAGAGATCCGTGCCGATGAAACGAGTACCTCTTACTCATCCGGTGACCTCGTGAGCGGTCCAACGTTGCTTGTGCGCATGGGCTACCGGCTCATTGCCATGAACCCTGGGAGAATTGATGAGTGCGCACGGCCATGTGGACCTGGGTCACACGGTGGCGGGATGGACCGGCACCTTCATCGCCCTGGTCGGATTCGGGATCGCCGGCATCGGCGTGATAGCCGCCTCGGCTCTCGTTATCGCTACTGGGGCTGCGACCGTGGTACTCGCTGCGGGCATCACGTGGGTGCTCCACCTAGCCGGATGGGGCAAGCCGAGCGGCCCTCGTCCCGACGACCAGTGGGACTGGCGTGTGCGCGATCTGAGTGCGCGCGGCGGCCACACGGACTGTCTCGGATGCCGCATGGCCGGCCGGCGGCCGAACACAGTTGTGGAGAGTCGTCAGCCGGTGCAGGAACCCGCTGACGCCCGAATCTAAAGCCTGCAGCAGAAGGTCACGATCGGGGCATCTACCTTGTATAGCTGGGTTTTTGAGGGATGAGCGGGTGTAGATGGACACGTTCACGGGACTGCGGGCGAGCGGTCCGGGCGGCCGTTGGAGGCGGTCCGGGAACGTGGTGGTGACGGCTGCGGGTGGGAGCGTCTGTGGTGTCGGCCGGGTAATCCTGGGGCAGCCGCCCGGCAACGCCTCACCCGCGCCGTCCAGCGGCCAACCCCGACGCAGGCGGCGAGGACGCCCGGGAAGCGGTCATCGGCTCCCCCGCATCCGTCCCGGCCATCCCTGTCGCCTCGACGCTTCCGCTGGTCGTCGGGCGACAGGATCGGCGCCTTGCGTTCTGCCTGCGCCTGGTCTCCCGGCGGGCCTCGTCTGCAGTCACACGAAATGCCCTCTCGTGCGAAAGCCAGGGCTACGGTGATGGCCGCGCCGACAAGACCGATGCAGCAAACCACGGACGCCATGTCAAAACTCGACTTTCACCTACAGATCCAGAGCGCCTGTCGTTGAGTATGCCGTACTCATGCCATCTGCACTTCAATCTGGAATTAATCAATATATGTACAAGGTAATCCAGAGCAGACTCGGTGGTCCAGAAGTCCTTGAAACCGTCGAAGCCGAAATTCCGGTACCTGCACCAACAGAAGTTCTCGTTGAGGTCAAGGCGGCGGGGGTCAATCCCGTCGACTGGAAAGTACGCAGTGGCGGAGGCCTGGGAGATCCGCCTTTCTCTGTCGGCTGGGACGTCTCAGGAGTGGTGGCGGAGGTCGGCCCCGGGGTGACCCGGTTCACGCCCGGGGACGAGGTCTTCGGCATGCCTCGGTTCCCCCAGGAGGCGGGAGCCTATGCGGACTATGTGACCGCTCCGTCACGACATCTGGCCCTCAAGCCGTCCGGGATGAGCCATGTGGAGGCGGCCGGCCTGCCTCTTGCCGGTCTCACCAGCTGGCAGGCCCTGGTGGCCACCGCCGGACTTCAGGCCGGCCAGCGGGTGCTCATTCCGGCCGCAGCCGGAGGAGTGGGACACCTCGCCGTCCAGATCGCCAAGAGTCGCGGCGCTCACGTCATCGCAACAGCGAGCGCTGCAAAACACGGCTTCGTCAGGGAACTTGGAGCGGACGAGGTCATCGACTATCAGAGCGTTGAGGTGGGTTCGCAGGTCGGTGATGTGGATATTCTCCTCGCCACGGTCGCCGGCCAAATCCGGGAGCTGGCCGGCACACTGGTGGCCGGCGGACGAGTGGTGGCGCTGAACGGCACCGATGCGGAAGCAGTCCACTGGGCTGCGCAGAACGGCCTTCGGGCAGAATTCATGCTGGTGGAACCTGACCGTTCCGATCTGGAGATTCTGGCCGACCTGGCCGGGAACGGCCAACTTACCGTCCATGTCGGCACGGTTTTTCCGCTCAGCAAAGCAGCTGATGCACACCGCCTCGGTGAGCAGGGACGAACGACCGGGAAGATCATTCTGGTTCCGTAACGAAAGGCAGTGGGCACGCCAGACGCCCGAAACCCTGACGGATCCAGGGCTGATGCCTTCTCGGTGACGAGATGAGTGGTTCGTCCGAGCACGGCGGCAGTTGGCTGGTTTACCCGACGGCAAGCAACGACGCGACCCCTGATGATCAAAGGGTGCCCTTCGGCAGTGCGGCGATCTCCGTGACCATGAGCGTCCTGGAGGGACTCTGCGGTGAAGCCGGCTGCAGTGAGCGTCACGGCGGCGGCCATGGGCTCGGGCAGGTCCTGGAGCATGTCGGGGCAGGCCGGCTTGAAGAACGCTTCCCTCGCGCACCAGTAGCTCGTACTACGGCGCACGAACGGAGTAGGTGGCCGGGCACCCGTCCAGTACGCGCCGCTGGTACGCGGAGACCGCCGCCCTCGCACGCACCAGCACACCAGGACCACCAGGCACTTCGTGTCGGGCTTGATCGCCTGCGCGGCGCTGACCGGCGACACGGACACGGCAGAGTCCCTGCTCCCGGATCTTGAACAGTACTCCCCGACCGACTTCATGGTCGGCGAGGAGATGCTCAGCACCGCCTGGCTGCACGCGGCCCGAGGCAACCTCAGCCGCGCCCACGACGTCGCGCACACTGCGGCTGACCACGCTCGCCGCACCGGCCACACCCTGTCCGAGGTCCTCCTGCTCACCGACATCGCACGCCGCGGTGACGCCCCGGGTGCCCAGCACCGCCTCACCGAACCCGCCTCCGACTGCGACGGAGCACTCACCCAGGCCCGGGCACGCTTCGCGGCCACCCTTGCCGGCAGCGACCCCGGCCGCCTCATGGACTGCTCACACGACTTTGAGCAGATGGGCTTGCCCATTCCTCGCCGCCGAGGCAAGTGAAGCCCTTCATCGAGGTGACATGGCAGCATGCCGAGGCCGAAGGCGAGGGTGATGCCTCTCTCGAGGAGTGGCGCGCCGGTCATCGGCGCTATTGGAGCAGCATGGGCACCCCCGTCGATGATCACACTTCTGTGGTGTGTCTGGCCTTCCGGCTCGCTGAGGTTCCCTGAGGGGGCGGGCCCGCTGGGCTCTCCGTCGCCGAGCATCAGACAGCCTGGTGGGTCCAGGCGTTCGCTTCGTCGTCGCGGGTGCGGGTCCTGAGGCAGCCGTGGAGGATGCCGGCGAGGCGGTTGCCGGCACCGGCGCAGGGCGTCGGCGAGGAGGTTGTCGCAGACGTAGCGGGCCGCGACAGTCCGGCTCTTCCCGCAGGCGCGGGTGATGCGAACCCACCGCCCCGGACCCCTCTCTTCCCCCGGCCATGAGGCCCGCTCACCACCCTGTCCTCGGCCGCACCGACCACATCGGCCAGAAGAACCAGAGCATCATGATCCGCCGGCACATCCTCCGGCGAACCTGCCATGCCCGGCGGGACTTATAGGCATCGTTTACTCATGTGGCGGGCTCAGAGCCGGAAGGACGATGAGTGCCTGAGAGGACCCCCGCACGTGATGTGCGGCGCAGCTCTGTGACCTGAGTGGTCAAGGAGGCAGGCCGACCCTGTTCCTCTCGTCCCCCTCGATGAACAGGGAGCCCTCGTGGCCTCGTTTCTCTACAAACTGGGGCGGCTGGCCTTTCGGCGCCGCCGGATCGTGGCCCTCATGTGGGTGGCTCTGCTGGCGCTCGCCGGTTTCGCCGCGGCGGCCGCGCCGCCTGCCACCTCGTCGTCCTTCTCCGTCCCCGGCACGGAGGCCCAAAAGGCCTTCGACCTGCTGGAGGAGCGTTTCCCCGGCGGCAGTGCCGACGGCGCCACCGCCCGCGTCGTCTTCAAGGCGCCCGACGGCGCGAAGATGACGGACGCCGGTCCCCGGGCCGAGGTCACCGGCGCGGTCGCCGCGCTGAAGTCCGGCTCCCGGCAGGTCGCCTCCGTCACCGATCCGTACACGGCGCAGGCTGTGTCGAAGGACAGCTCGACGGCGTACGTGTCCGTCACCTACAAGGTCGGTTCCATGGAGCTGACCGACGACACCCTCCACGCCCTGAAGAAGACCGGCGCGCAGGCCCGGCACGACGGGCTCACCGTCGAGATCGGCGGCACCGCGCTGCAGGCCACACCGGAGACGGGCGCCGGGGAGATCATCGGCGTGGTGATCGCCGGGGTGGTCCTGGTCGTCACCTTCGGGTCGCTGATCGCCGCGGGCCTGCCGCTGCTCACCGCGCTCGTCGGCGTGGGCATCGGCATCTCCACGATCACGGCGCTGGCTGCCGCCCTCCACCTGGGCACGACCACCTCGACGCTCGCCATGATGATCGGCCTCGCGGTCGGCATCGACTACGCACTGTTCATCGTTTCCCGCTACCGCTCAGAACTCACCGAGGGACGCGAGAAGGAGGAGGCCGCCGGACGGGCCGCCGGCACTGCGGGCTCGGCCGTGGTCTTCGCCGGCCTGACCGTGGTCATCGCCCTCGTGGGCCTGGCCGTCGTCAACATCCCCCTGCTCACCAAGATGGGCTTCGCCGCGGCCGGCACCGTCGTCATCGCCGTGCTCATCGCTCTCACCCTGATTCCGGCCCTGCTGGGCTTCGCCGGGGACCGAGTGCTCGGGCGCAAGGTCCGCAAGGGCAGGGCCCTCTCCGGCAAGCCGAACGCGGGCGCCCGCTGGGCGCGCCTGGTGCTCCGCCACCCGGTCGCCGTCCTGCTCATCGGCGTCGTCGGCCTCGGCGCGATCGCCCTGCCGGCCGCCTCGCTGGAGGTCGGCCTGCCCGACGACGGCTCGCAGCCCGTCAGCACCACCCAGCGCAAGGCCTACGACCTGCTCTCCGAAGGCTTCGGTCCCGGTTTCAACGGCCCACTGACGGTCGTCGTCGACGGCGGCAAAGCCGAGGCCGACCGGGCGATCACGCTCATCCGCAGTCTCCACGGCACGGCCGCCGTCACCGAGCCGACCCTCAACAAGGCCGGCGACACAGCCATAATCACGGTCATCCCGAAGGACCGGCCGTCCTCACTCGCCACCGAGGACCTGGTCCACGAGATCCGGGACAAGAGCGGCGACCACGTCTACGTCACCGGTGCGACCGCGCTGAACACCGACTTCTCGCAGAAGATGAGCGACGCCCTGCTGCCCTACCTCGCACTGGTCGTCGGCCTCGCCTTCCTCCTGCTGATGGTGGTGTTCCGCTCGGTGCTCGTGCCGCTCAAGGCAGCGCTCGGCTTCCTGCTCTCGGTCGTCGCCGCGCTCGGCGCCGTCGTGGCCGTCTTCCAGTGGGGCTGGCTCGGCTCGCTGTTCGGCGTCGAGCAGACCGGTCCGGTCATGTCGATGATGCCGATCTTCATGATCGGCGTGGTCTTCGGTCTCGCCATGGACTACGAGGTCTTCCTGGTAACACGGATGCGGGAGGCCTTCGTCCACGGCCAGCGCCCCGGGGAGGCGATCGTCACCGGCTTCGGTCACAGTGCCCGTGTGGTGGTCGCGGCGGCGGTCATCATGATCGCGGTCTTCTCGGGCTTCATCGGATCCAGCGAGCAGATGATCAAGATGATCGGTTTCGGTCTCGCGATCGCGGTGTTCTTCGACGCCTTCGTGGTCCGCATGGCGATCGTTCCGGCCGTGCTGGCTCTGCTCGGCCGACGGGCCTGGTGGCTGCCGCGCTGGCTGGAGCGGACTCTGCCCAACGTCGATGTGGAGGGCGAACAGCTCGACAAGGAAGTGTCCCAGAGCCCGGGCGGTTCGGACGAGGACCGCGAACTGATCCCCGTCTGAGCCAGGGACGATCCGGAGATTCGGGGCCTCTGTGCGGTCGGCGGCACCGCACACACCCGAGCACCATCTGCTCGAGGCGCGCCCCGGAAAGCGGCAACCCGTGGAGACGAAGCTGCCGCCGCTTGAAAGGATGGCCGTGCTGTCGCTGCGGACAGCACGGCCATCACCCACTGGTTCTCGACGTGCAGGCGAAGACACCGGCTTCGCTGCCGGCGGTTCGGCCGACACCACGTCAGGCGCCCCTGCCGGGGTGTTGATCGACCGGGCTAGGCACACCGCACGAGACGAGTGCCTCGCCTCAGTTCGGTGTCTCCAGCGCCTTCTTGAGCTCTGCGCGAGTAGAAACGCCAAGTTTGCCGTAAATGCTGTAAAGGTGGTTTCCCACGGTCCGCCGGGAGATCGAGAGGGCCTCTGCCACAGCTTGCGCCGAGGCGCCTGAGCTGGTCAGGACAGCGATTTCTCGCTCACGGGTCGTCAGTGCCGCAGCCGGCTCGAGGGCCGTGGTCAAGCCGGGAGTGCGGGCACCTTCACACCGGACAGCAAGCTGAGCGGTCCGGTTGGCACCGACGGTGGACTTGCGGGACTCGCCCGCGCGCTTCCACGCCGCAGCAGCAGCCGCGGACGCCTCCGCAGCGAGCAGGTCCACGCCCATATTCTCGAACGAGGCGGACGCACCTTCCAAGGCCGGCGGATCGTTTGCCGCCAGTGCTCCGACATAATCCGCCCGAGCGCGGGTGAATGCCGAGTCGCAGACGTCTGCGAGCTCGCCGAGTCTTCGCACTGCCTGCCGTGCGCCGCCCAGTCGGGCGACATCGGTCAGGAGCGCGGCTTCAGAACTCCGGATGCACGTGCCGAAGCCGCGGCAGCCTCCAGTACCTCGCGCGCGGCGGCGAGCTTCCCGTAGGCGACGTGGAGCCAGGCTGTGGCGAGGTCGTCCTCTCCGACAAACAGGCCGACACGGGGGTACTGCGCCGCTTCGTCAAGGGCCTTCCGCGCACTGGCGGTGTCGTTCACCTGTGCGGCGGCTGCCGCGAGGCCGCACAGGGCGGGTCGCATGGCCAGCGTCTGACCGTGCGACCTGGCAAGGGCGACCGACTCTGCGTACCAGTGCCTGGCCGAGCCCGGATGGCCTGAAAGCCATTCAGCACGTGCCATCTGCAGCGCCGTCCACACATGGGGCACCTGGGCTCGCGCGGCCATGAGCTCCCCCAGGGCAAGGTTGCCCACGGCCCGGGCCTCCGACAGCCGGCCGGCCTCGGCAAGCGCGAAGATCAGGCCATTGCGCTGACCAGAAGGGTGCAGGTACAGCGCCTGGTCGTGGTGCTTGAGGTTGATCTTGTACGCGTTTTCGGCGGTGCTGATGGCCTCGTCCGTACGGCTGGTCATGGTCAGTCCCGGAGACTGGTACATGAGACTGAGCAGCAGCACGTTCATCTCTGCCGGATCCTCGACGTCGTAGTCGATCTCACCGAGGGCGTCCAGACCGGCCTGCGGATCACCGCAGGCGATGCGGATGGTGGCCTCGGCAGAGCGAATCCGAACAGCGCCGATGAACTGCGGGCATGCCGGGCGGCCTCGGCGATCACGTCCAGTGCCTCAGCCTTGCCGCCCTGGACCCAGAACAGGTTCTGCACCCGGGCGAAAGCGACGTCGAGGATCTCGTCCTCGCCGGCAGCCAGCCTCTGAGCCTGGACGAAGACGACCTCGACCTCGTCCGGCCGGCCGGCCTGAGCAAGGCAGTGGCCCCAGAAGCAGGAGACAGGCAGCAGTTCTCTCCGGCTGCGACACGGCCTCCAGAAGTTGCACGGCCCGGATGTAGCTGTGGGCATCCCGGGCGAGCCTGGCGGCCGAGACAAGGTGATCCGTCTCTGCCGATCCGGTCGCCTCGACACGCCAGGCAACGGACCGGAAGAAGTCCTCACGACGCCGAAGCCCAGGAGCTTCCAGCGCGGCGACCTGACTGAGGTACACACGTCTCCTCTTGAAAGGAGGCATGTTCCTCTGGAGAACCTCACCGTAGATGGGGTGCGCCAGGTCAATGCGTGTACGCCGCCCATCGAGGGCAATATTCACCAGGCCCTCGGACTCGAGTTCCATCAGCGAGCCGTCCTGCTTCTCGCGGGGCACGACACCGTCGAGGGAGACTTCGCCGCATACAGAGATCGCCTCAGGAAGAGCGCGCCCCTCGGCGGAGATGGCCGAGAGCCTGGACTCGACGAGATCGGTGAGATGCGGCGTTTTCGTAGCAGACTCTGCCGCCGGTTCCAGTTCCCGGACCTCGCCGTCATTCTTCATGACCCGTGACTCGAGTGCGGCGAAGACGAGTTCACGGAGAAACCGCGGGTTCCCTGCGCTCTTCAAGTGCAACTCGTACGAAGTGCGCCGGCTCACGGCTCCTTCAAGGGTGGACTCGAGCAAGCGGTGAATTTAATTCTGGTTGAGATTCTTGAGGTTTACCTGCCGGAAGCCGTATCCCATAGCGAGGGAATCCGAGTCCGGATTTTCACGCTCTCCGTCGCGTATGGTCGATATCAGAAATATCTTGCCTACGTCGGAAAGGCGCTGGACGATGATGAGGGAGGACTGGTCCAGCAGGGGAAGATCCTCGACGAGAAGCAGGGTTCCCTTTCCCTTCCCATCGAGACCGGCCGCGATGCCCGCGAACACCGTGGCGACATCGGTAGCGGCCACTCCGACGGGAATGAGGTGCGCGACAGCGCCGAAGGGGACGGTCGAGGCTCCCCTGGTGGCAGTCACTCGGAGCGCCTTCCGCCCCTCCGCTGCACCTGCTTTGAGGCATTCATCAGCCAGCCTCGACTTTCCGACGCCCTGCGGTCCGAAAATCGCGAAACCCCGGCACTCCGGGTCGGCCAGCGCGGCTCGGTAGAGTCGAAGCTCCGCATCACGCCCCGCCAGCGGATACCGTCCGACACCGGTCTTCTTCATCCTCGGCCTTCCTTACCGGCGGCCGCGGAGCAATGCCTGCACGGCAGGCAGGCGTTTACTCGGAGCCACCTCTGGGCGCGCCCAGCATACGTCTACCACTCTGTCTCACTTTCGTCATCTTTTGATTCCCGCTCCGGCAGACCCTCGCTGCCATGCCGCCCGGGGACCTGCATCCGTACCTCCGCGGCCCGGCGGGCGAGCCGAGCGCGACCGGCTTGTCCTGCAGCGTGAGGCGCCCTGCGATCGGCAGGGCCGGTCGTGGTCATTGCCGCCGCGGCACACACGCCGGGCTGCAGCCGGCCCGTCGCCCTCGCGCTCGGCACGGCTCGACACCGACTCAGGGCTGCTGCGGCTGAGACCGACGCCGAAGGTCAGCAGTGTGCGCGCTGCGGCGAACCGGGCTGACTGACGCCGAAGCGGATGCCGTTCAGCCT
The DNA here is from genome assembly GCF_055570355.1 of Streptomyces sp. NPDC031225. NCBI lineage: Bacteria > Bacillati > Actinomycetota > Actinomycetes > Kitasatosporales > Streptomycetaceae > Streptomyces > Streptomyces sp. NPDC031225. The sequence goes on along the minus strand of NZ_JBVIHJ010000018.1, from coordinate 130,458 downwards.
GACGGCGGGGCTGAGTAGTGATTACTCAGGCGGCTTACGAGTTGGTGCGCGATAGTGACATCATGCGAATAATGCTATTGACGGCTGGAAGTCGAGGAGACGTCGAACCCTTCATTTCCTTGGCGTGCCGAATGGTCACGGAAGGCCATGAAGTGCGCCTAGGTGTGACTAGGGAGTTTGCCGACAAAGCTCGTGCGGCCAACATTGACGTTGTATGCCTAGACGGAGACTTTCGTAAACTCGTTGCGGCTCAAGGTGTTTCGCCATGGGTCGCGATGCGCACATTTCGGACCGTCATGAAGCCGATGATGGCGGCGATACTTTCGTCGGCAGCACGTGAGACGATAAAATATCGTCCCGATGTTATTGTGCATCACCCGAAAATCCTCTCAGCTCAAATCGCTGCAGCTAAACTCGATATACCGTACGTCCTCGTTGAAATCGTGCCAAGCGTAACGCCCACCAAGGCGTTTCCTTCGGCGGGTGTTAGTACCCGCAATCTCGGTCCCCTGAATCGAATGACTTATAAGGCAAGTGCTGGGGCTCAGCGAATGTTTGCAGAATCTCTAGGGAATATCCGGCAAGAGCTTGCTCTGCCTGTTCGAGGGAAACTCGCAGAGCCTGCGCTTACAGTCGTTCCAGTGAGTCCCACGATACTGCCCCGCCCGATCGACTGGCCAGACACAACGCAGATTACCGGAGCCTGGGGGAGTCTGTCTCAAGCCGGCACGCCTGACGCGGAGTTGAACGAATTTCTCGACAAGGAAGCGTCGCCGATTATCTACGTTGGATTCGGGTCTATGGCTTCCGGTGATCCAATCGCTAGAGCCCGCTCCCTGGTCACCGCTATCCGGGCTAGTAGATATCGTGCCGTAATTGCTACTGGCTGGGGCGGCCTGGAAATTCCAGATGATTTGAGTGGCGGTGACATTCTCGTTCGGGCTGAAGTTTCGCATTCCCTGGTTTTGCCGAAGGTAATTGCCGCGATCCACCACGGTGGTGCAGGAACTGTGCATGCTGCGCTGCAATCGGGAGCAGTTTCTGTAATTTTGCCTTTCATAGCCGATCAGCCGTTTTGGGGAAACATTCTTCATGTGCAAGGACTTTCGCCGCGGCCTTTGTCCGGCAAGCTCACAATGAAGCGAGTCTCGACCGCTATTTCTGAGATGCCACGGTATCGAGAGAGGACTGGTCGCGCCGCCCGCCTTATGCAAGAGGAAGATGGTCTCAGCGCGACCGTAAAGCTCGTCAACGCACTGCGTTGACGACTGGATCGCGCTAATTGAGTTGGGCAACTGCTTCTGGGAACGGTCGCAGGCTCGGTGCGGGCGTTGACTAACTTGATCTTTAACGTTCGACATCGAATGGCGCCTCGAACTTGATCACTCGGTTCGGTAACTGCCGTACGCCAAAGCGGCCTTCGCCTGAACATGTGCTCCGACCAAGGAACACACACATCCAGCACGAAGGCCGTGAGGATGAGTCTGCTGCATCGCGATGCCCGGCGAGAGCCGTTGGCCCGACTGTCATGCTTCCGGGGCGAGTTCTACTCCTGTCTCACCGCTCGTTCGGATGCGTTGTTCGAGCTGGCTGATGCCGTGTTGTGCGGTGACGGGCCGGTGAGGTCGCTGGCCGAGCTGTCACTGGTCGGCGAACACCACCGCGGCCATGGCGGGCTCTACGCCGCCCTCGCCCGTGGTCGGGTTGATACCGGCCGGCTGCAGCGGGCCCTGGCCGCGGTGCCACTGCCACGGGCTGCCGACGGCCGGCTGGTCCTGGCCATCGACATCACCTGCTGGCTACGCCCCGATGCCCACACCTCACCGCAGCGGATCCTGTGCCACACCTACGGCCGGGGCAAAGACCAGCACATCCCTGTCCCCGGCTGGCCGTACTCGATCATCTGCGCCATCGAGCCGGGCCGCAGTTCATGGACCGCACCCCTGGACGCACTCCGCCTGGCCCCCGGGGACGACTTGGCCACCGTCACCGCCCGGCAACTGCGTGATCTGCTCCATCGACTGATCACCGCCAGACAGTGGCAGGAGGGCGACCCGGACGTCCTCGTCATCGCGGACGCCGGATATGACGCACCACGCCTTGCCTTCCTGCTGAGCAACCTGCCGGTCCAAGTACTCGCCCGGATGCGTTCCGACCGGGTCCTGCGCCGGACTGTCCCGCCCCGGCAGCCACACACGATGGGCCGCCCACCCCGGCACGGCAGCGAGTTCGTCTTCGGACAGCCTGACACCTGGGGCACCCCGGACACCGAAACGGTCACCGACACACGTCTCTACGGTGCCGCCAGAGCCCGCACCTGGGACCGGCTGCACCCCAAGCTGACCCACCGCTCATCGTGGGCCGCGGCCGACGGCACCCTCCCGACGGAGGCAGGCGAGGAAACTCATCGCTGACCACGTGGCCCCGAAGTGCCGGTCGTTGATCTTCTTGGGCATCCCGAGCCCTTCCGGCGGAGGCGGGCCGCTGAGCCGGGACTTGGCCAGGAGCTGGGCGATGAATGGCTCCAGGTCCATGGGCAGGTGCCCTTGGCGAAGACGACAGTCGGGCGTCCGACGTCTGTGTGCCGTGTCTGTACACCAGCCGCTCTGGCTCGTCGAGCTGCAGTCTGCTGGAGACACATGGGGCGACCGTGCTGGCGACGTGGCGGGCAGTGTTCCCGCTGCGGGGCAGGTGGCGTAGCCGACCCGGAGGCCGGCCACGCCGGCAGCCGTCAGGTCAGGGGCACAGGCCACGGTCGGAGTTGTAGTTGATGTCGATCGAACCGCTCCAGGTCATGCACAGGCCGGCCTTGGGCAGGTCCTTGTACACCGGGCCGGCGAAGGTCGTGTAGGAGCCGGCGTCCCTCTCAGGGATGCTGCTGGTCGGCCAGGTGTCCAGAGTGACCTCCATGAACACGCGGGCACCGGGCTTGCTGCGCACCGTGACGGCGCACCACTGCTTGTCCGCTGAGCTGTAGGCCACGTACGTGGTGGCGGCCACGGTGGTCTGAGTGGACTTGATCGGAGTCGAGGTGAAGACCTCGTAACCCGTGCCGCAGGCCCCGTTGTAGGCGCCGGACGTGGCAGCCGAGGCTGGCGCGGTCGCGGCGAGCATGCCGCCCACGGCCAGGATGGCAAGAGCGCCAGCGGTGGCTGCTTTGCGGCGGATCGACTTCATGGTGTTCCCCCTGTTGGTGTATGGCGGGACGGTCGGTCGATGCCGTCCACGCGGAGTGAGACCGGTCAGCCCCACTGACAGTTGTGGGCTTTCTTGTCGCGGTCCTGTCACCGGTGTCACAAGGGTCGTCACGACCACCTGGCTTTGTAGATCAGTTCTGAGGCCAGTGGTGGGTGGGTTCTAGGGCGTGTTGCGAAAGTGGATCAAGGGGCCCGTTCGGTGTCTGGTACGGGTCGTGTGATGCTGGCGCAATGACTGATCAATGCGAGGTTGTCATCGTCCGCTGGCCAGGTCAGGGCCCTTCCGTGGATCGGTTGGCCGAGTTGTTGGCGGCCTACCATCTGCGGACGGAGGCCGAAAAGGGCGAGGCCGCTGTCGATGTGGATGGGTTGCCGGACCGCTACCGGGCAGAAATCTTGGACCCGCGGGGCGCGTTTGCCGATGATGTTGTCCTGATGGCTCTGAGCGGCGAAACAGCCGTGGGCTGCCTGGTGGTGACCGCCCCCGTCGATGGGCGGTCGGAGGTCAAGAGGCTCTGGACAGACCCGGCATTCCGGAGCCGGGGCATCGCGTCCGGCCTGGTCAGCGCCGCGCTTGCGCATTCCGCGGAAAGCGGCGTCAGCACGGTACGGCTGTCCGTGTGGAAGTGGCGGGCAGGTGCCATCGCCCTGTATGAGCGGCTCGGCTTCACCGTCGCCGAATCATGGGAGGAACGGGATCAACTGGTGTGCATGGAGCGTGCCGTGTGAGTGGTCACAGCCACTCGTTGATGGCTGCGACCAGCACGGTTGCCTCGTATCGGACAGCGAGCTTGATGCCCCTATGGATGTCAACCGGCGGGGACTGGTGCCGGGGCTTGCTTTCTGTATGTGAGCAGGGCTTGGTAGATCTCGCGGGCCACGTAGCGTTTGAGGCATCGGATGGCTTCGCGTCGTGTCTTGCCCTCGCTGACTCGTCGTTCCACGTAAGAACGGGTGCGGGTGTCCCATCGCAAACGGGCGATGACGATGGTGTAGAGCGCTGAATTGGCCTGGCGGTCGCCGCCGCGGTTGAGTCGGCGGCGCTGGGTCTTTCCAGACGATGCTTCCACGGGGCTGGCACCGCAGAGGGCGGCGAATGAGGCCTCGCTCGCCAGGCGGTCGGGGTTGTCGCCGGCCGCGGTCAGCAAGGCTGCTGCCGTGTCCGGACCGACACCGTAGAGCTCCAGGAGCTTGGGTGCACAGGCATCGATCGCTGTGCTGATCCGTGCCGTGAGGTCGTTGATCTCCTCGGTGAGATGCAGGATTCGCTTGGCCAGGAGCCGGAGAGTGTGGCGGGATGCCGCCTGCGGCCCCGCGCCGGGCGCGGGCCGCAGCTGCGAACACCGGCGGATGAGTCTGGGGTTGGTCAGCCCGGCCAGTGACTCACGCAAGGCCGGCTCTGCCGCCACGAGCACGGCCTTGAGCTGGTTGATGGCCATGGACCGGGACTTGACCGCGGAGGTCTTGGCCATCTTGAACAGCCGGATCGTCTCCACCGGGCCGTCGGTCGTCTTAGCGGTGGCTGTGGCTCGGCCGGAGAGGACCGCCCGGGCGGCGGCTGCCGCATCGATGGAGTCGGACTTGCCGTGTCGGCGTCGGGCGGCCTTGTCGGGCTGGTTGACCTCGGTGACCGTGATGCCTTCTCGGTGCAGATAGCGGGTGAGGGCGGCTCCGTAGGAGCCGGTGCACTCCACTCCGGCCTGCCGTAACCGCCCGAAAGCACGTGCCCAGGACAGCAGTTGGCGATAGCCCTCCCGGGTCGTGGGGAAGCTTCGCGTGTCCAGCAGAAGACCGGTGCTAGTGATGACCGCAGCCACGTGGACATCTTTGTGCGTATCGACTCCGAGCAGGACCTGTTCGTGCTGATCAGTTGTGTCGTGACGTGGATGGCTCTGTTGAATCATGCTGGGCATGGTCGCCTGTCTCCTGATCGCCTCGGGAAACGCCGGTGGCTGACGCCGGAACGGTGTGGCGGTCAGGACTGTGACGGTGCCTGTCGCGAAGGCCCCTATCGGGACACGCCCACCGTTTCGGTGACAGCGCACCGCCTCAGGCAGCAGCCGGCAGATCAAACGCAAGGCACCAGGGCCAGTCGTATCGCGGGCCAGACCACCACCCAAGGCGGCACCCCAACATCCTCACAGTCGTATCTCGTAGCCACAGCCCGGTGGCGCTTGAGGCGATTGATCCCGCACTCCACCGCGTGGCGCTCCTTGTAGTCGGCCTCGTCGAACTTCGGCGGCCGGCCGCCGCGGGAGCCACGCTTCTTACGGTTGCGGACCTGGTCGGCCTTCTCCGGGATCGTGCAGCGGATGCCACGCCGACGCAGGTAGGCGCGGTGCGCGCGTGACCCGTATGCCTTGTCAGCGCGGACCTTGTCCGGCCGGGTGCGCGGCCGGCCCAGGCCGAGGCGGGGCACCCGGATGGCCTCCAGGACCGGCTGGAACTGCGGGCTGTCGTGTCGCTGGCCTGCCGTGACCAACAGCGACAACGGCTTCTGCCCCTGCTCAACCGCCAAATGCGTTTCGTGGTCAGCCCGCCTCGCGAGCGCCCCAGGCCGTGGTCGTCGGGCTCGGTGTCGACGCCACCAGAAGGCTCCTTGTGCTCGGCCCCTTTTTGCGGTCCCCGGCAGCATGCTGGTGGGCCCGCGCGATCGTGGAGTCCACGCTGACGTCCCAGGTGATCAGCCCCTTCGCGTCGGCCTCGGCCTGCAGCTGGACAAAGATCTGCTTCCAGATGCCGTCCCGCTGCCAGCGCCGGAACAGGTCGTAGGCCCGGTCCCACGGCCCATACCGCTCCGGCACGTCGCGCCACGGCGCACCGGCCCTGGTCCGCCACCGTATGCCGTCGATCAGCTGCCGCCGCGTCCACGTCTGCGGGCGGCCCGGCTTCTTGCCCGTCGGCAACAACGGCTCCAGCCAGGCCCACTGGCCGTTCGTCAGATCTCCACGCCCCACGACGCGTGATCATCCACGACCTTGATCCACTTTCGCAACACGCCCTAACTCCAGTGGTGTCGGCGGACAGTTGATGTCGGTGAGTTCTGACGCCGCCGCGCTGGAATCACGCGGCCGGCCGGGCTGCTGAGCCGCCGACCGGCTCCGCCGTGCTCGTGCGCCAGCCGCACCAGCCCCGGCACAGCACGTAGGCCGCTATGACGACCAGCACAAGACCTAGGTCGGTCAGACCGGCCGTGCGCGCCTCACGTACGTCTCCCATCACCACAGCCATGATGACGAGCGCGGTCTTCTGGCAGATGACCAGCTCCCACACACCCCGTTGGGCGCGCGGTGCTGCGGCGAGGAGAGCGAACACTCCGGCGAAGACCAGGTAGGCGGACGTGCGCCACCCCTCCACCCAGATCCGGGAATCGGGCGCGTCCTTCATGAGCGTGACGCCGTTGATGAACGCGACAACGGTCGCGAGCGTCGCGATGACGAGCAGCCAGCGGCCGATCGTGTCTGCCCGAGCTGTGGGGCTGTGACCGGTGGGCGCGGTGGTTTTGACCTGCATGGCAACCTCCTGTGTGTGGTGTGGGGCAGCGTCGGTGTTGGGGGTGGTTCCCCGGGTTTCGCTGAGGACGGCAAGGCACGTGGTGAGCTGTCGCCGGAGGGTGAGCTACGGGTTGAGGACGACCTTGCCGGTGACGGTGCCGGATTCGGCCAGGCGCAGGGCCTCGGCGGCGCGGGCGAGGGGGAACCGGGCGGCGACGCGGGCGGAGACGTCGCCGCGCTGGAGGGCTGCGAAGACCTGGGTGAGGTCAGCGCGCAGGCGGGTCCTGAAGCGGTTCTTGGTCAGGGCGCGGCCGGCCCAGACGTTGAAGAAGTAGGCGCGGCGGCGGTTGGGCAGGGTGTTCCACAGCCAGATCCGGCCGAGGAGCTTGAGTACGGGCCACTGCTTGGATCCCTCGTCGTCCCGGGTGGAGGCGGTTCCGTAGGAGACGAGGGTGCCGCCGGGTGCGAGGAGGCGCCAGGAGTCGGTGATGCCCCGGCCGCCGACGTGGTCGAAGACGGCGTCCACTCCGCCGGGAGCGAGTGCGCGGACTTGTGCGGGGATGTCCCCGGTGCGGTAGTCGACGGGGCTGACGTCCCGTTCGCGCAGCCCGTCGTGGTGCTGGGCGGAGGCGGTGCCGATCACCTTCACGCCTGCAGCCCGGGCGAGTTGGACCAGGACCGTGCCGACACCGCCGTTGGCGCCGTGCACCAGGATCGTCTGCCCGGCGCGGACGCATGCCTTGCGGTGGAGCATCTGCCAGGCGGTGATGCCGTTGCACACCATGGTCTCGGCCTCCGCCGCGCCGATCCCCAGGGGGACCTCCACGGTGTCGGCCGCGTCGACGAGCACGTGGCTGGCCCAGCCGCCTACCTTCACCAGTGCGGCGACCCGGGTGCCGGCCAGGTCGGGGCGGACGCCCTCGCCGGTCGCCAGGACCGTGCCGACGAGATCGTAGCCGGGTACGAAGGGGAACGGCGGCTGGTCGTAGTACCGGCCGCGGCGCATCTGCTGCTCGGCGAAGGAGACCCCGGTGGCCTCCATACGGATCAGGACCTGGCCCGGCCCGGCGGTCGGTACGGCTCCGCGCCGGATCTGCAGCCCTTCGGGCTCGACCTTGCCCGGCAGGACGACCTCGATGAGTTCTTCGGTGTGCACGGTGACCTCCACTGCGGTGATTCGCTAGGCATCTTCGCGTTAGTTAGAGGTTATAACTCAAATACGTGAGAGGCAAGCGCTATCGTGATAGCATCTAACTAGATGTTGAGAGAGTGCGGTTACGCGGATGCGGAAGGTGCAGATCATGGCGGAGACGGACCCGAAGACCCCTCGCGAGCGCTACCGCACCCAGGTGCGCGCGGAGATCAAGGAGCGCGCGTGGGAGCAGATCGCCACGGCCGGCGCGTCCGCGCTCTCCCTCAACGCGATCGCCAAGCGGATGGGCATGAGCGGCCCCGCGCTCTACCGGTACTTCGCCGGTCGCGACGAGCTGATCACCGAGCTGATCAGGGATGCGTACCAAAGCCTCGCCGACACCTTCCGAGCGGCCGCGGCGTCCGGCGCCGACCTGGCCACACTGGCGCAGGCTCTACGCAGCTGGGCCCTGGACGACCCCCACCGCTACTTCCTCGTCTACGGCACACCCGTCCCCGGCTACCACGCGCCGGACGACATCACCGCCATCGCCTCCGACATCATGGGGATCTTGCTCGACGCCGTCGCCGCTCTCCCTTCGGCTGCCGTCGCTGTGCCCCCGGCCGACCCCGCGACGCCCTTCGCCGCCCACCTCGAATCCCACCGCACATGGTCCGACGGACACCCCCTCGCAGCCCCCGGCCTGCACCGCGCCCTGATCTTCTGGACCCGCCTGCACGGCATCCTCTCTCTGGAACTCGCGGGTCACTTCACCGGCATGGCCTTCGACCCCGAGATGCTCTTCACCGCCGAACTGGCCACCCTGCTCACCCCCTGACGGCGCCGCGAAGACTGACCGCAGTTTCGGTCCGCGGCTGCGCAGCCGCTGGACTGCCGTCTCATGGGCTGCCCGCAGCTCGTTCTCGTGTTCCCTGCTCGGACCCCAGTTGTGCCGGTCGACGAACGCAACAGGCCCTCTGAGCTTGATGACCCGATCTTCCGGATCGTCGTCCCGTTCGTCTTCGTACTTCCTTCCAGCAGGCCACCCGAGCGGTTCATCCGGGAGGCCCGCGACGCCGAACTCATCGCCGTCGAGGAGATGCGTTACCTGGGTTTCGCCGATGCGGTCGCCACACCCGTCGGTGCGGACGGCGGCCTCGACGTCATCAGCGGCCGTGGTCGCCCGACCGTGCAACAACTGCACGGCGCCGCTGACCACGAGGGCAAGACAGGCGTCTTCTTCTCCGCTGCCGGTTACACACCTCAGGCCCGCGCCTGGGCCCAGACCAGCGGGACGCCCCTGTTTCGCTTTGACCGCCAGGTGGGGTCGAAGCGGTCAATGCTCTCGCCCACGACCTTCTTTCCGAGGCCGACGCCCGGGGCGGCCGGTAGCTGGTCAGTGAACCTCTGGCTGCAGCTCGGCGTGCCGGTCGTGGGCGAGCGCGGTCACGTGGCCGCCCATGGCGTGCGCCAACTGCACTGCGGCCGTGCCGACTCCGCCGGCCGCGCCCCGTACCAGGACCCGTTCCCCGTCCGCGAGGTGCACGCTGTCGCGCAGCGCGATCAGTGCCGTGGAACCCGTGACCACCAGGGAGGCCGCCTCGACCGAGGAGAGGTCCGCCGGGGCGTGGGAGACACGGTCCGCGGACACCACGACGTACTCGGCCGCTCCAGCGATCGAGTGCCGCTGCCGCGGGTGCACCATGCCCCACACCCGGTCCCCGACCTGGTAAGCCTTGACACCGGCGCCGGCCGCGGCGACCGTGCCCGCGAAGTCCAGCCCCGTACCGATCGGGAACCGGCGCCCCGACACCATCTTCAACTCCCCCGCGCGGACGATCACGTCGTGGCCGTTCACGCTGGTCGCCTCGACCGCCACCAGTACTTCACCCGCGCGGGGCACTGGACGGTCCACGTCGTTGATCCGCAGGATGTCCCCAGTGCCGAAACTCGTGATCTGAACGGCCTTCATGTCGCTGTTCCTTCCGTGACCGGCTGGGATGCCTCCGATGCTGGAACCCGCACGCGACATCACGGTCGTTCTCCTTTTCCTCGGTCTGGCAGACCCACCCTCGCGATCCGCGCGGACGGCATACTGCTGCCGTGACCGACGCCCCGCACGCCCCGACGGACGACCCCCGGCGCGAACTCGCGGAGTTCCTGCGCACCCGTCGAACTCGGCTGCGGCCGGAGGACGTCGGTCTGGAGCCCGGCGGGAGACGGCGCGTCGCCGGGCTGCGGCGCGAGGAGTTGGCCCTGCTGGCCGGAGTGAGTTCGGACTACTACCAGCGCATGGAACAGGGACGCGACGTCCGCCCCTCCGAGCAGGTACTGGACGCCCTGGCGCGCGCCCTGAACTTCTCCGCCGAGGAGTCGCGGCACCTGCACAGCCTCGCCGCCGCCGCGCGTACCCCGGGCCACCCGGCGCGTTCGTACGAGCCGGAGGAGGTACCGGACACCACGCTACGACTGCTGCGCACCATGACCTCGCCCGCCCTGGTCGTCGGCCGTTTCCTCGACGTACTGGCCTGGAACCCGCTCGGCGGCGCCCTGCTGGGCGACTTCACCCGGCAGCCGCAGCCGCAGCGGAACCTGCTGGCACTGTTCCTGCACCCCGGGGCCGACCGGACCTGCCCGAACCGGGCGGCCACCGTCGCCGAGCTGATCCGGATGCTGCGCACCCAGGTCGCCGCCGATCCCGGCCACCCGCGCGCGGTCGAGCTGGTGGGTGAACTCGCCGTCCACAACGACGAGTTCGCGGCGGTCTGGACCCTCCACGACGTGGAGGAACCGACCCGCGGCCAGACGCGCCTGAACCATCCCCGGGTCGGCGAACTGAACCTGGACTGGGACGCCTACCCGATACCGGGCAACCCCGGCCCCGCGCTCATGGTCTGCACCGCCGCCGAAGGCAGCCCCCACGCCCAGCGACTCCAACAGCTCGCCGGCCAGTTGGACGCCCGCTGACCCACCAGAATCGACCCCTGCGGGCCAGCTCCAGGTCGGCACAGTGGGCCTCAGCCACCCGCCCAGGCCCAGCGCCGCCCCAGCTCCCCCGGAGAACAACCAGCAGCACAAAGGGCAGGGCCCCGACCGCGACATACCTCACCGTCGGGGCCCTGCCCCATCACAGTCCGGGCCACAGCCCGCCACGACAACCAATAGCGGGCCCCACCGGGACTTTCGTTATTGGTCGAAACCCGCGTCGTCGGCATCTCACCAGCCCTGACGGTCAGATCCGCCGGGCCGCCCATCCGTCGGCGTATCCCAGAACCGCCGCCACGCCCCGCACGTCCGGATCGAACGGATCCGTCCCCAACCCGACGCGCGCCCGCTGCGGCGGTTCGATCACCACCGCCCGTTCCAGCACCTCCTGCCGCTCCCGCGACAGGTGCGCCACCAACTCGGGCATGGGCTGCACCACGATGACCCGCCCCGCCTCCCGCGCCAGTTCCGCGTTCGTGAACGAGTACGTACCCCCGTCCACGTACTCCTCCTCGTCCCCGATGCGCACCACGGGCCACAGCCCCGGTACCGCGCAACTCGCGGTGATCGCGTCCACGAGGCCGATCCCCGACGCCGAGTCGAACACCACCGTCCGGCCGTCAGAGCGCACCACAGTGATGCCGAACCGTCCACTCGGCCACACGTCCTTCTCCACCCGCCCGGCGACCGCTGCCCGCCGCTGTGCCGGATCGACCCCGGACCGCTCCCGGGAGAGCGCCACGAACCGCGCGGTCTTCTCCGCAACCGACAGCCCGCTCTCGTGGATCGCCATGATGGCCGGCAGCACGTCCGCCATGGCCACGGCCGACGCCAGCTCCGTACTGCGGCGCGGCCCCCGCACCATCCTGTCGTACAGCGCCGACGCTGATCCGGCCTCCAGAACGGCGGCCGCCGCCGCGGACCCGGCGGATGTCCCGATCACCTGGTCCACGGAGTCGAGCCGGAACGCTCCGGCCTCCTCCAGCGCCGCCAGCACCCCGACGATCCAGCCGATCGCGGCGAGGCCACCGCCCCCGAGCACTGCGGCCGTCGTCTCCTGCAGAGCTCCCATTGCCATGCGCGACAGCTAGAGTCCCGGATGGGCTTCGGCAGCAGTTTGTGTGCTGCACCGTGGCACAGAGGCTGGGCCAGGTGCCCAGCCCGGGGGGCCGTAGGCCCGTGCTTGCTGCTACCGCCGTTTCCCAGAGCGCCACCGAACCTCTGTCGGGGCTCGTGCTCCGCGACGTACCGGAGCCCCGGACGAAGCCGGGCTGGTCCCGGGTGCGTGTCGTGGCCTCCTCGCTGAACATGCACGATCTGTGGACCCTCATCGTTTCACGGTCTTGCCCACGTCGTAGCGGCCGGCGGCACCTACAGCGACCTGTCCGGCCGCCAGAACGCCGAGACCGGAGCCGCGCTGTTCGCCAACCCCGCACTCCACCAACAGATCCTGGACATCGCCGGTCACACGGCCTGAGCAACACGACAACGGGGACAAGCTGCTAAAAATCCATCCAGCCGAAGTTGACCGGACCGATCACATGGTCCACAGGTATTGACTATTACGCGGGTTACGGCGGGCCTGTGTCATTCGGCTCTGATGTTGTCCACGTAAACGGTGCCCTTGGTGGCTGCACCGCTCCCGTGGACGAGGTACAGATTGAACGCGGTCACCTCGGCGAGGTGAGCCGCATCGAGCACGGCTTGGGCGTGTTCGGTGTCCCAGGGAGCGGGTGTGAACTCGCTGAAGGGTGCCCTGACCTCCTGCCCGCTCGTGTCGGACAGCGGAACCTGGTACCAGAAATCGACACCGCCGGCGACGATCTGGAGCGCCCCGCCGTTTGCGGAACCGTCGCCCCACAACCACAGCGCAAGGGACGTGAAGGCGGACCAGTCGGCGTCGAGCGGCTTGCCGGCGCCGGTGTACTCGGAGCCGGTGAAGTCGTACGCGTAGGCCAGTCCGTAGGAGCCCGAGGACTTGTGGTCTGCCGACAGGGTGAGGGTGTGGGAGTTGACGTGGGTGTACGCCTGGCTCAGGGCGGTGTCGTCTGCGGCGTATCCCTCGAAGTCGTCGACCCAGCCGGCAGGCAGGGGTGCGAGCTCGCCGAGGAGGACCACGGCTGAGTCGGTGAGCGTCTTGCCGTCCAACCGTGTGCTCACGGTGAGGGTCACTGAGCGGTTGTTCCGCAGGGCCGGGTCGATCGACCAGTCGCCTGAGTAGAAGCCGTCGGTGTCGAGGCACAGTTGTCTGGCGCGTCCGCCGTTCACGGAGTAGGTGACCTGGCTCGCCCTCGCGGGTGTGACACGCACGCGGATGGTGGTCTTGGGGGCGGCTACGCGCTGTCGGTCTGTAGGGGTCACGAGGTGCATGAACGGGGCGTTTTTGACAGCGGTGGTGTGAGCGGAGTACACGCCCCGGAGATCGGCGGCGAACAGGGTGTAGGGGTCCTGTTCGTACTTGACGAAGTCTGGGAACAGGACGTGGCCCGGATACGGCACATAGGCACGCTTGGTGCCTCCGAAGTTGGCCCAGGTGAGCATGTACGTCACCTGGCGGGCGAGCGGGTCCGCCTCGATGGCCTGCGCCAGCTGGGTGAACCACTGCTGGTTGCGGATCTCGGTGCCGCCCTCCCCGAACTCGGTGAAGGCCGGGGCCTTGCCTCGCTCGTTCGCCAGCTGGACCACCATCGCCAGATCCTTCACCACTGCGTCCAGCCAGGGGGTCGGTCCGGCGTTTTCGTCGTACGAGTCGTAGCCGAGGACGTCGACGAATCGGTCGCCGGGGTAGGTCTTCAGGTAGTCGGCCGGGTCTCCTGCGAAACTCGAGTTGGGCGAGTAGGCGTAGAGCAGGTTGTGGACGCCCCTGGTGTCGCGCAGGTACTCGACGGTGTAGCGGAACAGCTCGATGAACTCGGCCGGGGTGGTGTGGCCGGCGCCCCACCAGAACCAGGCTCCGTTGTTCTCGTGGAAGGGGCGGAAGACGATCGGGATGGCGGTGCCGTCCGGGCGCAGTGCGCGTTTGACTGCCTTTGCGATGCGGTCGAGGAAGGCGTTGAATTCCGTGTGCTTCGGGCCGCCGGGAAGGATCTGGCTGACCACTCGGCCCGTTGTGTCGTGGAAGTCCTTGCCGGTGACGAAGTTCGGCATGTGAGCGCTGAGGGTGTTGATCCCGCCGCGTGCGTCTCCCTGCCGGATGCACCGGCTGAGCGCGGCGATGTTCTCGGCTTCGCTTGCGCCCTTGGCGCCGGGACGCTCGTCGCCGTCCAGGATGAGGGTGTCCCAGCCGAAGACCGCGGGGTAGTCACCCACTCCCGCCCGGGTGTCGGACGCCCTGCCGTCGGGGGTGGTGAAGGTGAAGCCGTAGGTGAGGTCGTGCTGGTGGCCGAACAGGATGCCTTTGCCCTGCTGCCGCTTCAGGTACGCGAACAGTGCGCGGGTGGCGGGGGTCGCCTCGTCGTCGACGATCCGGACCGGTGTTGGCGTGCCGGCGAGCGCCGCGGGGGTGGTCGCCGCGGCGGCCACGGATGTTCGGGTGCCGGCTGCTGCGGCGACCGCGGCACCGAGGAGGATGAACGTGCGGCGGTTCAGGGGAGAGCTGGGCATGTATGTCTCCGTTTGACGTGGCGATCTCTCGCCAAGGGGAGGTGATTCCCGGGGGCCGGGGTGCACCGCGCCGAGGGGTGTCGTGGGCTGCCCGCGTGTATCTCGAACAGCCTTGGGTTTGCAGGGTAGTTGGGAGGGAGGCTCCAGCGCTTCGAGCGCCTCCGGTTCATGCTCTGCGCCGGTCTGTCGCGCGCGACACGGTGGACAGTGGCCGGGGCCGGCGCCCCTTTGACCGGTCGCGTCGTGGTGGCCGGGCCGGCCCGGGCGAGGGTGGTGGTCATCATGACCGGCGTGGCCGGCCGGATCGGGAACGTCACCGGGCAGCGGTACGCACAGCTCGTCACCCGGGCGTAGGAACTGATCGCGCAGGTTGCGAGGTGCAGTTTGCTTTGGGGACATGGCGTTGGAGATCGAGCCGATGAGGTCGGTGGGCGGTTCGATGCGGAACGGCACGGATGACCTGTTCACGGTGATGGAGTCGTTGCGGATGTTCGCGGACGGCATCGGCCCCCGACGCCCCGCTGGACTACAGCCGCTACCTGCGCCTGCGCCGGCAGGGGTCACGGTTTGGCGGCTTCGCCTACGTCTACGCGGAGTACAGCACCATCAACCTCCGGCTCAACTACAGCCAGCAGCAGCTCGACGACCTCGGCATCAAGTCCGCCCGGACCCTCACCACCGGCCACCGGGAGTGCCGCGTCAGCATCGACCTCACCGACGAGACAAGCCTGGCCGACGCCCTTCAGCTGGCCGAGCTGGCCTACCAAGCCACCTCAAACCAGCCCCTCCATGGGCCGAGACCGGCAGGAAGCCGTCGGCGCAATCCTGCGAGCGCCTCGAGCTGCCCGCTCTGGCGCTGACGGACTGGGAGTCGACGATCAGGGTCACCGGGTGGGGCATCGGCCCTTGCCGGTACGGATCCGGCGGCGGAGCTGGTCACGGATGTAGGTGACGACTCCTGACCGGTTCCATCGCCAGTGGAATCCGTAGACCGTCTGCCATGGAGGGTAATCCACAGACAGAGCCCGCCACTTCGCGCCGTTGTCGACGATGTAGCGGATGCCGTCGACGATCTCCCGCCGAGGCCACTTCTCCGGGTGCCCGCCGGTCTTGGTCTGGCAGGCCGGCACTGGTAGCAGGGGTTCGAGAAGGGCCCATTCGGCGACGGAGGTGTCGGACGGGTAGCGGCGGCGACGGGCGGCAGCGGGCGTGGCGGGCTCGGCAGGGTAATCGGTATTGGACGGGGGCTAGTGGGAGAGCTGGGCAAGGGTGGCGCGGACGCCGGTGAGCTGGGCGGTGGCGAGCTGGGCCCATTCGTCATCGGGGTTGCGGGCCAGGTGGGGGTCGAGCGTGCCCGTGATCTCCCGGGTGGGACGGCCGAGGATCTGCCGGAACTGACGTTTGTCGTACTCGATCCAGTTGTGCATCCAGTGTTTGGTGCCCTCGCCGCCGTCACCGGCCCACAGCCCGAGGATCTCCCGCCGGCCCTCCACCGTGACGGCCAGGGCCACATAGATGGGCCGGTTCGCCACCGCACCGTCCCGGATCTTCACGTGGATGGCATCGATGAAGATCACCGGATAGACGGTGTCGAGCGGGCGGTTCTGCCATTCGGCCATGCCCTCCAGGACCTGGTCGGTGATGGTCGAGATCGTCTGGCGGGAGACCTCGGCGCCGTAGACCTCGGAGAGGTGGGCCTGCACCTCTCCGGTGGTCAGGCCCTTCGCGGCGAGCGAGATGACCATCTCGTCGACGCCGGTCAGGCGCTTCTGCCGCTTTTTGACGATCTTCGGTTCGAAGGAGCCGTCGCGGTCGCGGGGCACGGTTATCTCCACCGGCCCGACGTCGGTCAGTACTGTCTTGGAGCGTTTGCCGTTGCGGGAGTTGCCGCCGTTCTTGCCGACCGGATCGTGCTTGTCATAGCGGAGATGGTCGGTGATCTCGCCCTCCAGGGCGGACTCCAGCAGCCGCTTGGTCAGCTGTTGGAGCAGCCCGCCTTCACCGGTC
Organism: Streptomyces sp. NPDC031225; assembly: GCF_055570355.1. NCBI lineage: Bacteria > Bacillati > Actinomycetota > Actinomycetes > Kitasatosporales > Streptomycetaceae > Streptomyces > Streptomyces sp. NPDC031225. The sequence continues at coordinate 114,040 of NZ_JBVIHJ010000018.1, read as the reverse complement.
AGCTACAGCCCCTCGGCCTGGGCGCGGCCCACCAGCTCCTCGATCAACTGGTCGTCAACGGCCTCCGCCGACACCGCGCTTGTGGACTCGCCACCCTCGGACTCGGACACGTTCTCACTGGTCATCGATGCATCTTCCATGATCGGGAGTTACACCGAACGTCTTACAGTCCCTCATTCTCCTGTGGTGGAGGTCAGTTGCGGGTCCATTTCTGGTTGGTCTGGCCGCTGCAGGTCCAAAGGATCAGCTTGGTGCCGTTGGCCGTTGCCGCGTTCGTGGCGTCCAGGCAGAGGCCTGAGAGGTTGTTGGTGATGGTGCCGTTCGAGTTGGCGGTCCACTTCTGGTTGGTGCCGCCTGTGCAGTCCCAGATGATGACCTTGGTTCCGTTGGTGGTGCCGTTGTTGTCGGCGTCGAGGCACTTGTTGCCGTAGACGACGAGTTCACCGCGGGAGGTCTGGGTGAAGGTCTCGTTGCGTCCGCCGGAGCAGTCCCAGATCTGTGCCTGGGTGCCGTTGACGTTGGTGTTCTTGTCAAGGTCCACGCACCGGCTGGAGTCGGAGCCGACGAGGGCGACACCGTCGGTGCCTGGGATGCCCTGGACGCGGAGGGCGTCGACGTCGGGGGCCGTGCTGCCGGAGACCGTTGCGAACTTCACGGTGTTGGCACCCTTGGCCAGGTGTGCGAGCACGGACACGGTGCGGTAGGTCGTGGCCGAGCCGGTCGGCGGGAAGGCCACGACGTATTTGTACTGGCCGTTCACCTGGAGGGTGGCCTTGCGGATGGTGCTGCCGCCGTTGGCGTAGGTGATGTCCACCAGCTTCGTGCCGGCCGTGGAGGCGGTGACATTGAAGGTGGGAGTGGTGGCGGTGGTGGTGTCCTCGACGGTGGTGCCGGCGGCCTCGATGCCGGAGACGGTCAGCAGGACGGCGTCGTTCGCGGGGACGGTCGTGGTGTAGCCGGTGCCGATGGAGCCGGCATCGGCGCCCATCCAGACGTTGCGTACGGACGCGGTGGCCGAGGTGAGGCCGAGGTCGGCCCAGCGCACGGTCATCGACGCCGCCGAGCCGGTGCGGTTGAGCAGCAGAACGGCGCGCTTGCCGGTGCCGGAGAGGACCTTGCCGTACACCTGCAGGTTCCGGGTGTCCTCGGCGACCTTGACACCCTGCAGCCCGCGCGGGTCCTGGTCGATGGCGATCATCTCGCGGTTGGTGAGGATGTCACGGGTCTCCGTGCTCATCGTGGCCAGGTTGTTGCCAGCCAGCAGAGGGGCCCCGGAGATCGCCCACAGGCCCATGTGCAGCTGGTTCTGGGCGGCGGTCAGGCCGCTCATCCCGGTCATCAGCATGTCGGGGTCGTTGTAGTAGCCGGTGTGCTGGGCGGCTGGTTGCAGGCCCTGGTCGAAGTTGGTGAGCATCATGGCGGTGGTCGGGTTCTGGCCCCACAGGATGACGTCGCCGCTGGTACGCCACAGGTCTCCGTAACCAGTCGCCCAGTTCCAGGGCAGTCCGGTGCCCCACTCGCAGAAGGACAGCACGAGCTTGCGGCCGGTCACGGCCGAGGCGGCCTCGTTGGCGGCGGCGATCTGCTTGTACTGGGTCTCCTGGTCGAGGCCCTCCACGCGGCCGCCGCACCAGTCGATCTTGACGTAGTCGAAGCCCCAGCTCTGGAAGGTCTGCAGGTCCTGCTGGTAGTGGCCCTCCATACCCGGCCTTGGGGACCAGCGGAACAGCCAGTAACGCTAAGCACTTGATCTTGCTGCGTTCGCCTACAACTCGAACGTCAGCTGCCCGCCGGTTTCGAGCGCGGTATGCCGGGTCTGGGCCCGGGTGCGGGCGTGGTGGTTACGGTCGTAGTGCAGGTGGCAGCCCTGGCATGGCTTTGAGGTTGGCCGGGTGACAGTTCTCCGGCATGTGGTCGAGGTGCGCGCTCTCGTCGTCAGGATGACCCGCGAACCGGTGCCGTTCACGGGCTGTCCGTGCCGGTTGGGACACCGGCCGGGGTGACTGCCGCGTCCGCACTCGCCTTCACACTCGCACCGCCAGCCGGCGCGTTCGTTGATGGCGTTGGAGATGTCCGGCCAGTCGGCGGGACAACGCTCGCGGTTCTAGGGACGGATCGGCACGTGGGGTCACCGTTCCGCAGCGTCGAGCTGGTGGGGGACGGCGGAGGCGCGCAGGTCTTGGAGGTCGGGGATGTGGTTGTAGAGGGTGCCCGGGGAGATGCCCAGCATTTTGGCGATCGAGGTGATGGAGCGGCCGGGGTCGGGCAGCAGGTCGCGGGCGGCGCGGATGACTTCCTCGGTAGCGACGGTGGGGCGCCCGCCGACCCGGCCGCGGGCGCGGGCGGCGGCCAGGCCCTCGCGGGTGCCCTGGACGATGAGTTCGCGGATGAACTCCGCCAGAGCGGCGAAGACGTGGAAGACGAGCCGGCCGCCGGGGGTGGTGGTGTCGAGGTTCTCGTGCAGCGAGGTGAAGCCGATCCCGCGCGTCCGGAGTTCGGCGACCATGTTGATGAGGTCCTGGAGGCTGCGGCCGTAGCGGTCGAGCGAGGGGACGACGAGGGTGTCACCAGCGTCGAGGAAGGCGTGGCACGCCTTCAATTCCGGGCGGAGGGCGTTCTTGCCGGACTTCTTGTCCGAGAAGATCTTCCGGCATCCGGCGGTGGTGAGGGCGTCGATCTGCCGGTCGAGCTTCTGTCCGCCGCTGGACACCCGCGCGTACCCGATCTTGATCTCGGTGCAGACAAGCGGTTCGGCAACGAGGAGTTCGGGGTGGCCGGACGGCTCCGGAGTGTCACTCACGACCCCGGATCATGTCAGAAAACGGTGGTCGAGGGTTCTTGAATGACCCAGGTTTTTGAAGGGTTTTTTGAAGGGGCTGCGGGGTGTGCGGACCCCCGCACGGTGATCTTCAGAAAACGTTCGTTTTTTGAAGGCGAGGCTCGTCGACCCGCATCGTCTTCTTTGTTGGATCGGAGTGTCGCAGTAAGGGCGGTTGGTGCGATGCCGGGCCCTCATCAGCACCCCGGGCGAGACTCTGACGGCACGGTCGGCGGCAGCCCGGCAGGGACGCAAGGGGTCATCCCGGTTTCTGATCGATCTCGGCGAGTCGCGCCTCCACCTGGCCTCCCAATTCGATCAGCAGGTCCATCTGCGCAGGGGTCACGTGGTCGATCAGCACATTGCGCACGTCAGCCAGGTGGAGTGGGGCGGCTGCCTCGACGAGGGTGCGGCCCTGTTCGGTGATGACCACGACGGCCCCTCGCTGGTCGGTCGCGCATCGCTCGCGGCGGATGAGGTTGCGGTTCTGCATGCGGGTCAGATGCTGCGACAGACGGCTCTTCTCCCATTGCAGCGCATCTCCGAGTGCGAACGACCGCAGGCGTCCCTCGGGCGCCTCGGACAGGTGCGCCAGCACCTGGTAGTCGGCGGTGGACAGCCCGCTGTGGGTGCGCAGCTGCCGCTCGATGTATTCGGACAGGCCGGCCTGCATCTTCATGAGGCTGCGCCAAGCCCGCTGCTCACGCTCGTCCAGCCATCGCGGTTCGTCCATGAAGCCCACCCTACCGCTTTGGTTGACATGTTAACCAGTCCGTCGTACGGTTTGGTTAACACCTCAACCAAATGGACTGGCGGAGGTCGGAGCCGCCTACAGAAACGCGGCGACGACAGGCCGGACGACGAAGCTGCTCTGCCGCCTCGACAGCCTTCAGCAATTACTGGAACAGGGAGCACTCATGTCTGCAGACACCCGCTACGCCATCGTGGGCACCGGAAACATCGGTTCGGCGCTGGCGCGCGTCTTCGCCCGGGCCGGAGTCGAGGTCAGCATCGCCAACACCCGCGGACCGGGCTCGATCAGCGAACTCGCCGCCTCCTGGGGTTCCACGGTCCGGGCCGTGACGCTCACCGAGGCGCTGGCGAGCGACGTCATCTTCATGGCCATCCCGTTCGGCGCAGTCGAGACGTTCGGCAACGCCCTGCCAGATTGGAACGGGAAGATCGTCGTCGACACCACCAACGCGCACTACGCGCCCAACGCGGGCGACATCCTCAAGGGTCGGCTCTCCTCGCAGTACGCGGCCGAGGTCCTGCCCGGCGCCCAGATCGTGAAGGGCTTCAACCACCTTCCCGCCCAGACGCTCGCCACCGAAGTGCCCTCCGGCCAGGGCAAGCGCGTGGTCTTCGTCTCCAGCGACTCCGGGGAGGCCAGCTCCCAGATCGCCGAGCTCGCCCGCACGCTCGGCCTGTCGCCGGTGGAACTCGGCAGGATCGACGAAGGCGGACGCCTCATCGAGGTTCCCGGCGTACTGGTGCTCAGGAACTTCACCGAACAGCCCCTCACCTGATCGGCCGCGTTCCGCCTTCCACAGGCGGTGCGGCCGGCGCCGACGAGCCGTCCCGCCTCAGCGTCTGCCGTCACCGGCCGCACCGCGGCGGCCGGCGCCCGGCCGGGTTGCCGCGCAGCAGCGCTCTCCATCGATGAGACCGCACTTCAGCAACGCTCACGCGTGAGCAGCAAAACCCCTGGCACACCCATCCTCCACGGATGCCGGTCCCGCACAGCTCGGGCGGTCCGAATCACTCACCAGAAAGGCATGACCCGTGTTTGTCTTCGCCGCCGTACTGAGCGTTCTGCTCGCCGTTGTCGGGCTGGCCGCCGGACTACCGAAAGCCCTGCTCAAGGGCAGCATTCCAGCCCAGTTGCAGTCTCCCGGAGGCTTCAGCGCCCCGCTGGTCCGGTTCATCGGGCTGGCCGAGCTGGCCGCAGCCGCAGGGCTCATCGCCGGTCTCTTCTGGCAGCCCATCGGCGTTGCCGCCGCCCTGGGATTCGCAGTCCTGCTCGTCGGAGCCGTCGGCTTCCACGCCAAGTCCGGCGACTACGCCAACCCCGAGACCCGCGGCAACGCGATGGCACCCATCATCCTCACCGTCATCGCGATCGCTGCCGCCGCCACGCTCGTCCTCGCCTCCTGACCAGCGCCTGAATCCGAGGCGCCACAGCTCACCTTCCGCCCGGCAAACCCGGCCGGGTGATCGCGAGACCGCCCTCGCCACGCGGACCGTCACCGATCATCCGCATTCCCGACCACTGCTACACCTGAGGAACATCCCATGGCCACTCTTCTGCATCTCGATTCCTCGCTGTTTTCCGGCGACGCCTCCTCCTCCCGCGCCGTGACCGCCGCCTTCCGCCGGACCTGGCAGGAGCACCACCCGGAGGGCACGGTCATCTACCGTGACCTCGCCACGAACCCCGTACCGCACCTCACCGCCGACGCCCACACCGCCGGCCAGACCGACCCGGCCACGCACACCCCCTCCCAGGCCACCGCCCTCGCCCACCGGCTGACGCTGATCGACGAGCTGGAGAACGCCGACGCCATACTGATCGGCGCTCCGATGTACAACTACTCGATTCCCTCGACCCTCAAGGCGTGGCTCGACAACATCGTCCTCGTCGGCCGCACCGCCGGCGTGGAAAGCTCCAGGCTCAAGGGCACCCCCGTCACCGTCGTCGCCAGCCGCGGCGGCTCCTACGCCCCGGGCACGCCCCGCGAGAGCTACGAATACGTGCAGAACTACCTCACGGCCGTTCTGGCCGACGCGCTCGCCCTGGACTTGAACTTCATCGTCCCGGAACTCACGATGGCCGTACACAACCCGGCGATGTCCCAGCTGATCCCCCTCTTCGAAGCCTCCCGCCAGCAGGCACTGGACGACGCAGCCTCCACGGCCAAGGCGATAGCCCACCGCATCGCCGCCTAGAAACAGCGCCCTCCGGACGGCGGCCGTGAAGCACGCTTCACGGCCGCCGTGGGCGCACTCCAGCGGGGACAGGCGGCTGGCTGCCCTCGAAGGAATTTCTCGCCCCGGAGGAGCTGGACGACGCGAACCGGCGAATCGACGAGGCGGCCGGCGCTGCCGGGCGAGACCCGAGCCGGACCAACCGGGTCTACAACCTGGTCGGTGACCGTTGGACTACGCAGCGGGTCGACCTGCTGACGAGCTGGCCGGTCGAGCACGGCATGAACGTGCGTTCGGGGTTCGCCGCGGTGCTGACCGCGTAGCGGCATCGACGTCGTGGGTGAGGCGCTCAACGGCCGGCTCGGCATCGACGTCAGTCGCAACACTCACCCCGACGTGTGCCTGAACGTACGGATGCCGGAGATGGACGGCCTGGAGGCCGCGCGGCGACTGCTCGACCCGCCGCCGGGTGTGGCGCACCGCCCAAGGTGATCATCCTGGCCACCTTCGACTGTGACTACTACATCTACGAGGCTCTGCAGGCCGGAGTCAGCGGTTTCCTGCTCAAGGACGCGCCCATCCCCGAACTCGTCCGGGCGGTCCGGGTGATCGCCGCCGGAGACGCGCTGCTCGCCCCGTCCGTCACATGCACCTGACCATCGACACCGACCACATCGTCCGGCTGTACCGCACCTACGCCGCCGACCTCGACCGGGTCCGCGAGAAGCAGCGGAAACCGCTCCCACCGCCGACCTCGCTGATGGCCCAACTCGACGACCTGGAGGCGGAGATCACCTATCTCCTGCTGCGCGAGGCCCGACCGGAGACGCGGGTCGAGATCGGCACCTTCCACGGCTGGTCCACCACCTGGATCCTCCAGGCCCTGCGGGACAACGGCACAGGGCACCTCTGGTCATACGACATCCTGGACCCATCGCCCATGCCCGGGACCATGAAAGTGGGGACTGGGGCTCACCGGGCTGACACGGCTGATCCCAAATTCAACGACTCTCCGACAAGCGACGGTTGGCGCCGCAGATTACCAGCGAGGATGCGGCGACCCCTTGCCGGACGGTCGCGTAACAGCTTTCTGCCGAACACACGGCCACGGCAGCCGGCCCCTCTTCGCCAGCCGTCTTGACACCTTCTTACCGTCCCTATAGCGTCTGGCCGAAATTCCAAACGGCATTCTAAATTTCGAACAATATGGGCCGCTGCTCTCACCCGCTCGCGTATCCGACCTACGCAAGCGACTGCGTTGAACGGGTTCTGGTCGTCCGCCACCCCTCAATCGGACGAACGGCACAACCACCCCCGCTATCCCGGGTCGTGGCTGAAAGGCGACGGCGTCCGAGCACACGGCCCTGCACGACAACCCGTTCAGAAAGAACACCGCGCTTACGCTCCCCGACGCGAACAAGGACGTTTCTGTCATGGGCAGTTCAAGTACTCGGGTGCGAAAATGCTCATCTCTCCTCCGGCGGCTGGGCGCCACGGCGACGGCTCTCGCCGCCCTCGTAGGCGGTCTGACGTTCGGGACGGCGATGACCGCACCCGGCGCGCAGGCGGCCACGGCGACGTTCACGAACCCGCTCAACAGTTCCGGCGCCGACCCGTACATGACCTACTACAGCGGCAACTACTACCTGATGACGACGCCGTACAGCGGGGCCTTGACGATGCGGAAGGCGCCCACGATCGAGGCGCTGAAGGCAGCGGCGCCGGTGCCGGTGTTCAGTGCCCACGCCACCGGCCGTGACCACTACATATGGGCGCCGGAGATGCACCTGCTCGACGGCCCCAACGGCAAACGCTGGTACATCTACTACTCCGCCGGTACGGGCGACATCGAGGACCAGCGCGTGCACGTGCTGGAGAGCGCCGGCACCGACCCGCTCGGCCCGTACACGTACAAGGGCATGATCTTCGGTGCGAACGACTGGTGGGGCATCGACGGCAGCGTCGTCACCATCAACGGCCGGCTCTACTTCACCTGGTCGGGGGTGCCGACGCCGCAGTGGGCCGGATCCGATCCGAGCATCTACATCGTCGAGTTGAGCGATCCGTGGACCGTGACCGGATCCCGTACGCAGATCTCCACCCCGACCTACTCCTGGGAGAAGCAGGGCACCCCGATGAACGAGGGCCCGGTCGCGGTGCAGCACGACGGAAAGACGTTCCTCACCTACTCGGCCAGCGCCTGCCAGGGCCCGGACTACAAGCTGGGCCTGCTCACCCTCACCGGCAGCGACCCGCTGAGCGCGAGTTCCTGGGTCAAGAGCACGGAGCCGGGCTTCCAGCGCAGTGACACGAACAGCGTGTACGGGCCGGGCCACAACGGGTTCTTCCAGTCTCCGGACGGCACCGAGGACTGGATCGTCTACCACGCCAACTCCTCGTCGTCCCAGGGCTGCGGCACCACCCGCACCACCCGTATCCAGAAAATCACCTGGAACGCGGACGGGTCACCGAACCTCGGCGTGCCGGTGGCCACGGGCACCGCGCTGACCGTTCCGTCCGGCGAGCCGGTGGTGACGTACTACCGGCTGACCAACCGCAACAGCGGCAAGGTCATGGACGTCCAGGCACCCAATACCGACAACGGCGCGAAGATCGGCCAGTACGCCTCGAACGGCAAGCCGTGGCAGGAGTGGCGCTTCGTCGACGTGGGCGACGGCTACTTCCAGATCGAGAGCCTCAACAGCGGCAAGTGCCTGGACGTGAACAACGTGTCCACCGCCGACGGGGCCGCCATCATCCAGTACCCCTGCCACTCCGGCCGGAACCAGCAGTTCCAGTGGGTCGCCGTCAACGGATACAACCAGCTCAAAGTCCGCCACAGCGGCAAGTGCGTCAACGTCGTCGGCGCCTCGACCGCGGACGCCGCCCTGCTCGAACAGCGCACCTGCGGCACCGCCGCCAGCTTCCAGTGGTCACGAACGTGAAAGCCACACACGCGCCTGGCCGGCGTCATCGCTGATCCCCCGGGCAGACCCAGACGTCCCTGGAACAAGCACCGGCCGTCGGCTGGACGGTCCGCGGACCCCACTCTCATGTGATCAAGGCACTCGCAGAAAGACAAAAAAATGTACATATCCGCGCTGTTCTCACGGCTGGCGACGCTCTTGGTCGCCGTCGGCCTGCTCCTCACATGCCAAACCCTGACCGCACCGCAGCGGGCCGCCGCCGCTGATCCGGGCTACCTGATGGTGCACTTCACCGGGGAGGGGTCGACCAATCAGCAGATGTACCTCTCACACAGCACGGACGGTCTGCACTGGAACGACCTCAACGGCGGCGGCATGGTCCTGCGCTCCACGGTCGGTACGAAGGGGGTGCGCGACCCCGCATTCGTGAGGTCGCCTGATGGCAGCAAGTACTGGATCATCGCGACCGACCTGTGCATCGGCTGCGGGCAGGGATGGGGTGACGCCCAGACCAGCGGCAGCCGCAACCTGGTGGTGTGGGAGTCCACCGACCTGGCCACCTGGTCGCAGCCGCGGCTCCTGAACGTCGCAGACGCGATCCCCGGCGCCGGTGACGCGTGGGCGCCCGAGGCGATCTGGGACCCGGCGAGCAATGACTACGTCCTGTACTGGGCGACGAACGCGCCGCTGAACGGCGTGACGAAGCACCGCATCTACTCCGCCCACACGACGGACTTCCGCACCATCACCACCCCGCAGGTCTACATCGACCGCCCCGGCACCCAGGGCATCATCGACACCCAGATCATCGAAGTGCCGTCCGGCGTCGGCAACTACCGCTACGTACGCGCCTCCGGCGACGGCCAGATCACGCTCGAAGGCAGCAACTCGATCCTGGGCACGTGGACCACCCTCGGCGACCTCTCCGGCGTCGGCCTCAGCGGCTCCCAGGTCGAGGGCCCGATGTGGATGAAGTTCAACGGCACCAACAAATGGGCCCTCTACCTCGACCAGTACGCCACCAGCGGCGGTTACATGCCGGTCCTGACGACCGACCCGTCCAACCCGGCCGCTTACCAGAAGCAGGCGACGACGAGCTACAACATGGGCGGCACCAAGAAGCGCCACGGCTGGATCATGAACCTGACGGCCGCCGAGGAGAGCCGCGTCCTCGCCCGCTGGCCCAACACCGCGATCAACCGGCTCCAGTCGTACAACTTCCAGGACCGGTACGTGCGGCACACCAACTTCGACGTGCGCATCGACCCGAACGTCAGCCCCGTCGACGACTCCCAGTTCCGGCTGCGGACCGGCCTGGCCGGTTCCGGCACCGTCTCCTTCGAGTCGGTGAACTTCCCCGGATACTTCCTACGGCACACCAACTTCGACTTCTCGCTGGCCTACAACGACGGCACCAGCCAGTTCGCCCAGGACGCCACCTTCCGCCAGGTCGCCGGACTCGCCGACTCCACATGGTCGTCGTTCCAGTCGTACAACTACCCCGACCGCTACATCCGCCACTACTCCTACCAACTGCGGCTTGACCCGATCACCAACGCGACGGGACGCGGCGACGCCACCTTCCGCGTGACGAGCTGACCCGACCGGGATGCCGGCGCCCTCACGGCGCCCTCCCGCCCGCGCCCGCCCCCCAGCGGGCAAGGCGCCGGCATCCCACCCGCGAGTCATCCCGCGCGTCACACGTGGCGCGCGGGATGACTCGCGTTCACGAGGCGGCAGTCCTGGGCGGTGAACGTGCGCAAAACCCGCGGGACAGCGCCGACCGACGTGGCGTGGATGTCGTGCATGAGGACGACGTCGTTGCGCTTGGCCTTGTCGATGACGCTCCGGGTGACCTTCGCCGCGTCGGGGGCTTCCAATCCTCGGTGTCCAAGGTCCACAGCACCGGGAAGAGGGTGGTGCAGCAGACCGGCGCTTTGGCGGACTCCACCGCCCTAGCAGCCGTGGACTTGATGATGCGCCGCTCGGTGCGGGTCGGCGTGCGACGCGGACTGTGGTGCGGTCGGCTGGAGCGACAGGCCCACCGCTTTGCGGTGGTGACCGACGCCCGGAGGGTCTTCGGCGGTGACTGAGCGTGGTGGCGGGTCGTTGGCATGACGGGCGGAATGTCAACGAGCCTGTAGACGTCGTGTTTTCGGGACTGTCGCCGCTGGTCGTTGAGGAGGTGGCCGACGAGGGGGGCGGATCCTGGTGCGGGCTCGGACGCCGGACATCTGGACCGTTGGGGGGTGGTGTTCCTTGTGCGGGTGCGGCGTCTGGTGTGTCCCACGCGTGGCTGCCGCCATACCTTCCGCGAGCAGGTGCCGGGGTGCTGGAGCGATACCAGCGCGTACCGCTCGTCTGGCCAGTCAAGTCAAGGCCGTGGTCAAGGAGTTGGCAGGCCGGGCAAGGGCGCGCCTGCTGGCGCACTCGCGGTGGGCTTGTCGCACCACACCGCTCTGAGCACGCTCCTGTGCCTAACCGTCCGGGGTCCTTCGCTGGGACCTTCGTTACCTTCAGGCCAGCGGCCCGTCCGCGGATGTGCTGTCCGGTGTCGCAGGTCAAAAGCCGGACCTCGCGCGCGGCAAGCGCTTGGAGAATTCCTTGAACACCGGTAGCCCGCGGATGGCATCGGCCGTGGTGTAGTGCTCACAGAACACGCGGGCCCGGTCGTTCTTGTTGTTCGACTCATTGGGCTGAAGTTCCGGGTAGTAGGCCTCGATCGCCCCCGCTCCCAGATGCAGATGTCTTCGCGGCGAAGCATGGTCAGCAGCTCCAGCTTCATTTTCTCCAGCTCCGAGTTCTCCGCTTCTTCGAGAATCCGCCGAGCGGTGCCGGAGGCGGAGCGGGCGATGAATGCCTTCACCGCTGCGTCCAACTCCTCGAACGCGCACAGTCCTTCCGCATGCTCCGTGCTCTTGAGCTGTGCATGGTCCCACAGGGCACGTGCAGTACCACTCCTGCTCAGGCTCTTGAGCGTGCCGACGGACACCTTGGCGCCCTCGTCTTCTACGAGTTCGTTGACCTTCGAGACGACCTTGTCGCGCAGTTGCCGACAGCCGGCGCTCGCGCCGAGTTTGTCGAACCCGTCGAGTACGGCGTCCAGGTCCGCGACGACCGCGACTCTCATCTCGAAGCGTTTGAAGAAGCGGCGGTATCGCTCGATGCTTCCTTTGCCTTCGAACTTGGCGATCGCCGTCCCCTGCTTGTCGAAGTCCCACTGCGGGCTGAGGGTGCGCGCGATGTGAGGGATGAGGGTGCCGTCGCGCGGTCCTTCCACGAGGAGCACCAAGGTGGCGAAGAACGCCGTGCCGGTCTCGCCCAGCGCTTGCCTGCCCTGCACGTCAGGCACCCCTGACTTCGGCCATGCGCGAGGCGCAATCAGCGGCCGTGCGGAGGAACCCCGGCCGACGCACGGCTGGGGTTCCTCGACACGATGAGCATCCGTCAACGGTCAGCGTTGCAGGGTGAGGACGCCCGGCCGCCATGGCAGTTGGTCGTAGGGGCCGCTCGCGGTCGGGGACTTGCCCTGGTAGAGGAGCTGCAGGTTGCAGGGGTCGATGGTCTTGGTCTGGTCGGGGTTGTTGCGGACCAGGTCACCGTGGCTGATGTCGTTGGTCCAGGTGGCGCCGCTGTTGGCCTTGCCCGCGAAGGGGTTGCTCTCGGTGGCGGCCTGCGGGGTCCACGAACCGTTCAGGCTGGAGGCCGTGAACGAGCGGAAGAAGCGCTGCTCGTTCGCACCCCGAGCCTCGACGATCATCAGGTACTGGTTCTGGCCCTGGACCTTGTAGACCTCCGGTGCTTCGAACAGGTTCTTCACCGTGTCGCTCATGACCGTCGTGTACGACGAGCCGAAGCTGCCGGGGAAGTTCCCGATCGGCATGCTCGCCCGGTAGATCTTGCCGTTGTCACCGGCGAAGAACAGGTACATGTTCTGGTCGTCGGCGATCAGGGTCTGGTCGATCGGGGCGGCCCCGGAGATGCTGCCGGTGAACAGGGGCTGGGGTGCGGACCAGCCGTTGGGGTTGGTGGGGTCGCTCGATGTGCGGTAGATGAAGGGCCAGGCCCCCCACTGGTACGCCAGCACCCAGATGTTCTTGGGTGCGAAGTAGAACAGCGTGGGCGCCACCGTGGCCTGGCTCATACCGGTCTGGCCGGCCGACGCCATGTCGGACCAGTTCGTGAAGGGACTGAACGCCATCGAGCCGTACGACGATCCCGACACGTTCGACGCGTAGACCAGGTGCTTGCCGTTGTAGACCACGTTGGTGAAGTCCTTCAGCGAGACCCACCCGTTCGCCGGCTGGGCCAACGCTCCCGTCGACGTCCACCGGTACGACGACGGCAGAGCGCAGTTGCCGCCGCCCGGCGGGGTTGTCCCGGACAGGCCGGTCCACTTCTGGTTGCTGCCGCCGTTGCACGTCCAGATCTCCACCGCCGTGCCGTTGGCCGTACCGGAGCCCGTGACGTCGAGGCACAGTCCGGACTCCACGCCGACGATCGTGCCGTCGGAGTTCACCCGCCACTGCTGGTTCGCACCCCCGCTGCAGGTCCAGATCTGCACCCGGGTACCGGCCGCGGTGGCGTGGCCCGGAACATCGAGGCACTTGTTGCCGAACACGGTCAACTGGTTGCTGTCCGTCGCCGTCCACTGCTGGTTGGTCCCGCCCGAGCAGTCCCAGATCTGAACGTACGTACCGTCGGTCTGGCTGGAGTTCGGCACATCGAGACATCGGCCGGCGGCGACACCGCGCAAGGCGCCGCTGGTGGCTGCCTGAGCCGGGTTGGCGACGAGCATCGCCGCCAACGCGACCAGGACCGCGATCGCGGCGGCGAGCATCACGGACACACGTCCGCGGTCGAAACTACGTCTGCGCATGGGGACCTCGTTGTCCTCGAGTGAGCGGTTCCGGCTGCCCTCGCGAAGGCCGGCCGGACTGTCGAGATGGTGCGGTTCGTAGCGGTCCGCGGCACCCAGGCAGCGGCGAAGGGCCGGTGGCGGCCGTCGGCGCACGGCTGCGACGGCACGCTTGACGCGACCATGACAGATGCATCATGCGGCATACCCTTTGCGACTCAAGCATGGCGGCAGGTGTGTGCGGTGACGTCCTGCTGTGCGGGTGCAGCGGCCCTCTCGTTCGTCATACCGAACAGCAGTCGAACTACCGAGCAATCTGGATGATAGGGAACCGTAGAGCGGCGTCAATACATCTCGCATGATTCGCCAAGACTCCCGAAACATTCGATGCGATGAGGGAGTGCACGAGAGTCTTCCGCGGGCCTCGAACCGAACCGCCCGGATCCGACAGGCCGGTGCTGACCGACGCGACCGGCTCCAACGCCGGGCCCGTCAACTGGAGTCCTTACCAGGAGTTCAACGTGTCCTTCAGCCCGGACTACTCCGGCAACGGGCTCCTGCTCACCTCCGACTTCCTCAACGCCCTGCGGGACAACACGCTCTTCCACTTCTGGAGCGGCGCCACCGTGACCTACGGCGTGACCAAGAACGCCGGCGCGGTGACCGGCACCGCCGTCTGACCTGACCGGCCCCGGATGCCGTCCAGGCACCCGGAGTCAGCCCGACTGCGTCACGTCGGCTACCGAGGGTCCGGACGTGTGGGACGCGGTGAGAAGCGCGCCGTGGACGGCAGAGGATGCCGCCCGTCTGACGTAGCGATCGCGGTCCGGAGGCCAGGCATCACGCTCTTGGTGGATCAGCAGAGAAACCGCCCCGTGCATGCCGTCACACAACTTCAAGGCGAAGTGGAGGTAGACGGCAGGCGGGCTGACTCCCGCACGTGTCGCCACGGCACGAATCGTCACCCCTCGGCGCCCCCGTCCTCCAGTAGTTGATCGGCGATGTCGGGGAGCTGGTTTCGGAGCAGCCCGCCCTGCCCCTTGGCGGCGCGCACCCGGGAACCGGTCGCCGACATGTATCAGGGTGCCTTCGGCACAACGGCGGTGACCACTTAGGTCACCCGGGCGCACAGTTCGCCCTTCTCATCGTGGACGTCGACCTCAATGACGGTGTTGCGCCCCAGACGCAGGGGACGGGCTGTCGCAACGACGCTCGTGCGTGCGGGGCGAAGGAAATGCGTGCTCGACTCCACGGTGGCCGGTGCGGCGCCGACCGGCCCGTTGAGGGCGGCGCACACGGCAGCGCACACATCGGCGAGCCCCATCAACGCCCTTCCGTGGAGGCCGCCGCCCACCGTGGAAAGGGAGAGATCGTGCGCCAGCCCGGCTTGGACGCCGGTCGCATTGATCTCTTGGAACTCGACTCCGAGCGTCTTGGCGTACGGCGCGAGCGCGTAGACCTCTTCGGCTTCAAGCGTGACCACGAGCTACTCCCGTCCTGAGTTAACGACGTTGACTTATCGTCGCTAACTCAGGACGTCAATCGTTCAGTTCTGCAGGCGCCAGTGCTGGTTGGCGCCGCCCGAGCAGCTCCACAGCTGGACTTTCGTCCCGTTGGCGGTCGCCTGGCCGTTGGCGTCCAGGCAGAGCCCCGACTGCGCTGCTGTGATCGTGCCGTCGGCGTTGACGTTCCATTGCTGGTCTGCCTGTCCGCTGCAGTCCCAGATCGCCGCCGGGGTGCCGTTGCCTGCCCCCTGGCCGACACCCAGGCACTTGTTGCCGTAGACGACCAACTGCTTTCCGGTGGAGTAGGTCCACCGCTGGTTGGAGCCGCCGTTGCAGTCCCACAGCTGTGCCTGCGTGCCGTTGGCCGTGGTCGAGTTGTTGATGTCGAGGCAGCGTCCCGACTGCTGGCCGACGATCTCCTGGTTGCCGGACTGCGGGGGCGGCGGCTGGTTCGAGCCGAACTGGGAGAAGAACTGCCACACCGCCGCCGACGTCCAGGTGCGCCAGCCGTCGCCGGTGGAGCCGTCGATGGGTCCGGGGTCGTGGCCCGCTCCGTCGAACGCGGCCCAGACGACGGGGTATCCGGACCTGCATCCTGAGTAGGTGGTGATGATGTGCGTCAGGCTTCCGTTGGCCGGCTCGGGCGGGTTCTGCGGGGTGCAGCCGTTCGTCCGGACGAAGGTGTCGCGCAGGTCTCGTCCCGACTGGATGGGCAGCACGTTGTCCCTGAGGCCGTGCAGTCCCATGTAAGCGATGGGCTGGTTGCCGCCGTTGCAGCCGCTGAGGTTCGCGCCGGAGTAGACCGCGACCGCGCGGAAGACCGTCGCCCGGGAGCAAGCGAGGGCGTACGACATCGCGCCGCCGTAGCTGAAGCCGGCGGAGAACAGCTGGGTGGTGTCGACGCACAGGCCCGATTCGATCTGGTTGACCATGGCGTCGACGAAGGCCACGTCCTGGCCGCCGGGGTTGGCCCAGCCGTTGCCGTTGCCCTGGGGGGCGACGAAGATCGTGCTGTTGTTGGCGTTGTCCGCCAGGCGCCTGAGGCCGTAGTAGGACCAGTTGTAGCCGTCCGTGCCTCCCGAGTCGACGTCGTTCGCGGTGCCGCCCCGCCAGTGGAAGCCGAAGACCAGCCGGTAGGGGTGGTTGCTGTCGTAGCCGGCCGGGACCCGCAGGATGTAACTGCGGTTCTGGCCGCCGCTCTGGATCGTGTGGTTGCCGCTGGTCAGCGTCGGTGCCTTGCCGCATCCGGCGCTCGCCGCCGCGGCGGACTTCGTGGCCGGTGCGGGTGCGCCGAAGGCGCTGCTGAACGAGGTGCCCGCGGTGGTCAGGATGAGAAGCAGTGCGGCCGCGATGGACAATAGGAGCGGTTTACGTTCCATGCTCTCCTTCTTCCGTCGTCGAGTTCTTCCGTCGTCGAGTTCTTCCGTCGTCGAGTTCTTCCGTCGTCGAGTTCTTCCGTCGTCGAGTTCTTCCGTCGTCGAGGGCTTCTGTCGTACGGGGAGCGCCGGTTCACACGCCGGTGATGGTCCACGCGTTGTTGGTGCTGGAGTTCGGGGTCCACAGCACCGTGGTGGAGCCGGCCGTGGTGCTGCCGCTGCCGTCGAGGGCGGTGCCCGTGCCACGGTTGACGATCTGGTAGCGGTTGTCGCCGAGGCTGGTGAGGGACCACTGCTGGTTGTTGCCGCCGTTCCACGCCTCCTGGCGGGCGGGAGCGCCGTTGGCGGTGTTGCCCCAGCTGTCGGCGGCCATGCCGTTGGTGCGGTTCATGATGCGGTAGTAGCCGTTGCCGAGGTCGATCAGCTGCCACTGCAGGTTGGTGCTGCCGTCGTAGTTCCACTGCTTGAGGTTGGAGCCGGAAGCGACGTTGCCCCCGCTGTCGAGCACCAGTCCGCTGGTCACGTTGGCGATCCTCACCCAGGTCGTGGAGCCGCCCGGCGCGCCCAGGACGGGGATCTCACCGGAGAAGGTGAGCTTGACCGTGTACGCCAGGGCGCTGAAGGGCGGGTTGGACGAGGGCATGGTCAGGTGCAGGCCGGATGCGTCCTGGGTCGGTGCGGGCAGGTTGACGTAGGTGCCGGCGGTGTTGCCGAGCAGTTGGGCACCCGTCAGGCTGCTGAGGTTGATCTGGTTCGAGTTCAGCGTCGTGACGGTCATGGTGCCGCCCTGCCAGCCCAGCGCGGTGGCGTACAGGACCTTGTTGTCCCGGCTGCGGGTGAACCGGATGTCCTGTGGTTTGCCGGCCACCGGTCCGCTGAACGAGCCGCCGCCCATCTTGGTGGGGCCCTCGCCGTAACTGGGCCAGGAGCGGGTGGAGTAGACCGCCTCTCCGAAGCGGCCGAGCCAGTCGCCCATGGCGAGCAGGATGGACTGCTGCCCGGAGGGGATGGTGCCGTCGGCCATCGGAGCGATGTTCAGCAGCATGCTGCCGCCCTTGCTGACCCGGTCGATCAGCGAGTGCAGCAGTGCCTGCGTCGAGTAGTAGCCGATGCCCACCGTGTAGCACCAGCTGGAGGAGGAGATGCTGTCGTCGGTCAGCCAGTAGGGGGTGAGCAGACCTGCCGGGCCGCCGCGCTCGAAGTCGAAGACCTCACCCTTGTTGTTGAGGCCGTCCTTGTAGGTCGCGACCACGTCCTTGTTCCACGCGACGGCCTGGTTGTAGTAGTGCGCGAGGAACTGGAGCCGGTAGGACTCCTGGACGAGGTGCAGGTCGAAGTCCTGCCAGACCAGGTCCGGTTGGTAGCCGTCGATGACCTCGACCAGCTTGTCGTACCAGAGCTTGTTCTCCGCGGCCGAGCCTTGCTGGCCGTAGAGGATGCGCAGCGTCGGGTCCGACTGGTTCGGCACGTTGTCGTAGAAGCCGTTGAAGTGGTAGGCGTGGTGCAGCGAGGCCATGAACTTCAGCCCCTGTCCGCGGATGGCCTGCGCGTGCAGCCCCACCAGGTCCAGCTTGGGGCCGCGTTGGACCGAGTTCCACGGGTTGGCGCGGCTGTTCCACATGGAGAAGCCGTCGTGGTGTTCGGCGACCGGGCCGGCGAACTTGGCGCCCGCCGCCTTGAACAGCCGAGCCCAGGCGTCCGGATCGAACTTGCCGCCCTGGGAGGCCAGTTTCGGGGCGAACTGAACGAAGTTGCCCGCCTTGTCACGGGCACCGTCGATGAAGTTGTTGTACGGCCAGGCGGAGGGGTCGCCGTAGGTGGACTTGTGGTGGTTGTTCTCGGACGAGCCGCCGATGTACATGTTGCGCGGGTACCACTCGTTGCCGAACGCGGGGACGCTGAAGACACCCCAGTGGTAGTAGATGCCGAACTTGGCGTCCTGGAACCAGGCCGGGGCCGGGGGGTGCTGGTCCACGGAGGACCAGCTCGGGGTGTAGCTTGCGGGGCCGTCGGTGGCCGCGGCCTCCGGGGCGAACCGCAGCAGGCCGTAGGCCGTCGCCGCGCCGGCCGCCGCCAGCAGTCGGCGCCGGCTGATCGGCAGGGACGAGGAAGTCATGTGGGGCCTTTCAGAGGGATCGGGGAGGCTCAGGAAGTCCGGCCGCCGGTCACGGGATCAGTCGCGCGTCCACTTCTGGTTGCTGCTGCCGTTGCACGTCCACAGCTGCAGCAGGGTGCCGTTGGCCGTTCCGGCGCCGGTGGCGTCCAGGCACAGGCCGGACTGGTCACCGGTGATCGTGCCGTCGGCGTGGATCGTCCACTTCTGGTTGCCGCCGCCTGTGCAGCCCCAGATGTCCACCTTGGTGCCGGGGCTGGTGCCCTGGCCCGCGGCGTCCAGGCAGTCACTGCCGTAGACCCGCAGCTCACCGGCCGAGGTGTTCGTCCACTGCTGGTTGCTGCCGCCGTTGCAGTCCCACAGCGCCACCTGGGTGCCGGCCGTCTGCGACTGGTTCGGCACGTCCACGCACCGGCCGGAGCCCGCCCCGACGATCGCGCCGGTCGTGCCGCCGTCGTTACCGCCGCTGCCGGGCGTGATGGACAGGTTGTCGAACTGTGCCGTCTCGCCTTGGCTGGTCCCGTAGCCGATCTGTCCGGCGGCCCAGGTGCCGTCGTTCACGGAACCGACCGTGGCGCCGTCTATGACGGCGGTGATCGTGGTGCCGGCGAAGGTGAGCGCCAGGCTGTGCCACCGGTTGGTGCCCAGCGCCGCGGTCGTGCCGCGGGCCAGGGTGGTGACGGTGCCGTTGGTGTTCGAGTTGAGGATCGACCAGGCCCCGGTGTCGCTCACCCGCAGCCGGTAGGCGTTCTGACCGCCGGTGCGGTCGTAGTCGTGCCCGCCCGCACGGCCGATCAGCTCGGCGTATCCGGGCTGTTCCAGCAGCACGTCCGACGTGAGGGTGTAGTTGCCCCAGCCCACGTCACCGAGCAGGGCGTGCGGATCGGTCAGCGAGTCCCAGGTGATCGCCCTCTGCGGGCTCATCTGGCGCACGCACTTTCCGCTGCGGCCGCCGCCGCAGCCCACCGTCTCGAAGGCGCCCTGCCAGTCCATGAGGTACTTCGCCTCGGTGCCGGTGGTGTAGCTGTCGAAGGAGTCGCTGTACGGCAGCTTCAGCGCGCTGCGGGCGGGACCGGTGGCGGTGCCCTTGCCCTGTCCGGTCGTGGTCGTCAGGGTGTAGAGGTGGCCGGGTTGGACGGTCAGGCTGAATCCGCCGCCGGCCGGGGTGATGTCCGTGGTGTGCACGAAGTGGTCGGCCGGGTTGGCGGACCCGACATCGGTGGACCAGACGTGGACGGTTCCGGTGGACAGTCCCCCGGTCACGTTGAAGTTCAGCGTCTGCGCACTGCCGGCGTCCATGGTCTCGATGACCGTGGAGTAGTCGGAGTTGTTCGTGGACTTGAGCGAGACGTAGCTTCCGTTGGCGCGGTTGCCGCCGATGTAGCCGCTGGAGGCGTCGAGGTAGTGCCATCCCGGGCTGGTGAACTGGCTGGTGTGCGCCATCACCCAGGTGTTCTTTCCGACCGAGTAGGAGCCGGACCACGGCTGCGCGGCCAGGGCCATGCCCATGGTGGGGTACGGCAGATTGGGAGTGAGCGCGGCGACCACCGGCCAGTTGAGGTACGCGGTCATGCGTCCGTCGATGTATCCGCGGTTGATGCCGCGGGCCATGGCCTGCGCTCCCCCGTTGTAGTCGTCCGAGCCGTTCTCGCTCGCCCACAGCGGCTTGCCGGACGACATGGCGGCCGCCGGCACCGAGCAGGTGGACTGGGACGACCGGTAGCCGCACGGGTAGTGCGTGCCGATGGCGCTCACCGCGGAGGCGAACGCCGGGTTGGAGTTGACGTCGTTCGCCACGGACCAGTCCGAGTCGGCCGCGACGATCTTGACGCTGCCGTAGCCGTTGCTGTTGAGGGCGCTCCGCAGCTGCTGGTACCAGGAGACGTTGTAGCCTCGCTCGTTCCATCCGCCGAGGTAGTCGATGCTCAGTCCGTGCTGCTTGGCGCAGCCCAGCCACGAGACGAGGTAGTTGACCATGTCGGTGGACCAGAAGTTACCGTTACCGATCCAGCCCGGGGCGCCCCAGGCGAGCCCGTACAGCTTGATGTTCGGGTTACGGGCCTTGGCCTGTTCCATCAGCCACCATTCGTAGCCCCGGTCGCAGTTCAGGTCGGAGCGGGTGTGCTGGTGGCTGGGCTCGGCTCCCGAGGTGGAGTTGGTGTCCCCGCCGATCTCGGCCTTGAGCATCTGCAGGGAGGCGCCGTAGCCGGGCCGGAAAAGGTAGTCGAGGACCTGGCCGCGTTGGGGTTCGGGGTAGTCGATCAGGAGTCTGCTGTTGCCGCCTCCCCCGCTGATCGCGCCGATGCCGTCGAAGGTCCGTCCGCCGGACGCGCCGTTGAGGGTGATGGCGGTGGCCGCCCGGGCCGGGGCGGCGGCTGTGCCCACGACGCCGCCGGCGGCCAGGACGAGGCCCGCGACCACGGCCGTCGGGACACGCAGGCGCCGTAGCAGCCGTGCGATTGCTGACACGGTGGGTTCCTTTCGCAGGTGGGGGGTGTCCACGGCCGGTGCGGACCAGCGGACGGTTCAGCGGACGAAGAAGTCCTGGTTGGTACCGGGTGCGTTCTTGCACTGCCACTGGTCGAGTTGCTGGCCCGCGGTGCTGCCGGCGCCGTAGACGTCCAGGCACAGACCGCTGTTGCGGTTCTGGAAGGCGTAGGAGCCGTCGGACTGGCGGACAGGCAGCCAGAGGCCGTTGGCCGCTGCGCCGGGGGGCTGTTGGACGATGTTCGGGGTGCCTGCCGTCGTGGAGCTGTTGGCCACCGCGACGTCCTGGCCGGAGTTCTGGGCGCGCAGTTCGCCGTAGCCGCCCGAGGCCGGCACGAACTGGAACTGCTGGTTGCTCTGCCCGTTGCAGGTCCACTGGTCGATCGCGGCCCCAGCGCTGCTTGAGGCGCCGTACACGTCCAGGCACAAGTTGTTGTTGGCGACGACGAGTTGGTGGTTGCCGGCCGGGAAGCCCTCGCCGCCGGAGGTGGCCGGGGTGAGATAGACGGCGAACGCGTCGTGCGCGCCCTGGAACGTCAACGGCACGGTGATCGAGCCGCCCGAGGCGCTCAGGTTCTGGTCGTAGACGGTCTGGGGCGCGGCGAGCGGGGCCTGGTCCGGGATGCGGTGCACCGTGACGTGCACGCTGCCCGCATTGGTCAGCCAGGGTACGGACGCCAGGCCGTTGAAGGTCACGGACGAAGTACCGGAGTTGCCGTTCGCGTCGCCGATGATCGCCACCGCGCGCTTGTTGGTGGGGTCCTCGGAGGCCGAGATCGCGGTGGAGCCGACCTGGCCGGAGGTGTCGACCAGGGTGCCGGTCATGTCGGCGTAGTCGCGCAGCGCCCACCAGTTGCCGGTCGGCTGCCAGGTTCCGCCGCTCTGGGTGAGCACACCCGTCAGGTTGGGGGTGACGCAGCAGACCCAGTTGCCGCGCATCGCGTTGGTGTACCCGGACTGCGCGAACCGCGCCAGGTACCAGGCCGTCACCCCGGCGGTCTGCCGGTCGGCGGGCTGGTACTCGTTCGCGGACAGCGGCAGCGGGCCGATACCCGCCGTGGTCAGGGCGCTGTTGAGGGACTGGGAGACGGTGACCGGGTCGTCGACGTCACCCTCGTCGTGGTTGGTGATCATGTCCGGGACCGTGCCGGCCGCCTTCACGTGCGCCAGCCAGGTCCGCCACTCCCCCGGGTTGCTCTGCGGGGTGAACGCGAGCGACGGTCCCACGATCTGCGCCGAGGGGGCGATGCGCCGAATCTCCCGGTAGGCGGTGTCCCACATCTGGAAGTACTGGGCGCTGTTCACCCCGCGGGTCCAGAAGGCGGAGATGTCCGGCTCGTTCCAGATGTCGTAGGCGAACTTCAGCCCCGACGCCTGGAGTGCGCCCACGGTGGAGTCGATGAAGCCGATCCAGTTGGAGCAGTCGCCGTTGTCGCACGGGTACCTGGTGTTGGACGGTTGGCCGCCGTTGGCGCCGTAGATGTCGCTGACCAGGACCTGGTACTGGGCGTGGTACGGCGGCTGGGTGAGCCGTTTCGCCTGCGCGACGATCGAGTCGAGGTCGGCCCGAGTGGCCGATCCGTACTGGTAGTTGTCCCTGATCCAGCCGCCGGAGAACCAGCCGCCGCCGCGGAACGCGTTGATCCCCAGCGGCTTGATGAACTGATCCGCCGGCTGGCTGCCGTCCTGCGTGAAACCGTAGAGGAACCCCTCACCCACGCCGGTCGACGGGCCCCGCGTCGACGCCAGGTTCACGCTCAGCGCCTCGCCCGAGACGGCCCGGCTCTCGGCAGTCGCCGACAGCTGCAGCACGAACGCCAAGACGATGCCGACGGCCAGTACCAGACGGCCCTGTCTCGCTCTCGCCCTCATTCGGTCCTCCTGCGTCACGTGTCACGGGGTCAGTTCAGTGACCACTGCTGGTTGGACCCGCCGTTGCAGGTCCACAGTTCGACGGGGGTGCCGTTGGCGGTGGCGGCGCCGGTCACGTCCAGGCACAGGCCGGACTGGGCGCTGGTGACGGTGCCGTTGGCGTTGACGTTCCACTGCTGGTTGGCCTGGCCGTTGCAGGTCCAGGTGATGACCTTGGTGCCGGGGCCGGTGCCCTGGTTGGAAGCGTCCAGGCACAGCCGGCTGCCGCCCGAGTCCACGGTGAGCTGGCGGGAGTCGGTCCTGGACCATGTCTGGTTCGCCGCTCCGGTGCAGTCCCGGATCTGCGTCTGCGTACCCGGCGTCGTGGATGCGCCGGGCACCTCCAGGCACTTGCCCGCACCCACCGCGTGCAGCGCGGTCGACGTACCGCCACCGCCCCCCGCGCCGTAGCCGGCCGCGGTGATGGCGCCCTGGACGGCGTTCTCGGTGGCGTCGGAGGGATAGCCCGCCGTGATCGCGCCCTCGAAGAACTCGCCCACGCCGTTGGGGCTGTTGTCGCCCCCGGTGCCGAGCAGGACCGAACTGTCGACCTTCATCGGTGAGTAGCCGTTCGGCAGGGGACCGGAGAAGGTGGTGGTCAGGCCGCCGCTCGCGCCGTTGCCGTATTTGAGAGTGAAGTTGGTGGTGCCGTTGTTCTTCAGCCACGCGCTGACGAAGGGGTAGTGCACACCGGGGTTGTTCGGGTCCTTGTTGGAGCCGGTGTTGGTGTGGAACATGCCGTTCTCCAGGTCGGCCTCGACCCACGGGCCGCTGCCGGTGCAGCCGCCGAACCAGCAGGCGGTGCCCCAGTAGATGGCGTTCATGGTGGCGTTGCCGGTGTCGGTGTGGGAGTTCTCACCGCTGCCGTAGTCGAAGCAGCACCACTGGCTCGTGTAGTTCGACGAGGTCACCATGTAGATGCCTTCGGGCTGGGCCCCGGTGGGCACCCCGGCGGCGTGGTCGAGCCGGTAGCCCACGCCGGGGGTGACCTTGACGCCGAACACCTGATGGCCGGCCGCGGTCACCGGCAGCGCCATGGCGTCCGCGCCGACGTCGGACCCGCCCGGCCCGGGCCCCTTCCAGTAGCCGCCCCAGGAGATCGGCATGTCGTTGTGCTTGGTGGTCTGGTCGTAGATCTTCGTGATCGTGCAGGACGTGCCCGCGCAGAACGACACCTGCGACGCGCCGTCCGCGTACCCGCCGGCGCTGAGCACTCCGATGTCGCGGTAGGTGTGGTCGGAGGCCCGCTGGATCTGGTACAGCGGCCCGTTGTACGCGGCGAAGAGCGCCCTGGTCGTGGCGTGTGCCGTCACGCACGGCGTACCGCCCGCGGCGTAGAGGTCGCACGGGAGCGACGCGTCCGCCACGCTGTGGGCCGCCGGACGGGCGACGGCCGCCGTACCGGCCCGCGGGGATGTGGCGAAGGCCGGTACGCCGAACGCGGCCACGGCCATCGCCAGGGCGACAAGGAGCACGGCTTTCCATCGCCTGCTTCGGCGATCACCGGCTGGTTCGAGCATGGAGACCTCCTCCGGGGTTCGAATGCGGAGTCATCCCAACGTCCACCGCTGGCTGTTGCCGCCGTTGCAGGTCCGCAGCTCGGCGAGGGTTCCGTCGGCGGTGGCTCCTCCGGCGACATCCAGGCACAGGCCCGACTGGACGCCGGTGATCGTGCCGTTGGCGTTCAGCGTCCACTGCTGGTTGCTCTGGCCGTTGCACGACCAGATCTCCACCTTCGTGCCCGGTGTGGTCTGGTTGTTGTAGGCGTCGAGGCACATCTGGTCGCTGCCGGAGTAGACGGTGAACTGGTTGGACGCGGAGTGCGTCCAGGTCTGGTTGGCGCCGCCGTTGCAGCTCCAGATCTGCACCTGGGTGCCGGCGGTCCTGGTCGCGTTGGGTACGTCCAGGCACTTGGCCGCACCCACCGCGTGCACCGCGCCGGTCACGCTGGTGCCGCCGCCGCTGGTGCCGCCCGCGACCCGGTACATCACGGTGCCGTGCGCCGGGACCGAGGCGCTGATCGTGCCCGAGGTGGTGGAGGACGCCCCCGACCACAGGTCGGTCAGGGTGTAGGCGGACGCCCCGGTCTTGCCGATCGCGGCCGCGGTGGTGGAGATGGTCGCTGTCGAGCCCGTCTCGTTGAACAGCGCCACCGACACGTCCCCGTTGGCCAAGGGCTTGGCCAGCACGTCCCGGCCGCCCGAGGAGGAGACCATGGTGCCCTGCTTGCCGAGGGGGTCCTGGTCGACCGCGATCACCCGGGAGTTGGTCAGCGTGGACAGGGTCTCCGCACTGGCCGAGGGGATGTTGGTGCCCGCGATCAGCGGTGCGGCCATCTCCGCCCACAGGCTGAACTCGCTGCGGCTCTCGGTGGCCGTCATCGAGCCGTTGCCGACCTCCAGCATGTCCGGGTCGTTCCAGTGGCCCGGTCCCGCGTAGGAGGCCAGTCCCACGTTGCTGTGGAAGATCGACAGCATGCTGGCGAAGTTGGCGCTGATGTCCCCGGTGGTGCGCCAGCTGTTGCCCACGCCCGCGCCCCAGGTCCACACGTTGTCCTGGCCCCAGTTGCACAGGCTGTACAGGATCGGCCTGCCCGTGGCCGCCAGGGCGTCCCGCATCGCGGTGTACCGGCTCTGCGCGGACACCCCGTTGTTGTTGCAGTTG
This sequence comes from Streptomyces sp. NPDC031225, assembly GCF_055570355.1. Lineage (NCBI taxonomy): Bacteria > Bacillati > Actinomycetota > Actinomycetes > Kitasatosporales > Streptomycetaceae > Streptomyces > Streptomyces sp. NPDC031225. The sequence goes on along the minus strand of NZ_JBVIHJ010000018.1, from coordinate 88,453 downwards.
TCGTACTTCAGGTAGTCCACGCCCCACGACGCGAACGACTGGGCGTCCGTGCTCTCGTGCCCCAGGCTGCCCGGATACCCGGCGCAGGTGGCGGTGCCCGCGTCCTCGTAGATCCCCAGCTTCAGCCCCAGCGAGTGCACGTAGTCTGCGGTGCCCTTGATGCCGTCGGGGAACTTGGCCGGGTCCGGCACCAGACGGCCGCCGGAATCGCGGTTGTGGGTCATCCAGCAGTCGTCGATGTTGACGTAGGAGTAGCCGGCTGCCTGCATGCCGTTGGTGTGCATCGCCTGCGCGGTGGACTTGATCAGCGACTCGGAGACGTTGCAGCCGTACGCGTTCCAGTCGTTGAAGCCCATCTGCGGGGTCAGTGCCAGCCCGTTGCCGAGCGCGGCGGCGGGCTGCGCCGTGCCGAGACAGACGAGGGGTACGCCCATGCAGAACAGCGCGATGGAGAACGCGACCGCCAACATCCGGGTGATCATGTGCATGTCATTGCCTCCTGGGCCGGGTTGCGGCAGAACTCGCCGTGGGACAGAAGGACTCAGCGGTATCCGGCCGCGGTGATGTTGGCCTGCACCGCGTTGTCGGTCGCGTCGGAGGGGTAGCCGGCGACGATGGCGCCCTCATAGAAGGTGCCGGCGCTCAGGTTGGCGCCGCCACCGGGCTTGCAGCAGTCACCGCCGCTGCCGAGGACAATGGCGCCCTGCTTCTTCATCGGGCTGTATCCGCCGGGAAGTCCGCCGTCCCACAGGGTGGTCAGGCTGCCGGACTGCGCGTTGCCGCCCTTGAGGGCGAACCTCGACGTCCCGTTGTTCTTCAGCATCGCGGTGACGAACTTGCTGGTGAAGGCTCGCTGGTTGCCATTCCAGGACTGGCTGCCCCCGGAGTACAGGCCCCATTCGAGGTCGGCCTGCACCCAGGGGCCGCTTCCCGAGCAGCCGCCGAACCAGCACTGGGTGCCGAAGTTGATCGCGTCCATCGCCCCGGCCGCGTCGGCCTTCCGTGTCGTCTCGCTGTTGCCGTAGTCGAAGCAGCAGCCGTTGTTGACGTGGGTGCCGCTGGTCACCATGTACGCCCCCTCGGGCGCGCTGCCGGTCGGCACGCCCGTCAGATGACCGTCCCGCCAGTAGCTGTTCCCGGGATTGATGTACAGCGAGTACGCCTTGGTGCCCCCGGCGGTCAGCGACTCCGAGGTCGCTTTCGCGGGACTGCTCTGACTCGATCCCGGGACCTGGGCCGATCCCTGGTACCACAGGTCGTTGCCGCGTCCGGACTGGTCGTAGACGACCGTGATCACACAGGAGGTGCCCGCGCAGAACGAGTCCTGCGCCGCCGCGTCGGCGAAGCCGCCGGCCCCCCGCACACCGATGTTCCTGGTCGCGTTGTCCGAGGCGCGCCTGACCTGGTACAGGCTGCCGCCGTACGACCCGTAGAGCGCCCGCACCGTGCTGTGCGCGGCCACACACGGAGTGCCGCCCGCGGAGTAGAGGTCGCACGGGCCCGACCCACCGGGCGCGGGCGGAGTCGTCGACGTGGTCCACTTCTGGTTGCTCTGGCCGTTGCAGGTCCACAGGATGACCGCGGTGCCGTTGGCCGTGCCCGCCCCGTTGACGTCCAGGCACAGGCCGGACTGGACACCGGTGACGGACCCGTCCGAGTTCTGTCGCCACGCCTGGTTCGGCTGACCGTTGCACGACCAGATGATCACCGGGGTGCCCGGCGCGGTCCGGTTGTCGTAGGCGTCCACGCAGCGGGTGCCGCTCATCGTCCTCAGCTCGCCCGCCGAGGTGAACTCGAACGCCTGGTTCGGCTGATTGTCACAGTCCTGGATGTCCAGCGCCGTTCCCGGGGTGTCGACATTGCCTTTGACGTCCAGACACCGCCCCGACGCCGAACTCACCAAGGGCGCCGGTGTCGATGCCGGGGCGGACCATGTCTGCGAGGTCGCCGTCATCATGGCCAGCAGCGCCATCACGCCTGTGACCGCGAACGCCGGTAAGCGTCGTCTGCGAGCCGTGGGGCTGCGACGGGAAAGGAGTGAAGGCCGCATTCTGTTCCTCGCGTAGGTGGGGGAAGGTGACAGAGAGTGCTGTGCCTGGCCGAACGGGATGGTGGCGAGGGCAATCGAGAGCACCCACAGGAACCACTCAGACATCCCATGTCATAGTGATTCCACAGGTCCACGAACGAGTCAATACACACGACACTCCCAATCAGATGCTGATCCATCCCATGTATCGCCCCAGGTCAGTCCGTTATGAGGGCATGCCGGAACCCGCGTCCGGCGACGGCCGCCGTACCGGACGCGGGGTGTTCGTTCCGGGTCACCTCACCTGAAGTTCCAGTGCTGGTTGGCGCCGCCGTTGGAGTCCCAGATCTGGACCGGGGCCCCGTTGCCGGTCTGCCCGCTGGGGATCTCCAGCGCCCGGCCCGAGGCGACGTTGATCAGGGTGTACGAACCGTCGCCGTTGACGCTCGCCCGCCAGTGCTGGTTCGCACCGCCATTGGCGTCCCAGATCGCCATCCGGGTGCCGTTGCCCGTCTGGCCGCCGGGCTCGTCCAAAACCCGCCCGCTGGCGATGTTCGTCAGCGTGTAGGAGCCGTCGCTGTTCTGACTCGCCCGCCACTGCTGGTTCGCAGCAGTGCCGTTGGCATCCCAGACCTGCACGGGCGTGCCGTTCGCCGTCTGTCCGGACGGCACGTCCAGCACCCTGCCCGCGGCCACGTCGGTCAGCGAGTACACCTGGCCCGAGACGATGCCTCCCCCCGGGTTCCCCGTCCCTCCGCCCAGCGCGGAAAGGGCCGCGTCGTAGGCAGGCTTCTTGTTGCCGTTGTTGTCGAACAGCAGCGGGTTCTCCCCCGTCCGCCACGAGTCGCTGTCCCTGATCCCCCACACCGTGATACCGGTGCAGCGGGCAACGCTCATGCACGCCCGGACCGTGTTCCCGTACGCGGTCGCCGAGGCCTGGGCGATGTCGAGTTCGGTGATCTGGACGTCGACGCCGAGGGCGGCGAAGTTGGACAGGGTGGTCTGGAAGCTCGACGGCGGGCCGCCTGCGCCGAAGTGGCTCTGGAGGCCGACGCAGTCGATGGGCACACCGCGCGCCTTGAAGTCCCTGACCATGTTGTAGACGCCCTGGGTCTTGGCGTCGGTCCAGTTCTCGATGTTGTAGTCGTTGTAGCAGAGCTTGGCCGAGGGATCGGCGGCCCGGGCGGTGCGGAAGGCCTCCTCGATGAAGCCGTTGCCGAGCACGTTCTGGAAGACCGAGCTGCGGTGCTGACCGCTGCCGCCGTCGGCGAACGCCTCGTTGACCACGTCCCAGGCGTAGATCTTGCCCTTGAAGTGGTTCATCTCGGTGGTGATGTGGTTGTTCATCACGCTGCGCAGGGTGCCTGCGTCACCGATGGAGCTGACCCAGCCGGGCAGTTGGGAGTGCCACACCAGGGTGTGGCCGCGCATCCGCTGCCCGTGCGCGGTGGCATGGCTGACGATCTGGTCGGCCGGGCCGAAGTTGAAGTTGCCGCGGGACGGTTCGGTGGTGTCCCACTTCATCTCGTTCTCCGGGGTGATCATGTTGAATTCCCGGTCGAGGATCGTGGAGTACGTCGAGTTGCCGAGTTTTCCGGCAGCCACGGCGGTTCCGAAGTAGCGGCCGCTGTCGGCGGCGGCCGCGCCCAGCGTGCCGGAAGCCGCGTGCGCCGCGAGGCCTGCGGGTCCGGTCAGGGCCAGTGCCGTGCCGGCCAACAGGCCGGTGGCCGAGACCAGGGCCCTGCGGAGCAGAGACGCGTCGTTGAGCCAGGACATGAAGGATCAACCTCCTTGTGCGGGTGCGTGAGAGGGACGGACACCGGCCACGGGCCGGTGCCGCGCTGGAGTGGTGTCACGGGTTCAGGACACGGGCAGAGCGGTCCACTGCTGGTGGGCTCCCCCGCTGCAGTCCCACAGGACCAGTTGCGTACCGTCGGTGGTGGACGCGCCCGGGTCGTCGAGGCAACGGCCGGAGACCGGGTTGCGGTAGCCGCCGTTGTACGTCTGCCATTGCTGGTTGGTGCCGCCGTTGCAGTCCCAGATCTCGATCTTGGTGCCGTTGGCGGTGCCGCGGCCGGTGACGTCGAGGCACTTCCCGAGCGCCCTCAGGGTGCCGTCGGAGCGTGCGGACCACGTCTGCGCGGCGGAGCCGTCGCAGGACCGGATCTCCGCGGCGGTCCCGTTGGCGCTGTTGCCGCCGTTGACCCCCAGGCACTTCCCCGCGATCCCGGAGCGCACCTGCCCGGCCGCGGAATCCGGCGGCTTGATCCAGCCTGCCGCGTCCGCGGCCTGGATCCCCGCGTTGAACGCGTCCGCCATCTTGCCGAAGCCGCTGTCGTTGGGGTGCAGGGCGTCGGACAGGTCCGCGGCGGTCAGGGCGCTCATGTCCACCAGACGTACGTGCTTGCCGGCAGCCTGCTCGGCCTGGACGATCCCGGGCAACTTGGCGTTGAAAGCGGGCCGGTTGGCCTCCTCTGTGCCGCTGGTGGAGATGATCACGGTGCCGACGAGCACGGTCGCGTCGGGTGCGGCTCTGGTGATCTGGTCGATGAGCGCGTGGAGCCGGTCGGCCGCGGTCGGGATCTGGAAGTTGCCGTTGAGGTCGTTGGTGCCGATCTCCAGGGTGACCACGTTCGGCCGGTAACGGGCCAGCACGGAGTCCGCGATGCCGGCGATCTGGTCGATCCGCCAGCCGGAGTGGCCTTCGTTGTCCGGGTCGGCCATGGTGCCGTTGCGCCCCGAGCCGACGAAGTCCAGGGTGTGCCCCTCGGCCGTCAGCTTGTTCGCCAGAAAGCTCCGGTAGCTGTTCCCGGACGGGCTGCCGACGCCCCAGGTGATCGAGTCGCCCAACGGCATCAGGCGCAGGGGCGTGGGCGCGGCGGCCCGGGTGGCGGAGGGCGGCGCCTCTGCGGCGGTGGCCGCGGCGGGCCATGCGGCGCCCATTCCGAGGGTGGCCGCCAGCGCTGCGGCCAAGGGTGCCCAGTACTTCTTCATCAGCGTTCCTCACTGGGTGCGGGACAGTGGGTGGGGGGTGAACGAACCGCCGGTCGGTGCAGGCGCTTCAGAGGCGCGAGCAGGTCAGCGGGGGGTGAAGTCCTGGTTGGTGCCGGGTGCGTTCTTGCACTGCCACTGGTCCAGTTGCTGGCCCAGGTTGCTGCCGCCGCCGTAGACGTCCAGGCACAGGCCGCTGTTCTGGTTCTTGAAGGAGTACGAACCGTCGGACTGCGCTACCGGCAGCCACAGAGCGCTGGACGATCCGCCCGCGGTCTGCTGCACGATGTTCGGCGTACCGGCGGTCGTGGAGCCGCCCGCCACCGCCACGACCTGTCCGGAGTTCTGCGCGCGCAGTTGCCCGTAGCCGCCCGAGACTGGCACGAACTCGAACTGCTGGTTGCTCTGCCCGTTGCAGGTCCACTGGTCGATCGCGGCGCCCGCGCCGGTGGAGTTGGCGTACACGTCCAGGCACAGGCTGTCGCTGCCGATCACCAACTGGTGGTAGCCCGCGGGAAAGCCGCCGCCGCCCGAGGGCTGGACGCCTGCCTGCTGGATCACGTCTCGGGCGCCCTGAGGCCAGTTGGTGCCGCTGACCAGGACGTTGCCGGTGAGGACGTTGTTGTGCGGAGGGCCGGTGGCCACGTACGTGTTGCCGCCGTTGTACCAGTTGCCGGAGAACGTGCTGTCGTCGGTGTGGTTGTTGGCGTTGGCGTTGGTGAGCGCCCAGTTGCCGGCGTCCTGCACCACGTTGGCGGACACCTTCAGGTACCGGGAGCCCTCGTCGAGGTACAGCGCGGTGGTGCGGTTGTTGTCGTACATGTAGTTGTCGGAGATCACCGAGCCGGGGGCCGCGGACAGGCTGTAGATGCTGCCGCCGTCGAACATCGCGTTCTTGGTGTCGAAGACCAGGTTGTGGGAGACGGTGTTGTTCTTCAGCGTCGTGGGGGTGCTGTAGATCGGCTGGTAGTTGTACGTGCCCCGGTTGACGTAGTCCTGGCTGCCGCCCGGGTCGTTCATTCCCCAGCCCCAGCCGATGTCGATCCCGTCGTAGGGCAGGTGGTCGCACTGGTTGTGGGTGATCGTCGCGTTCGTGACGTAGGTGGACAGGATTCCCGCGGTCTCCTTGTAGTCGGTGCCCACCCCGCTGACCTTGTTGTTGCTGATGGTGATGTTCTGGTTGGTCATCTGGGGGTTGGCCGGGTGGTGCGCGTCCGGCTGGATGCCGCCGACCTGGATGCCGCTGCCGGCGATGTCGCTGAACGTGTTGCCGGTGATGGTGACACCGTTCGCGCCGAGTCCGGTGCCGGAGGCCGTGGCGACGCCGTCGTTGCCCACGCCCAGTCCGGCCTGCCCGAGTTCGGAGAACGTGTCACCCGAGAAGGTGATGCCGGTGGCGGCGGAGACCTGGACGGCCGCGGGCATCTGCACCCAGTGGTTCCGGGTGGCCTCGAACTGTGTGCACCCCGACTTGCAGGTGCTCAGCCAGTTGGCGGGCATCGCGAAGTTGCCGGTGATGTGCGCGCCGCTCTGCTGGTCCGCGTACCCTTCGGGTCCGCTCGGGCCCAGCCAGGAGGTCCCGGTGAACCGTATGCCGGTGAATGCCAGGCCGGTCGCGGGTGAGCCGTAGCTGCCGCTGATGCCCAACAGGCTCTGCAGCCGGGGCAGTTCCACGTCGAGGCTGTTCGGGTTCTGCCCCGCCTGGGCGCGGTAGTAGAGGTCGCCGGTGGACGAGTCGAGGTACCACTGTCCGGCCTGCTTGAGGAACGCGTAGTTGTTCTCCAGGTACATGGTCCCGCCGGCGAACGGCGCGTTGATGGTGTCGTAGCCCCAGGAGTTGTTGTTCCAGGCGGGCTGCTGCATGGTGATGGTCCTGCCGCTGATCGACTGGACCGGCGCGTAGCGGTCGGTGAAGGAGTTGAGGCTCTCGACTTCCATGTGGCTCTGGTCCGAGAGACCGGCCAGGTAGTCGAGGGAGGAGTCGGTGAAGGTCAGGCCGGTCTGGGTGAAGGTGAAGCCGGCGCGGGGCACCTGGATCGCCGCGCGCGGTGCCTGCTTTCCGTTCACGTACAACTGACGCGTGTTCACGCCTGTGCCCACATGGACCGACCAGATGTTGCTGCTCTGATCATGTACCTGCCAACCAGATATCTGCTGGGCGCCGCTCACGACTGGCTGCTGCCCGGACGTGGCCTGGTAGGTGATCGTGTGGCCGTTCTGGCCGCCGTCGCCGGAGCCGAAGGCCAGCGGCTTGGACTGCCGGTAGGTGCCACCGGCCAGGTGGACCACGACGTCCGCGTCGGCCGCGAGCCGGTGCGCGGGCTGCCGCGCCTGGTCGATCGTCGCGAACGGCTGCGCGGCCGTGCCGTTCCCGCCGGGAGCCGCATCCGGGGCCACGTACAGATCAGCGGCCGCTGCCTGGCGCTCGGCCGGTACGGCGAACGCGGCCCCGGCCATGGGCAGGCTCCCGGCCAGTAAGGCGAACAGAGCTACGGGGGCGGCCCAGAGACCGCGGAGCGCTCTGGCTCGGGACATCGTCATCCTCCAGTGGGGGCGGTGGCGCCTGGTGTGGGGCCCAGTGGTTGTTCGGCCGCCGGATCCGCCGGGGCCGCTGCATGACCCGCCTCCTCCGCTCAGGGCGAGGGGAGCGGGTCATGGGCGTTGGGTCGGTGAAGGCCCGTGGCCGGCGGTGAACCCGGCCACGGGCTGGAGCCGTTCCCCTCAGCTGAGGTTCCATCGCTGGTTGGAACCGCCGTTGCAGGTCCACAGTTCGGCCAGGGCACCGTTGGCCGTGGAGGCGCCGGTGACGTCGAGGCAGAGGCCGGACTGGATGCCGGTGACGGTGCCGTCGGAGTTCAGCTGCCATTGCTGGTTGGCACCGCCGTTGCACGGCCAGGTCACGACCTTGGTGCCGGCGGTGGTCTGGTTGTTGTAGGCGTCCAGGCACATCTGGCTGCTGCCGCTGTATACGGTCAACTGGTTGGAGGAGGTGCGGGTCCAGCTCTGGTTGGCGCCACCGCTGCAGTCCCGGATCTGCAGCTGCGTGCCGGCCGTGGTGGACGAGTTCGGCACGTCCAGGCACTTGCCCGCGCCCACCGCGTGCAGCGCGCCGGTGCCCGTCCCGCCGGTCGCATTGCTGTATCCGGCCGCGGTGATGTTGGCCTGAACCGCGTTCTCGGTGGCGTCCGACGGGTAGCCGGAAGTCATCACGCCCTCGTAGAAGGTGCCTTGGGCGCCCTTGCTGTTGTCACCACCGATGCCCAGGATGATGGCGCCCTGCTTCCGCATCGGGTTGTAGCCCGAGACGTTGGGGCGCACGCCGTCGTAGAACGTGGACAGGCTGCCCGACTGCGCGTTGCCACCGCGGATCGCCCAGTGGTTCGGGCCGCCTTTGACGATGGCGGTCGTGTACCGGTAGTTGATGGTCGGGTCGTTCGCGTTGTAGTGCTGGTTCACCCCGGAGAACAGGCCGTTCTCCAGGTCGGCCATGATCCAGGGGCCGTTGCCCGAACCGTAGCCCCAGACCTTGATGTTGCCGAAGTAGATGGCCTCCATGGTGCCGTTGCCGTCGTCGTTGCTGTCCGTCTCGGCATTGCCGTAGTCGAAGCAGCAGCCGCCGTTGTAGTGCGTGCCGTCGAAGATCGCGTACATGCCCTCGGGGTTGTCCCCGGTCGCGATGCCGTTGGTGTGGTTGTTGCGGTATCCCGTACCGGGTGCCACGAAGACGCCGTAGGCCTTGTGACCGCCCACCGTGGTGGGCGCGGCCGTCGCGTTCGCGAGGTTGTCGGGACCACCCGCGGCACCGCCGCCGGGCGCCTGGGTCAGGTTGTTCCCGCGCCCGGACTGGTCGTAGATGATCGAGATCAGACAGGTCGTCCCGGAGCAGAACGAGTCCTGCGCGCCGGCGTCGGCGTACCCGCCCGCACTCAGGACGCCGACGTCGCGGGTGGTGTTGTCCGAGGCGCGCCGGACCTGGTAGAGCGGCCCGTTGTACGAGGCGTACAGCGCGCGCGTCGTGCTGTGGGCCGCCACACAGGGCGTTCCGCCGGCCGCGTAGAGATCACACGGTCCGGAGGTGGCGGCCCGGGCCGTCCCGGTCGTGGCCGTGGCGCCGGCCAGCGCGCCGACGGCGAGCACGGCGGCTGCCCCCGCTCGGGCGAATGTTTTCGGCCGAGAGGTGCGGGAGCGCTCCCACGAACGGACAGATGCCTGGTCCGGCCCACTTCCCGGCCTTCCGCGGCGCCGTATCGCAGCGAGCAGTCGTTGGACGCCACCGCGCCCGAACAGCATGTGGCGTTCGGTCCCTGTGGTACCTGTCGTTCCCATCCGATCTCCCTACCGTGCCGGCGGATCCAGTCGGGTTTGGTGCTGGGAGCGCTGACGCATGCGGCAGCGCTTGAAGGTGCCGTTCTTGCAGTGGGATTGCAGAGAGGTTTCGGGGGGAGACGGTGCTCCCGATTCCGTGGGGCTGTCAAGGGTCCGGACATCCTCCGTCCGCATCGTGCGCGGAATCGGTTCGATCGCCGATCTTCCCGGATTCCCTTCCACCGGGCCGCTCAGGCAGGTTCGGCGTGAGGGTGGACGAGCGGTGGTGCGCGCTGTCGTCGGGGCGGCGCGGCGGGTCGCGGGGGTCCGATCGACGTCCGGGCTCCGCTCACTCGGGCGCACCCCTGCAACGCTTCTGAGCAGGAGCGTGGCCGTCGAATATGACTGACGAGGGGTCAGCGCGCACCGAACCGGCTGATGCGCCGGTCCTTCATCCGTGCGTGGGCACCGCCTTCGCTGTGCCGCACGCCATTGACCCCATGTTCCGCCGGTCGTAACATCCCGTCGAAGCGCTTGCGCGGAACCGATTCGATTCCGGCCTCCACGGAGGGTGTGAGACGCCGAGGGGCGTGACGGGCCCGGCAGCCCGGCGTGTTGCTCCCTGCGTACTCGTGGCGGTCGGGCGTTCAGAGTGTTCGGCTTCGGTGCGGCAGTAGGGCGCTACGGCATCCTGCGGCTCTGCGGCTCTGCGGCTCTGCGGCTCTGCGGCTCTGCGGCTCTGCGGCTCTGCGGCTCTGCGGCTCTGCGGCTCTGCGGCTCTGCGGCGCAAAGATAACGAGTCCGCGGCGCGAGGCAAGCCCCTCGGTGGCAGCGGCGGTGACAGTGCCTGCGGGCGACTTTGCGGGGTGCCTCCGCCCGACGGCTTTCGCTGATCCCTGCCTGCGCAGCCCGGTCCAGGTCTTGTGCCCCGTCGCGATCATTGCTGCGCCGAGCGTCAGTGCGGCAGGTATCAGCAGCGCGGGCCGGCTGGGGAAGACCAGCACGTAGACCACGGCTCCGTGGACCGGACAACGACCGAGCACCCCGGCAGCACGGTGCTCGTCCTCGGCGACGAAGTCCTGGCCATGCTCAGCGACTACCGCTGAGCGGCACCGGGTGCTTGCCGGACGGATCGTGCCTATCGGTAGCTCGTCGACCTCGGCAGCCGGTGGATCGAGCCGCTCATCCGCGTCAGAGGTCGGCCCGTGCCCTGGTGGACCTGGGCGATGATCTCCGCGGTGATGGAGACGGCCGTCTCCTCGGGCGTGCGGGCTCCGAGGTCGAGGCCGATCGGGGAACGCAGCCGCGCCAACTCGTCGGCTGTGACGCCCTCCTCGCGCAGGAGGCGCAGGCGCTCGTCGTGGGTGCGGCGGGAGCCCATTGCCCCCACGTAGGCGATGGGCAGGCCGAGGGCAAGCCGCAGCAGGGGGATGTCGAACTTGGCGTCGTGGGTGAGGACGCATACGGCGGTGCGCTCGTCCACCTCGGTGTGTTCCAGGTAGCGGTGGGGCCAGTCGACCACTACCTCGTCGGCGTGGGGGAAGCGTGCGGGCGTGGCGAAGACGGGGCGGGCGTCACACACGGTGACGTGGTAGCCGAGGAAGCGGCCGGCCTGGCTGAGGGCTGCGGCGAAGTCGACGGCGCCGAAGACCAGCAGACGTGGCCGGGACGCATGGACGTGGACGAGGACGGACAGCCGTTCGGGGCATCCGCCCCCCTCCCCGCCGATGTCGACGCGGGCGGTGCGACCGGCCCGTAGCAGGGCCCTGGCCTGGTCGGCCACCGCCCGGTTCGCCGGGCCGTCGTCCACGCTCCCGTAGGCGGCATGGTCACCGCCGAGCACGCTCAGTGTGGAACCGAGGAGGGGCTCCGGGCCGTCCACGACCTGCGCCACGGCGACCGGTCGCCCTAGGTTGATCTCGGAGAGGGCCGCGGACAGGTGCGGCCGGGCTGCGGGATCGATGCGCTGGACGAAGACATCGAGTTCGCCGCCGCAGGTCAGGCCGACGGCGAAGGCGTCGTCGTCGGAGTAGCCGAACCAGGCGTGCTGAGGGGCGCCCCGGTCACGGAGCACCTGTCGGCACAGCTCGTAGACCGCGCCCTCGACACAGCCCCCGGAGATGCTGCCGACCACATCGCCGTCCTCGTCCACCGCGACCGACGTGCCGACCGGCAGCGGGGCGCTGCCGTGCACGCCGACGACGGTGGCCAGGGCGAAGGGGCGTGCCTGGCGGCACCAGCGGTGCAGTGTGTCCGCGATGTTCAGCATGGCAGTTCTCCACGGCGGGACCAGGATCGGAAGGTGAGCGGGCCGCCGCCACGACGCGGGGCAACGTCAGGCGGCGGCCCTGGGAAGTCCGGCAGCCGGGGCAGGCTGCCGGACGAGCGGTATGCACCCCGCCGGGCGGAGGTTCAGGGATCAGAGCAACGCCTCGGCGGTGATGGGCAGTTCACGGATGCGGCGGCCGGTGGCGTTGAAGACCGCGTTGGCGAGGGCGGGCGCCACGCCGATCATCACGAGCTCACCGAGTCCCTTGACACCGAGCGGGTCCGCCTCGCGGTCCTCGCCGTCCAGGTAGATCGCCTTGAGGTCGGGGACGTCCGCGTTGACGGGCACGAGGTAGTCGGCGAGGTTGGCGTTGACGATCCGCCCGTCGCGGTGGTCGGTGACCGTGTGCTCCAGCAGGGCCGTGCCGATACCCCCCACCATGCCGCCCAGGGCCTGGCTGTCGGCGAGCTTGGGACTGATGATGCGCCCCGCGTCGTACACGCCGAGCAGCCGCCGCACCCGCACCAGACCCAGCGTGGCATCCACGGCCACCTCGGCGAAGGTGGCGTTGTAGCCGTAGAAGGAGTGCCGCTCCGGGCCCGACGGCGGCGCGAAGGAGCCGTCCGCTTCCAGGTGGGTGCGGTCATTGCGGGCCAACAGCCGCCGGTACGTCTCCCCGCGGGCCGGATTGTTCTTCACGTGCAGTCGGCCGGTGCGTACCACGACATCGCCGGCGGCCACCCCGTACAGCGGTGACTCGCGGTCCTCGACGGCCAGTTCGATCGCCTGGCGGCGGACCTTGTTGCAGGCGTCGAGGGTGGCGGAGCCGACGCTGGCCATGGTCATCGAGCCGCCGTGCGGCGGGGTCGGCGGGTAGAGGGAGTCCCCCAGCCGGAAGGTGACCGCGCGCACGGTCAGCCCGAGGGCGTCGGCCGCGACCTGGGTCTGCGAGGTGTACGTGCCCGGCCCCATGTCGGTGGCGGCGGCCTCGACCAGCGCGGTGCCGTCGGCATCCAGGCGAGCCCGCGCCTGGGCCGGCATGCGCGCGGTGTCGTAGACACCCGCGGCCATGCCCCTGCCGATCAGCCAGTCGCCCTCACGCGTCGAGCGGGGCTTCGGGCTGCGGCGGTGCCAGCCGAACTCGCGGGCGCCGACGGAGTAGCACTCACGCAGCCGGCGGGTGGAGAACGGCAGCCCGGACGACTCGTCCTCGTTCGGTTCGTTGCGCCGGCGCAGCTCGATCGGGTCGACGCCGAGTTGGTGGGCGAGTTCGTCCATGGCCGACTCGATGACGAAGGAGGCCGTCTGGAAGCCGGGGCCGCGCATGTACAGCGGCGTGGGCAGATCCAGCGGCACCGTCCTGTACGCCTGGCTCACGTTGGGCATGCTGTAGAGCATCTGCCCGGCCGCCAGGATGGACTCGGTGAACGTCTCGTAGGACGACGTCTCGGCGTCGAGCTCGTGCACCGCGGCGGTCAGACGGCCGCGCCGGTCGCTGCCCAGTCGCAGGCGGTAGTCGTACGAGGGCCGGAAACCGGTCCCGAGGTACATCTGTTTGCGGCTCAGGACGAGCTTGACCGGTCGCTTCGTCTCACGGGCGGCCAGCGCGGCGGCGACCACGTGCGGCCAGCAGCGCAGCGCGGTGCCGAAACCGCCGCCGACGAACGGTGAGATGACGCGCACCGCGTCCGTGTCCAGGCCGAACACCGCGGCGAGTTCGGTCTGCGTGCCCACCACCCACTGGGTCTTGTCCCACACGGTGAGCTGGTCGCCGTCCCAGCGGGCGATGGTGGCGTGCGGCTCCATCGGGTTGTGGTGGTTGCGCGCCGTGCGATACGTCAGGTCCAGTCGCACGGCCGCCGCGCGCAGGGCCGTCTCGGCGTCGCCGCGCGCGTATCGGGTCGGCTCGTCAGGCTCGGCCTCGGTGAGGTCGGTCGAGGGCAGCTTGGCGTCGTAACCGACCTTGACCAGGCTTGCACCGTGCTGGGCGGTCTCCAGGCTGGTGGCCACCACGACGGCAACCGGCTGTCCGTGGAAGAGGACGCGGTCGTCCTGGAAGACGCGAAGTCGTCGGCCGGGCGGGTTGTTCGACCCCGAGTTGTCGCGGTACGGCAGCTTCGGGCCATTGCGGTGGTGAATCACCTTCAGCACGCCCGGAAGGGCTTCGGCGGCGCCGGTGTCGATAGACGTGATGCGGCCACGGCCGATGCTCGCGTCGACGATCACGGCGTGCACGGTCCCGTCGATATCGTGCTCGGCGGCGTACAACGCCTTGCCCGTGACCTTGAGCCGGCCGTCCACCCGGGACAGCGGCGCACCCACGGCTGCCTGCGGCTGGGGGCTCACTTGGTACCTCCTACGACGCGCAGCTGGCGTTCGACAGTGCGCTTGAGCAGCTCGACCTTGAACCGGTTGTGCTGTAGGGGACGGGCGCCGTCCGCCGCCTTCGCGGCAGCGGCCGACCACAGGGCCCGCGAGGGGCGTTGACCGACGAGGTGCTGTTCGACGGCGGGCAGCTTCCAGGGCACGGTGCCCACTCCCCCGGCGGCGACCTTGGCCTCGCGGATCACCCCGCCGCGTACGTGCAGCGCGACGGCTGCTGACGTCAGGGCGAACTCGTACGACTGCCGGTCACGCACCTTCAGATAGCCGGACCTGAGCGGGCGCGGAAGAGCGGGAATCTCCACTGCCGTGATCAACTCGCCTTTCCGCAGGTCCTGTTCGCGCTGTGGCGTGCTGCCGGGCCGCAACAGGAAGTCGGCGAAGGGGACTTGGCGTGCCCCGTCCGGGCTGAGCAGGTGCACCCGCGCCTCCAGCGCGGCGAACCCAACGGCCGCGTCGGACGGATGGGTGGCCACGCAGGCGTCGGAGGTGCCGAGGATCGCGTGGCCGCGGTTGAAGCCGTGCAGCGCGGCACAACCGGAGCCGGGCTCACGCTTGTTGCAGTCGGCCGTCACATCCCGGAAGTACGGGCACCGGGTGCGCTGCATGATGTTGCCGCCGATGGTCGCCATGTTCCGCAGCTGGGCCGAGGCACTCAGCTCCAGCGCCTCGGAGACGACGGGGTACAGGGCGCGCACCTTGGGGTGGGCGGCTGCCTCGGACATGGTCACCAGGGCGCCGATGCGCAAGCCCCCGCGCTCGGTGACGGTGATCGCGCCCAGCGGCAGGCCGGCGATGTCGACAAGGGTCTCGGGGCGTTCGACGGTCTCACGCATGAGGTCGACCAGGGTGGTGCCCCCGGCGATGTAACGCCCGCCGCCGCGCCCGGCCTTGAGTGCTTCGCGGGTGTCGGAGACACGGGTGTAGGAGAAGGGATGCATGGCGGCCGCTCCTTACTTCCGGCGCGCGGTCTTCTCGACCGCGCGCACGATCTTGACGTAGCAGCCGCAGCGGCAGATGTTGCCGCTCATCCACTCCCGGATCTCCTCCGGCGAACCGGTGTGACCCTCCTGGATGCAGCCGACACCGGAGACGATCTGGCCTGGAGTGCAGTAGCCGCACTGGAACGCGTCCTGGTCGATGAACGCCTGCTGCAACGGGTGGAGTCGATCGCCCTCGGCCAGACCCTCGATCGTGGTGACCTCCGTGCCCACGAGCCGCACCGCGAGCGTCAGACAGGAGTTGACCCGGCGGCCGTCGACCAGGACCGTGCACGCACCGCAGGCCCCGGCGTTGCAGCCCTTCTTCGAGCCGGTGAGGCCGAAGTGCTCGCGCAGCAGGTCCAGCAGAGAAGTGCGGTTGTCGACCGTCACGGTCTGACGGGTGCCGTTGACCGTCAGGGAGACACGACTGGAGGGCGGCGCCTCCACAGCCCTCACCTCCTGCGCGTCGGCGGGGATCGTCCCGCCGATCACACCGCCCGCGACCACGGCACCGCCGACCGCGGTGCTGGTGGCGATGAACGTGCGCCTAGTGGGCGCCGGGGAGGGATCGCCGGCTCCGGTGGGGGGAGGAACGTCGAATTCAGGGAGTTCAGCAGACATACGTACGCCTTCGCATCACGGACGGATCCGTCGTGCACGACAGAGGGACAGCAGGCGGGATCGTCGCCACCACGGGCATCGGGTGACCGCTCGCCTCGACAGGGGGCTGGTCTCGCGGGAAGTCTTGCACCACCGGCAACTCTCGCGGCAGGGAGACTTTTCTCCCCCTTTAAGCTCCATCAGGAGCGACTGGCCGACATCATTGGGGGCACGGTCGCGCGGGAGAGGCAAGACAGAGCCGCGTCGCCGCCCCGATGATGGTTGCGCCCTCGTCGCTCCCCACGTCGTTGTGCGTGGTGGACTGATCGTCCGGTCCGGCAGACCACTGACACGGCCCTCATCCGGGATCCCCTGACGTCCTGAGCGATCCCGGATCGCGTGATCGATGGGCCGGGACTACTGGTTGCGGGTGCGGGGACCGTTGTACTGCTGGTCGGTGACCGGCTCGGCCCAGGCGGTCTCGGGGGTGTCGTCGCCCGTGCCCTCCCACATGGCGATGTGCTCCATGAACCGGTCGGGGGCGGCGCCGTGCCAGTGGTCCTCGTTCGGCGGGCAGGCGACGGTCTCGCCGGGGTGGGCCTCGAGGACGGTGCCGTCCGCGTGGCTCGCAGTCATGTGCGGATTCCTCTCGCATGCTGGTACGTCGTCGGGTTCGGATCGGCAGGACGCGGATCGGGGCTGAGTCAGTGCTGCGACGGCACCTGCGCGGGTTCGTCGCGTCGCCGTTGCGTGGAAGTGCTGCTTCGGGCCACGATCCGGCCCTTGCGGGAAGAGCCGTGGACGGCGAGGGCACTCAGAGGCAGCAGTGTGAGGGCCGCGATGACGGTGCCGACCAGGGGCGGGCCGGTCAGGCCGAGGGAGGAGTCCAGGGCCGTACCGGCGATCAGCGAACCGGCGGCGATACCGGCGTTGAAGGCGGACGTGGTCAGCGCCGAGGTCAGGGTGGGGGCATCGCCCGCGAAGCGCATCGCCAGCGCGGTGACCACCGGGTTGACCGTGAAGCCGGTAAGGCCCATGAGGAAGACGAGAAGCGTGGCCGTGACCGGGTTGCCGGACAGCGGGATCATCAGGAACAGGATTAGGGCGGTGGCCACGGCGGCCGTGATGGTGGTGACCATCGGACGCCGGTCGCCCAGGCGTCCTCCGGTGGTGGTGCCGCCCAGGGCGCCGACGCCGAAGGCGATCAGGACGAGCGGTACGGCGCCCGCGGGGATGCCCGCGCGGTCGGTCAGCAGCGGCGTGACATAGGTGTACGTCGCCAGGACACCGCCCATGATCAGCATCGCTGCGCCGAGCGCCAGCCACAGCCGACCCTGCCGCAGAGCCCTGACCTCGGCGCGGAGGGACACCTCGACGCGCCGCTCCTGGGCCGGGATGAAGCGGCCGATGAACACGGCGGCAAGCCCGGAGAGGACGGCCAGGGCCCAGAAGGGGCCGCGCCAGCCGGTGAACTGGCCGGCGAAGGAGCCGATCGGCACGCCGATGACGTTGGCCAGGGTCAGGCCGCCGATCATGACGCCCGTGGCGCGGGTCGCGTTGTGCGGGCCCGCGGCGGTGGTGGCGACGACGAAGCCGACGGACCAGAACGCTCCGGTGGCCAGGGCGGTGACGACCCGGGCGGCCAGGACGACCGTGAAGGACGTGCTGAGGGCGGCGACGAGGTGTCCGAGGCAGAACACGGACAGGGCCAGGATCAGCGTCTGGCGCTGAGGAAGGCGCAGCGTCGCCATGGCCATCGTCGGTGCGCCGACGATCATCCCGATGGCGAAGGCGGTGATCAACAGGCCGGCGTGGGAGACGCTGACTCCGAGGTCACCTGCCAACTCAGGCAGCAGGCCGGCGACGACGAACTCGGTGGTCCCCATCAGGAAGGTGCCGGCGGCCAGCACCCAGACGACGAACGGGAGCTTGCCGGGATTGGTCCCGGACGCGGAAGGCATACGTGTGGTCTCTCCTCAGGTGGAAATCGGGGGGTCATGGTGGCGGCTGGGCCGTCACAGCGGACTGCAGACGGCGCGGCCACGTCTTTCACGGTTCCATGGAGCGAACTAATCGAAAAGGGGAGGATCCTCTCCCCCCTTCTCGTGAGGACGTCCCCTGAGGGGCGAGCAGTCGGGCGGGTCAGGGCGCGGCTTCGATGGTGATGCGGTCGGCCCCGGCAAGCCGGTCAGTGTCGGCATCGATATGGCCGAGGATGAGCAGGTCGGCGTTGGCTGAGTCGCCTTCGCGGTAGAAGAGGGCCAGGTTGCCCCAGGGCGCGTAGTACGTCAGGTCTCCGGCCTTGGGCGCGGCCGGCTCGGGAGCGCCGGAGGTGGTCAGCCTGCGCGGCAGGTCGGCGATCCGCTCCGTCTGATGGAAGTCCTCCAGGTCCAGGGTGAGCGGGAGCAGGTCGGCGAAGTCACGGGCGGCAGGACTGTCGTTCAGGGTGGCGTCGACGGGACGGCCGTCGAGGGTGACCCGGATGTCCATATCGGAGTTCCTGTCGGACGGTGCGGTGTTTGTGTCGGGCGGTGTGGTGGGTGCCTGGGCCGTCGGTGTCTGCTGCCGTGCGGAGGATGTCGCGGGCGGGGAGGCCGACGAGGTGTCGGTGCAGGCCGCCACGGTCAGGAGGACGGCGGTGGCCATGGCGGCGCGGGCGAGGGCAGGGAGGGTGGCCGCGTTCATGGGTGTCGTTCCCGGGGTCAGTCGGGCAGGGGCTCGGCGTAATGGCGGAAGCCGTCGCGCTGCTGGTGGATGTCGTACAGCCGCTGCGCCAGCACATCGGGGCTGCTGTGCTCGGCGTCGGGCCGGATCGCTCCGGGGATGATCAGCTGCGCGGCGTGGATGTTCTCCGAGGCGAGCGTGTCGTGCAGCATGCGGGCGTACGCGCTCTCCGCGGCGAACGCGATGGAGGTGCCGGCGACCTTCGGGTTGGGTCGTACGGCGCTGGCGCCGTTGACGAACAGCAAGGTGCCGCGGCCGAGGGCGCGCATGCCGGGCAGGACGGCGTTCACGGCGGTGACGGAGCCCTTGACGGAGAAGGCGAGCGGGGCGTCGAGGTCGTCGGCGCTGCTGTCGAGGACCGGCTTCATGAAGTCGGCGCGGGGCACGGGGCTGTACTGCAGGATCTCGACGGGGCCCAGATCGGCCGCAGCCGCGTACAGGGCCGCGTCCAGTGACTCGATGTCGAGGACGTCGGCGGTGAAACTGCGAGCCCGGATGCCGTCGCGGGCCAGCTCGGCGGTCATCTCCTGCAGGCGCCCGGCGCTGCGGGCGATGAGGGCGACGGTGTGGCCGGCGCTTCCGAAGCGGCGGGCGGTGGCCAGCCCGAGACCTGGGCCGGCGCCGATGAGCGCGAAGGTCGTCATGGGGTTCGTCCTTTCTTCGGTGAGGTGGGGTGGGCGCCCGCCCACATCAGCGCTGCCGGTGACGCGGCCCGACGGTGTGGGTGCGGGGCAGGGGGCTGAGGGTCGGTGACGATGTGCGCCCCGCGTCGTCCGGTGCGGCGGTACGCGGCGTGCGGCGTGCGGCGTGCGGCGTGCGGCGTGCGATCAGGTCAGGTTCTTGCTGAAGAACTCCTCCAGCTTGTCGAACGGGATCAGGTCCGTCCTGTCGTACAGATCGACGTGGCCGGCGTTCGGGACGGCGTGGAACTCCTTCGGTTCAGCCGCGAGCTCGTAGGCGTCCTCGCTGAAGTACCGCGAGTGGGCGTTCTCGCCGACGACGAACAGGATGGGCCGCGGCGAGATCCACTCGATCTTCGACAGCAGCGGAAAGTTCATCAACGACATGCCGCTCGACATCGTGAACTGGGTGATGGAGTTCGGGTGGTAGCCCCGCGGAGTGGAGTAGAACTCGCCGAACTCACGGCCGACCGGGTTGGTGTTCTCGTCGAACCCGATGGGCGCGCCCCGCGGGGTCAAGGCAGGGGCGTGGGCCTCGAAGTCCGCATACCGCTGCTCGGCGATCGCGTCGAGCATGGCGCCTCGCTCCTCCGCGGTGAGGGAGCCCTGCCAGCCCTCCGAGGAGACCCGGGCGATGTCGTACATGACGACCGTGGCGACCGCCCTGATGCGCCGGTCGACCTGGGCCGCGCTGAGCGCGAAGCCGCCGCTGCCGCACATGCCGACGACGCCGATGCGGTCCCGGCTCACGAAGTCACGGGTGCCCAGGTAGTCGACGGCCGCATGGAAGTCCTCGGTGAAGACGTCGGCGGAGGAGACGTGTCGCGGGTCGCCGCCGCTGTAGCCGTTGTAGGAGGGGTCGAAGGCGAGGGCCACGAAGCCGCGCCGGGCCAGGTTCTGGGCGTAGATGCCCGGGCCCTGCTCCTTCACTCCCCCGTACGGCGCGCCGACGATGATCGCGGGGTGTTCCTGGGAGGCGTCGAAGTCCTTCGGCTGGTAGAGGTCCGCGGAGATGCTGACCCCGTACCTGTTCTCGTACGACACCGGCTTGCGGGTGACGTTCTCGTCCAGGTCGAAGATGTAGTTGTCTGTTGCGGACGTTTCCTGGTCCCATTTCTGTGGTGCTCGACAGGGGGCAGTCGGTCACGCTCTGGGGGTCAGGGCTTGAGGAGGACCTTGATGGCGCGGCGCTCGTCCATCGCCTTGTACCCCTCGGCGACCTGCTCGAGGGGCAGGGTGAGGTCGAAGACCTTGCCGGGGTTGATGTGACCGGACAGCACTCGGTCGATCAGGTCGGGCAGGTAACGGCGGACCGGGGCGGGGCCGCCACGCAGGCCGACGTGGGAGAAGAACAGTTCCTGACCGTCGACGGCCACGTCGTGGGGGACGCCGACGAAGCCGACGTTGCCGCCGGGCCGGGTGGAGTGCAGAGCCTGCCGCATCGACTCGGCGGTGCCCACGCACTCCAGCACGGAGTCGGCGCCGATGCCGCCGGTGAGGTCCTTGACGCGGGCGACGCCTTCGTCGCCACGCTCGCTGACGATGTCGGTGGCGCCGAATTCCAGGGCGAGCTTCTGCCGGGACTCATGACGGCTCATCGCGATGATCCGCTCGGCGCCGAGTTCCTTCGCGGCGATGACACCGCACAGGCCGACCGCGCCGTCACCGACGACCACAGCCGTCGAGCCGGGCTTCACCTCGGCGGCGAGGGCGGCGTACCAGCCGGTGCCCATCACGTCGGAGACGGCGAGCAGGCTGGGAACGACCTCGGCGTCCGGGTGCTCGTCGGTGGCGACGAGGGTGCCGTGGGCGTTGGGGATGCGCACGTAGTCGGCCTGGCAGGTGCTCATGAACTCGCGGTGCAGACAGGAGGACTGCCAGCCGCCCAGGCAGTTCACGCAGGTGTTGTCCGAGGTGGCGAAGGAACCGACCACGAACTGGCCCGGCTTGACCTGGTCGACCTCGCTGCCGACCTCCTCGACGACACCGACGTACTCGTGCCCCATCGGGTGCGGGTCGCCGATGGGTTCCGCGCCGCGGTAGGGCCACAGGTCCGAGCCGCAGACGCACGTGGCGACGGTGCGGATGATCGCGTCGGTCGGCTGGAGGATCTTCGGGTCGTCGAGGTTCTCGAAGCGCACGTCGCCGGGGGCGTAGATGACTGCTCCGCGCATGGTGGTGTTTCCTTCGGTGCGAGGATCGGTGAGCGCGCAGCCGGGGTCGTTGTCGGCTGCTCGACATCGAGCCTCACACGCGAGAGCACATGCGAAAAGCGGAGGAATTCATCCCGGGAAGGGAACATCCTGGGAGCAAATCCTCCCCCCTTTCGCGGGTGGAATCGGTGTCATGCTGGGAAACATGACCGCCAACGTCCCCCTCAATGAGCTGGGAGAATTCCTCAGGAAGCGCCGCTCCGAGCTGAGCCTTCGCACGGTCGGCCTGCCCCAGACCGGCAAGCCCCGCCGGGTGGCCGGGCTGCGCCGCGAAGAGGTCGCCCAACTGGCCAGCATCAGCACCGACTACTACACCCGCCTCGAACAGGGCCGCATGCAGGCATCGGCGCCCGTGCTGGATGTCCTGGCCCGGGTACTCCACCTGGACGACGACGAGCGCGGCTACCTCTTCCAGCTGGCGGGCAAGACCACCACCCGCCCCCGGCGTCGTAGTCGGCAGACGGTCCAGCCACAACTGCAGCGCGTCCTGGACGACCTCACCGCCACCCCTGCCGTCGTGCAGGGCCGGCGCGGGGACATCCTGGCCTGGAACGCGCTGGCCGCCGCCCTGGTCACCGACTTCTCCCGCATCCCGGAAAAGCACCGCAACTATCCCCGGATCCAGTTCACCGACCCCGCCATGCGCACCCTGTACGCCGACTGGGAGACCTCCGCGCAGATCTCCGTGGCACAGTTGCGGATGGAGGCCGCGAAATATCCCGAGGACCCCCGCCTCATCGAACTGGTCGGTGAACTGTCCCTGCGCGACGCGCAGTTCGCCAGCTGGTGGGGCGAACACCACGTCGCCGCCCGCACCGTGGGCACGAAGACCCTCAACCACCCGGTCGTCGGCGAACTCGTCCTGGACTGGGACACCCTCACCGCCAACACCGACCCCGACCAGCACCTGACCGTCTGGACCGCCGCCCCCGGCTCACCCACCCACGAACGGCTACGCATCCTGGCCTCCTGGGCCGCCGACCAGGACCTGTCGGCCTCATCCCCCTCAGCTGACCGCGACGGGCCACCGCTGTAGGAACAGCCTGGATCGGGCCGGACGCCCGGCACAGAGGGAGGCCCGCGCCCGGTTGGTACGAGATGCCCTCCGCAGCTGATGGGCATCTCCGTCTCCTCGGCCGACGCGCACCGAGATCACGGCCGACCGGCGAGCGCCGCGCAGCAGATCTCGAAACGCCGCCCCGTCGGCTTCGCCGGTAGCAACCGACTGCCGGACCGGTACGGATCACCTTCGCGCCGAGCCGTGCGGCGGGGCCGCAAACCGCCTCGGTACCGGCACCGGATGTGACCATTGCTGTAC
Organism: Streptomyces sp. NPDC031225; assembly: GCF_055570355.1. Classification (NCBI taxonomy): domain Bacteria; kingdom Bacillati; phylum Actinomycetota; class Actinomycetes; order Kitasatosporales; family Streptomycetaceae; genus Streptomyces; species Streptomyces sp. NPDC031225. The sequence continues at coordinate 65,959 of NZ_JBVIHJ010000018.1, read as the reverse complement.
AGCACGGTGGGCAGTCGCGCAGCGACTTCGCCACCGGCAGGCTGGTGGACGCGCGGGGGACTGCGCGCTCTTCGTGTTCGTCTTGTCGTTCGTGGCGCGGCGGCGCTGCCGCCCTCGTGCCGTTGCGTGCACCCGCCGAAGAGGCGAGAGCCCTGTCGGGTGACTCAGCGGTGGGCAGCTCGGTTCATCTCGACGACGTCGTCCAGGGTGGCCGTGGCCGGGTGGGCGGCGAGGCGCTCCGGGAGGCTGTCGCGGATGGCGGCGTCCTTGACGCGGTCGGCCGCGGCCAGGGCCGCCGGCAGCTCGTCGAGGGTCAGCTCGGTGCAGTAGGCGGGGCTGTTCGGCTGCTGACGCCAGGAGTCGGCCAGCGTACCGGCGTCGTAGGGGTCGAAGCCGGTCTCGTCCACGAGCTGCATCGCCACCCGCCGCGCCTCCTCAAAGTCGCCGGCGACGGGGATGGCGAGGCGGCCGGGCGTTCCGGCCGGCACGCCCCGGATCCGCTGGGTTTCGGCCAGGGCGGCGTTCCACGCCTTGACCACGGGGCGCCCCAGCTGCTTGGCGTTCCACACGCTCTCGACCTCGCCGTTGTCCACGGCCTCGATCTGCCCGCTCAGGAACGGATAGTAGTTCGAGGTGTCGATGACGACCGTCTCGGCGGGGACCGAGGCGAACAGGCCGGCCAGCTCTCCCGCCACCCCGAAGGGGATGGCCAGGACGATGACGTCCCGGCCCTGGACGGCGTCGGCGAGGTCCGTCGCACGGGCCCCGGATTCCAGCACCTCCGCCCGGACGGCCTCGGGGCCGCGGGCGTCGGCCACCTGGACGTCGTGACCGGCCGCGCTGAGCTTGGCAGCGAGGTTTCCGCCGATGGCGCCGACGCTTTGGGAGCGGCCCCGGGCCTCGTCGGCCGGCCTGGCCGAGACGACGATGTGGACCGTGTCGGCCAGGCGCTCGCCTGCCCGACGGCACTCAGGACGGAGCCGGGGCGCCTCCCGTGCGACGAGCGTGGCGACGCCGAAGACGCTTCCTCACCGTTCCGCGTCTTCGGTGAGGCCCTCCCCCGAGGCGTTCCAGTTGCGTTCGCCCATGATGTGGCCCAACAGGACCTGCCCGTTTGCGGTTGTTCCGCGTAGGCCACTACAGGTCGGTCAGCTGCTGGCGACCATGGCGAGGACGTCGTCGTAGGAGCCAGCGGCCACCGCGTCGCGGATGAACCTCGCGCGCTCGACAACAATCTCCTTCGCGTCGGGCTTCTCTCTCAGCAGGTCGAGCGCCTGGGTGAGGAAGTCGTCCAACGGCATGGCGTGGTCGTTGTCCTCCTGACCCAGCAGGGTCGTGCGCACCCCCGGCGGGACCATCTCGATCACCTGGACGCCGGCGTCGGCACCGGCGAGCTGGATACGCAGGCTCTCGGAGGAGGAGTGCAGCGCGGCCTTGGTCGCGCTGTAGGTAGGGGTGCTCGGGTACGGGACGAAGGCCAGCGCGGAGGTGACGTTCATGACGACCGCGTCGTCCTTGCCCGCGAGCAGGGGCAAGAAGGCGTACGTCATCCGGATCGTGCCGAGCAGATTGGTCGCGACGTGATCCTCGGCGATCCTGAGTTCGGCCGGGTCGAGAAGGTTCTCCCGCAGCATGATGCCCGCGTTGTTGACCAGGACGTTCAGTTCCGGGTGGCTCGCCGCCACGGTCTCACGGGCCCGGGCGATCGAGTCGGGGTCCGCGACATCGAGGACGAGCCCGTCGATGCCCGGGTGCTCGGCCGTGATCTCGTCGAGGAGTTCCTTGCGCCGGCCGGCGACGACCACCTTGTTGCCGGCCTCGTGCAGGCGCAGGGCCAGGCCGAGCCCGATGCCCGAGGTTCCGCCGGTGATCAGGATCGTGTTGCCGTTCATCTTCATGGGGGTCTCGCTCTTTCGTTGCGGTGGGCCGGTGTGGGCCTACGGACGTGACCGTAGAGGCGCCCGCGCAGGGGCGGGAGAGGACGGTTTATCCATGGATCGGCGGTCTCTGCCTGGTGGAGTGGACCCATCCCATCCAGTTCGCGCCGGTCTGTCGCGGTCAAGGTGCGGGGTGGTGTTCCGGCCCCGGGGGAGATGGGCACGGCGCTCGATGTGCTCGAGCTTGTGACGGGGAACGGGTGGAGTGCGGCATCGTTCGTGCTGGCGCTGGTGGCATGGCGGCAGTCCCGGCCACAGCGGCCGCGGGTGGAGATCCGCCGCGGAGGGACGGTCGTCGCCCTGACGGACTGCTTGGAGGAGGAGATCGAGCGGGCGGTCCGCCGGCTCGAGGCTTCGGGTAGCGATGAGGGCGGCACTCAGTGAGGGTCCTGCCCGACCCGGGGGCCACCAGGGCGGTGCTGGTGTGCACGAGCCGCTACAAGCACCTCCGTCGGGCAGTGGTCGCCCGAAGCCGTCATGAGCTGAGGCGTCGGCAGGTGTGCCGACGCGGCGGCGTCCACGAATCTCGGACGGGCAAGGTGCGCTGGGTTGTCGAGCGCGCAAACCGCGTGGCCGCCCCAGCTCGAACGGCTCCGCATCCGCTCCAAGCGACGCGCTGATCCCCGCCAGACCCTGCTCGATCCGGCCTGCAGCCTCCTCCGCCTTCGCTGCCTGCGTACCTCACCCCCTCGAATGATCAGTAGGAGATGGACGGTAGACGACCCAAGATGAGTACTACTCATTTATGCGTTCGTTTGATCGAGTGGGTGCGTTGCCGATTGCCACAGTGGCACTGCCGAGTCCGCCCAGGAACGCTGGCGCGCGATCACCGCACCCCACCTCGTCGCCCGCGTCCGCGCCGGTGACCGCTTCGAGAACGGCCACCTCGTCGAACGCCCCGAGGCCGACGCCGCATGACCACGGTGCCAGAATGTGTCGATGACCAGCGCAAAAGAAGTAGTCCACCAGTTCCTTCTGCAGGTTCGGTCGGGACTGCACCCCGACCGGGCCGACCGCTACATGGCCGACCGGGTCCGGGCCCACCAGGTCGTCTCGGAAGCACCGGTGGTCGTGGAGCGAACCCCGCAGCAGTACGCCGAGCACGTTCAGGAGATGCTTGACGCCTATGGCGCCTTCACGCTGAGCGTGGACGAACTCCTTGCTGACGGTGATCGGGTCTACGCCCGCTGGATCCAGGTCGGGCAACACATAGGAGCGATCGACCAGTACCCGCCCACCGGCACGCAAATCACCGCGGTGACCAGTGCGGTCTATCGCGTCGTGGACGGCCTGATCGTCGAGTACTGGATCCAGATCGACCGGCAGGGCATCACCACTCAGCTAGAACGAGCCGCTGCCGAGCACTGATCCAAGACTCGATCCACAGATCTTGACAATTGCTCGCCGCCTCGGACAGTTGGACCTGCTGAGCGCACAGCTCTGCCACCTCGTATCCGCACAGGTCCCCGGTGCCTTGGTGCACACCAACTCCGGCAGGTCGAAGGCCTGTAACGGGTGGGGTGGCACGCTGAGCATCGTCCAGCGCGACCTGGCCGCACGCTGCAGGGGTACGGGGTGCGTTCGCGTATCCAGCGTGAGGTGTTCGTCGTGTTGCCGTACTCGCCGTAGTAGTAGGCGGTGGCGGTTGTGGTGGCGGTGGCCAGGGTGACTGCGATGTCGCCGTGCAGGTCCGCGAGTTGAAGGGTGATGGCGCCGCTTGCGGATGTCGTCGCGCCCAGGGCGCCGGCCGGGTCCAGGACGGAGCGGGTGATCGTGCCGGAGGAGTCGGCGGTCCAGGCCGGACTGTCGGTGTCGTCGGCGTAGTGGTTGGTCGCTGTTGTGCCGGTGGTCCAGTTGGTGCCGCCGTCGGTGCTGGTGGCGTTGGTCGCCGGACTCTTCGGCTACCCCAAGCAGGAAGCCGCACCGGTCGCGCTGCACACCGTCGCCGGCTGGATCGCAGCACATCCCGGACGCTTCGACCGCGCGGTCTTCACCGTCTTCGAGGACGGCGACGAACGGGCCTACCGTCACGCTCTCTGCGCAGGCGCACGCCCCTGACACGACGTCCATGAGAACAACAGGGATCGCTGCCACATGTCCGATGTGGAGCAACGCAGTCCTGCATCGCTCCGGCGCACGACCTCCTCCGCACCGAAGGCTTCAGTTGTGCCGGACGGCTGCGTGATCTTCCCTTGCTGGGCGTGATGTGCCGCAGGAGACGACAGTCAGCCCCGACGACGCATGTGCGATCATGCCTCCGCTCAGCCGTGGACATACACGAAAGCAGCCCCGAAACGGTAGGACAAGCTCAGGGAAGGCGGCTGACGAGGCGAGGGCGGTGACTGGACCGCCCAGCGCCTCCATCGTGGCCGTCAGCTTAACGACCGCGTTACCTGCCGCGGGACTCGGAGCCGGATGGTCATCGAGAAGGAGACGCTGGGCGTCGTCACGGGAAAGCCCCTCAGGCCCTCATCTGTGCTGGCGCACGGCGGCCTGGAGGATGCCGTCGGTGAGTGAGACGTATGCCGTCGAGGGGTGACTGCACTCGACGGGCACGGCTACTCGCCCGCGCCGACCTTGGCGGTGTCCAACTCGCCCTGCGGCGGCGTGGCACTGCGGGAGTGCAGGACCTTGCGGGCCTGTTCGGTGTCGAAGTCGTTCTCCTACTTTCCGATCACGATGGTGGCGAATGGCTGTGAACAGGGACTTCAAGACTCATAAGGGCCGCCCCGGAAGTACATACTCCTGTGCGCTCGAGGACGGTCACCGCGCCCGTGCGCGGCATCGGAGCGGTCAGCAGGTGCCATCCGTTTCGCCAGCTCCCGCAGCGTCTCAAGGCCAGCCAGTACTTCCGAGCGATTGTCCGACCTTTTCATCCACGCTGGCAGTCGCGCGAACATCGACATCGTCGGCCGCACGCCGCCCCGCTCGCGCAGCCGAGCCTCGACGTAGGCAGCCAGCTCGTCGACGTGCTCCTCGTTGTAGGCCCACAAGATGTGACCGGCGCAACGGGTCTGCAGCCACAGCGGCCGCTGGAAGAACGGATCCTCGCTGCCGCCCAGCACCGCGCCGACCAGCCCAGCCCCCTGCGCCTCTGGTTTCCAGTCGGCGACGGTACCGCACCCTCCACAAACCAGACGACGTGGTTGGAACAGGAGCTCGCTGAAGTATCTGGGACCAGAAAGGCCAGGCCGGGGAATCACGAGAGCACGGCCCCCGCATCGCGGACAGACCACAAGTATCCGACCCGCGAACCGAGCCAACCAACCCCCTGGATCATGGTGACGAGCGAGATCAGTACGCGGCTCAGAATCCATGACAGACACCATCGCAGGCCTGCGAGACGAGCAGCTACCGGATTCCTCGAGCATGCCCCACAGCTCGCTACCAGCCACTTTCGGTACACGGCCTAGGACACCGCCGCGTCCACCCCGGCGGACGGTCCGGCGTGGTGCTGTCTGCCGCGGAGGACCGCGAAGGCGGCTGTGAGGGCGGCGGCCGCCGCCGTCCCCCGCAGCACCCATCGCCAGGGCACGGGGGCGTCGGTCGCCGGCGCGGCCTCGGCGGGTTCCGCGTCGGGCACTGTCGCGCAGCGCCCGGCGTCCGCGAGCGCCCAGAGCCGGTGCGCCTCCCGCAGTTCCCCTTGGGTCGCCCCGCAGGCCGTGCCGAACGCGTGCACAGGGCCGAAGCCGATGGGGACCTTGTCCCCCGCGCAGTAGCGGTGCAGGGCGGAGCGGCTGGTCCCGGTCCGCTGCGCCAGAGTCGCGAAGCTCACCCCCGCACGACTCTTCAGCATCCGCAGATGCGCCGCTAATCGCTCAGCCGTATCCGTTCTTTCCATGTTCGCTCCCCCGTCAGCAGGTCGATGAGCCGGCGTGTGAACGTGAACTGGCCTTCGGATGAAGGGACTTGTGAGACCGGTCTGGCGCGCGGAAGGTGTCCGCGGCCGAGTCCCACCCCCGTCCCAGCCGGGGCCGAAGTGCCCCGCTGAGCCGTCTCCCCACGTCCCACCATCCCACCGCGGGCCGGTCCGTTGCCACCCGTCGCACGGCATTGAAACCGTCTGCACGGGCCCGCCGGAGTCCATCTGTCACCGGCAGCCCCACCAGTACGTCGAGAGGGAGAATCGATGCGCTACACCAAGACCATCGGCACCATCGCCGGAGCACTCGTGTTGGCAGGCGGAACCATGCTGACCGCGTCCCCGCCCGCCGCCGCACTCGCCGCCGCCCCCTCGGGCTGTCCGTCCGGGGCGCTGTGCGTGTACAGCGGACTGAACTACAGCGGCAGCCACTCGTACCTGCAGGACTGCAACCGCTACTGGTCGGCGTTCAACCGCGACAACATCAACGCCTCGTGGTTCAACAACGGCACCAGCGGACGCTGGGCACGCATCTGGGTCGACCCCAACTTCGGCAGCGCCAACTGGAGCGCGGACGCCCGCGGCACCGGTGACCCCGACGGGCGGGACCGCGTCGCGTACAACGCGGGCAGCAGCAACGACTGGCCGTGGAGCACCAGCGACGCGGCGGCCTGCTGACATGCCTTCCCATCGATCACTCGTGGGGGCATGCCTCGCCGTGGTGATCGCGACGGCGGCCGGCTGCTCCACGCCGGCCGCCGTCGGCCCCGGGTCCGTGCCCAACACACCCACGGGCACCGGGCCGTTGCCCAGGTCGCTGACCCCCGCGGAGGACGCCCGGCTGCTGTACGCCGAAGACCTGATCGTGCACACGTGCATGGCCCGCTCCGGTCTGCGGTTCGTCGCCGAACCGCTCGCCGCCTCCTCGCGGCCCGCGGCGGAGCAGCGCTACGGCACCGCAGACATCGCCGCCGCCCGGGCCCACGGATACGGCTACAGCGAGACCCCCGCCGGACAGCGGCCGGCCGACTCCAACTCCGCCGACCCGAACGAGACCTACCAGCGCACGCTCTCGCCCGACGCCCAGCGGGCCTACGAGACCGCCCTGTACGGCACTGCCGACAGCCGCCCGCAGGTCGAACTCCCCGATGGGCAGGGCCTGGTGATCGCCACCGACGGGTGCGTCGCGGAGGCACGCAGACGCCTGTACGGCGACGACCTGCGCGGCTATCTGATCAGCCAGCACGTCACCGCCAACGTGGAGGGACACATCGCCCAGGATGTACGTGACGCCAAGGCCTACCGGTCGGCGCTCGGCGGCTGGCGCACCTGCATGGCGAACCGCGGCTTCTCCTTCGCCACCCCTCAGGAGGCCAGACAGGGCGCACAGAGCGCTGCACGCGAGGGCGGCCGGGCGGCGGAGATCCGCGTGGCCACGGCCGACGCCGAGTGCGGACGGGACCATCGGCTGCTCACCACCGCGGTGGCCCTGGAACAGCACCGGTTCGCGAGCGAGGGTCCCGAACTCACCGGGTGGATACGAGAGTTCCGGTCCCGTCGACTGGCCGCACTGCCCAAGGCGCGAGCGCTGGTCCGGGCCGAGTCACACAGCGTGGGCTAGCAGATCGGGGACGGGAGCGCCGATTCCGCCCTGACTTCCGCGCGCGTATCCGGGCGAGCGGACGCCCCTGCGACGGTCGCACCGAAGGGGCCGTCCGTCGTCCTCTCAGCGCCGATGCCTGCCGGCCATCCACTGCCAGATGTGCGTTCCGTTGGCGCTGGGGTCGTTGCGGGCGACGTAGATCCACGAGAAGTGGCCCGGGAACTGGTAGCCGTTCCAGACGACATGGTCGTAGAGCGTCATCAGCGAGCCGGGGATCACATCGTGCGCGTGGACGGTGTTGGCCTGCGGTTCCACGGTGGTGTCGTCGCGGGAGGAAACGAGCCAGGTGGGCGTGGTGATCTGGGCCAGCTCGCTGTCGGGGATCAGCGGCGCGCCTCCGGCCGGGAACGACGTGACCACGCCGCAGATCGGCACGGCCGCGGCGAACAGGGTCGGGTGGACGGTGGTCATCTTCATGCTCATGTAGCCACCGTTGCTGCAGCCCGCGACGTAGATCCTTTTGCGGTCGATGTGGTTCCTGCGCGTGACGTCGTTGATGATCTCGTGGATGAGGGGTGCGAAGCGGGGGCCGTCCTCCATCCAGTAGGAGGTGCTTTGCGGGGCGAGGACGTAGGCGCCGCCGAAGATGCGCTGCGCCTGCGGGGTGGCGAAGCCCAGCGCGCCCCGGTTGGCCCGCAGCGTGGTCTCGTTGTCGTAGTAGCCGTCGGGTAATGAGGCACCCTCTCCCCCGCCGTGCAGCCAGACGATCAGCGGACGCTTGTTCTTTCGGGAGGGGTGGGAACCAGCGGGTGCGTACAACCGGTACTTCATTCCCGAGCCGGAGATGTGGGAGCTGAAGGCGTCCACCTCCGAGTCCGACAGGTGAGGGTTCTGCACGAAGGCGCCGATGGTGATCGACCGGTGATCGCGCAAGGTGATCGGGGCGTTCTGCGTGAGGGTGTAGGAGAGGTCGAGCATCACGTTGCGGCCCCTGCCCACGATGTAGCCGAGCGTGCCGCCCCCGGTCTGGCCCTCGCCGTGACTCAGCTCGAGCACGATGTCGCCGCGCTCGTCGAGCCGGACAGCCGTCACCGTGCGGTCAAGGTCGTACTCGCTGAATATCGCGTCGTCGGCGTCGATGGGAATCGGGCTGGTGGCTTTGGCGTGCACGCTGAAGGTGCTGGTGGTCAGGCCGGTCGGATCGATCGGGCCGAGCCGGGCCGTCTTGAGGGTGATCGAGGTGACCTGTTCGCCGCCGTCGAGCACCTGGGCGTTCAGGGTGAATCTCACGCTGGTGGTCGCGCGGTCGTCGGCGTACGCGGCGACGCCGGGCAGGGACAGGCCGGCAGCGCCCGCGCCGGCGGCCAGAAGGGTGCGACGGTTGATTCGTGTTGCCATGTGAACTCCTTGTGGGGGTGCGGAGGCTTCACTGCGGCCATGCGCCGCCGAACCCGGCGGTCCCGCCGCCGAGGAGAGCCAGCGGTCGAACTTCAGCCGGCGTGGCGCACGCAACGGGCCGACTGTCGGCTCCGCGGTATGCACACCGTCTTCGGTCCGTTCAACGGCCTGATGGGACGACGGGGCGCCCCGCAGTGGCGCCCCGTCGCGATGTTGGTGTTGCCGGTCAGTCGGCCGGTGTCAGGGCGACCTCGGCGCTGCCCGAGAGGGACGGCAGGCCGGCCGGGGGCGTGTCCGCGTAGCTGGCGTTGAAGACGGCCTTGAGGTTGTCCGAGCCGGAGTGACCGCCGTCCACGAACGTCTTGAACGATCCGGAGCACCCGTTGCTCGTCGACAGCGGGTGGCCGTGCGAGTCGTGGCCGAGGATGAACGAGACGCTGACCTTGGCGCAGTCCACCGGCTGGTCGTCGGTGACGGTGACCTGCCAGGTGACCGTGTCACCCCAGTGGAACGGGGTACCGCCGTGCGGGGCCGGGTCGGTGGTGAGCGAGACGACCGGCGCCTTGTTGCCGACGACGACGGGGACGGACGCGGAGGCCGAACGCCCGGTGCTGTCGGTGACCTTCAGCGTGGCGTCGTAGACCCCGTTCTCGGTGAACGTGTGCTTCGGGTTCGCCTCCCTGGAGTCGACCGTGCCGTCGGCGTCGAAGTCCCAGGCATAGCGCAGGGCGTCGCCGTCGGCGTCCTTCGTGCCGGCGCTGGAGAACTGGACGGTCAGCGGGCTGGTGCCGTTGACGAGGTCCGCGGCGACCTTGGGCTCCGGGGTGCGGTTGCCGCGGGTGAAGTCGATGCGGGAGAGCTGGGCCTCGGGCAGCTCCGCGAAGTACCCGGTGCCGTACTCGAGGACGTAGAGCGCTCCGTCCGGGCCGAACTCGGCGTCGATCGGGCCGTCCGTCGTGATCGTGGGGATCGCGTCCTCGATCTTGAGGACCTGGTTCTTCTTGCCGAGGGTGATGGCCTTCATCTGGTCGCGGGTCCACTCGTAGAAGAGCGGCTTGCCGTCGAAGTACGAAGGCCAGCGGTTCTGGGCCCTGTTGCGCTTGTCGTACTGGTACACCGGGCCGCCCATGGGGCCGATGCCGCCTGTGCCGAGTTCCGGGAATTCCGCGGACGCCCCGTAGCCGTACACGATCTCCGCGTCCTCGACCGGGGGCAGCACGCTGCGGCCGGTGTTGTGACGCGAGTCGTTGACAGGCTTGGCGCAGTCGAAGGCGCCGCTCGACTTCTGGGTGGCGAAGTCGTAGTCCTGGTACGGCATGTCCTGGGTCACGCAGAACGGCCAGCCGTAGTTGGCGGGGCGGTCGATGACCATCCAGCGGCCCTGGCCTGCGGGGCCACGGTCAGGGTTGGCGCTCTGGGCGTCGGGTGAGTAGTCGCCGACGTAGACCTCGCCGGTCTTGTCGTCGACGCCGAAACGGAACGGGTTGCGCAGACCCATCGCGTAGATCTCGGGGCGGGTCTTCGCGGTGCCCGGTGCGAAGAGGTTGCCGCGCGGTATCCGGTATCCGCCGCCAGGCTTGACCTGGATGCGCAGGACCTTGCCGCGCAGGTCGTTGGTGTTGCCCGCGGTGCGCCGCGAGTCGTAGGCCGGGTTGCGGTCGGCGCGGTCGTCGAGGGGGGCGTAGCCGTCGGAGGAGAACGGGTTGGAGTCGTCGCCGGTCGACAGGAACAGGGTGCCCTTGCCGTCAAAGTCGATCTTGCCGCCGACGTGGCAGCAGATGCCTCGGTCGGCGGGGACGTCGATGACCTTCTGCTCGCTGGCGAAGTCGAGCTTGTTGCCCACGAGTTTGAACCGCGACAGGCGCGTGACGCCCTTGTACTTGGCGAAGTCCGCGTCCGTGCCGAACTGCGGTGCGTCGCCTTCGTTGACGCCCGGGGTGGCCGGGTCGTCCATGGGGGTGTCGAGGCGCGGCGAGTAGTAGAGGTAGACCCAGTGGTTCTTGGCGAAGCCGGGGTCGATGGCGATGCCCTGTACGCCTTCCTCGTCGTGCTGGTAGAGCCCCGCGGGGCTCTTCTTGAGGTCGGCGGCAAGGAAGTTGACGCCACTCTTGGGGTCGTGGATGCGGACCTCTCCGGTGCGTGCCGTGTGCAGCACCCGCCGGTCGGGGAGGACGGCGAGGGCCATGGGCTCGCCGGGGCGGTCGTTGAGGGTGACCTTCTGGAAGTTCGACGAGGCCGGGGGTGCGGGGTCCGGTCTGGCGGCCTGCGCCGGGGAGAGGGGCAGGAGCCCGACGGCTCCGGCCAGGGCGGCTGCCCCCAGGAGGGTGACGATCCGTCTGTTGCGCACTCAGAACTCCTTCGGTCTGATCGGTGGCCACGGACAGGGTCCGCGGCCACCGACCGGTGCGGGGTGCGGGTGGGTCAAGTCGTCAAGTCCCAGGAGAGCTCCGTACGTTGGGCATCGGAGCGCCCCTGTGCGGGGAAGGCGGGTGATGTTCCGTCAGTGACGGGCGCGCAGGGCCGCGAGGTTGTCGTAGCCGATGCGGGAGAAGTCCAGGGACTGTCCGGGCACGGTCGTGCTGGGCGCGTTGTCCTGCTCGACCATCGGGTTGCGGTAGTTCTTGGCTCCCACCCGGGTGAAGAACCGCCGGTAGTCGATGTCACCGGTCCCGAACGGCACCATGTCGTAGCCCAGGCCGCTCTGCGGGTTGAGGACACCGTCCTTGGCGTGGAAGAGCGGGAAGCGGGTGCTGTTGCGCTCGACGAGTGCGGCCGGGTCGAAGACGCGCTCGCGCTGGGAGCCGTCGTGGGCGGTGTAGGTGTGGAACTTGTACTGGGCCACGTGCGCCCAGAAGACGTCCAGCTCCAGATGGACGCTCTTGCGGTCGGTCACCTTCAGGAAGTACTCCAGCTTGCGGATGCCGGAGCTGCGGGTCGGCCGGCCCTGCGCGTCGAGCGGGCCGCCGTCGAGGAGGAAGTCGTAGGCGCTGTCGTGGTTGTGGGTGTAGAGCTTGATGCCCTCGCGGCAGGCGAGGGCGCCCAGGGTGTCCCACTTCTGCGCGGCGACGTCCCAGTCGGCCCGGTAGGGGGTGTTGGCGGGGTCGGCGCCGGTCCCCATGTGCTCCATGCCGAGGATGTTGGCTATCTCCAGCCAACGCTTGAAGGTGTCCCGGTCGGCGGGCGTCAGCGGCCAGGACGGCGGGATGTAGCCGTGACTTCCCTGCGCCCGCAGCCCGTACGCGTCGAGCCAGGAGCGCAGCAGCTTCGCGCCCTCGACCGTGCCCAGGTCGGCGCCGCCGGGGGCGTTGGCGTGCTGGCCGTAGCCGGCGAACTCCACCTGGCGGTAGCCGAACCGCGACAGCTGCTTGAACACCTCGCGGAAGCCGGAAGGCAGGTCGGAGGCGAGCGGGTCGCGGCCGATCGCGTCCCGGACGGTGTAGAGGATGATGCCGCGCTTGTGCGGCGGGACCAAGGCGGAACGGCCGTGGTCATGACCGGCGGCTTGCGATCCGTTCTGCGCCAGGGCGGGCGCGGCGCCGAAGACCGGGGCCGCGATCGCCGCCCCGGTGACGGCCGTGCAGGTGCTGAGGAAGCGGCGGCGGCTGACGCCGAGTGTGCGACGCAGGGCGTCGCCGGTGACGGCTTCGTCGTTGAACGCGGTCACAGTGGTTCTCTCTTTCGTCGTCGCGGTGCTGCGGGTGCCGTGCGGCTTCCGCCTCCGGCGAGGCCGGCGAGCCACAGGAGAAGGAACTTCACTTCGGTGGCCGCTCCACGGCCGGATACTGCGCGGGGGGTGGAGAGCAGGACGAGCGGACCCCAGTCGTCGCTCGTGGGGAGGTGGCGGCGCTTTTACGCTGCCGCCGCAGTGGTACGTCGCCGAGTTCCCGGATGTACCAGCGGGCCGCGACGTCGGGGGCGAGCGGGGCGAGGGGCACGGGCTTGCTCATGTAGGGCTCACCCTCCGTGCGAGCGCGCGGGCGACGGGTGCGAGCCCCAGCACGGCCAGCGGGGTCAGGCGGGCACCGGATCGGGCGGCGAGCGCGGCCTGGAGCGGGATCATGGCGCGGATCCCGCCGCCGACGGCTCGTTGTGTGAGCGGCGCGGACGGGTTGAGGGCGGCGTGCAGGTAGGCAAGGGCGCAGGTACGGACGTAGGCGGTGGCCGCCAGTGCCGCTAGGGGCCGTGCCGAGGGAGGTGTGTGTGCCAGTAACAGGCCGAGCGCGGTCGTCGCGCCGAGGGCAGCGAGCGGCGTGCGCGTGGAGCCCCCGTACGCCTCGTGCCTGGAGACGGCGGTGACAGCGTAGGTGTGGGCTGCCAGCGCGGCGGCCGGGGTGCCGATGCGCAGGGCGACTCCGGGGGTGACGGGCTGACTGGCACCTGGGCCCTGAGGGGCCGTCAGGGACGCGAGCTCCGCGCTCGCGGTCACTGACGGGCGGCCGATCTCCGCCTTCTTTTGCCCGCGCGGCGCCGACATGGTGGCCGTGGCACCGAGGACGAGGTCCAGGGCGCGGGCCGTGGCCATCGCCGCCGGGGCCGCGGGGGTGTGCTTCAGCCGGAGATCGTACGCCCAGACGGTGGCGGTCAGTGCCGACGCCACCGCGAGTGCGGGGCGCCCGGCGCGGGCGGCGAGCGTGAGTCCGGCCGCGGTCAGGACTGCGGCCGCCCCGAGTGCCGCCGCGGGCGAGATACGGCCGGAGGGGATGGGCCGATGCGGGCGCTCGACGGCGTCCTCGTCGCGGTCGGCCCAGTCGTTGAGCGCCATGCCCGCCTCGTAGAGGCAGAGCGAGGCGCCCACCGCGTACGCCGTGCCCCGGCCGGGCCGCAGACCGGTGGCGGCGGCTCCGGCGAGCGCGTCGCCGGGCACCGTGAACAGCGCGGAGACGCGCAGCAGTTCGGCCCAGTCCCGCAGCCACACCCGTCGCCCGCGCCCCGCCGGGCAGCTCGCGGGGACCTGGTCCTCGCCGGGTGGCGCGGGCTTCCGGGTGCGCGCCGCTGCGGGTAAAGCAGGCTTCCGGGTCCGCGCCGCTGCAGGTGAAGCGGGCTTCAGGGTCCGCGCCGCTGCGGGTGGGGCGAAGGTGGCCAGGAGGGAGCGGATCACTGCGCCTCCCGCAGTCGGTCGGCGAACGACAGCAACTCGGAGAACTGTTCCGACAGACCCGACGGGCCCGCGTCGGGGTCCTTGAAGTAGAAGCCGAGCTCACTGAGCGGGCCGGACAGGCCCACCTCGTGGGCGCGGGCCACCAGGCGGGCCAGGTCCAGGACGAGCGGTGCGGCCAGGGCCGAGTCGCAGCCCTGCCAGATGGTCTGCAGGATCATGCGCGAGCCGAGGAAGCCCTCGAAGGCGATGTGGTCCCAGGCGGTCTTCCAGTCGCCGAGCACGGGCACGTCGTCGATGTGCACCTCGCCCTGTGGGGTGTGGCCGAGGGTGTCGGCCAGGACGCGTTCCTTGCCGGCGTTCTTCGCCGCGGCGGCGCCCGGATCGGCCAGGGCCGCCCCGTCGCCGCCGCCCAGCAGATTGGTGCCGGACCAGGCGCGGACCTCCAGGGCGCGCTGCACGAACATCGGGGCGAGCACCGCGCGCAACAGGGTCTGGCCGGTCTTGCCGTCACGGCCCGCGTGGGGCAGTGCGCCGGCCGCGGCGGCGGCTGTGAGGGCCGGGGTGCGCAACCCGGTGGACGGCGTGAAGTTGACGTAGGGGCAGCCGGCTCGCACGGCGGCGGCCGCGTAAAGGGAACTGGGTGGCAGCCGTACGGCGTCGGGCGCGGGCAGCGGCTCGGTGGAGGAGACGTTGACGACGACCACCCGTGCCAGTGCGTTGCGCACGCGGAACGAGGTGAGGTCGGCCGCGAAGTCCTCGATGAGTTCCTCGTCGCTTCGCGCGTCGTCCGGGAGCGGGCCGCCGAGCCGTATCTCCTCGTCCGCGGCCTGCAGTTCGGCGCGCACGGCGGAGGCGAGCCCGTGCGGCAGGACGCCCGCGTCGGTGAGGTGTTCGGCCCGCTTGGGCAGCGGGCTGTGGGTGGTGTCATGGCCGCCGAAGACGAGTGCGGACAGGGGCGGCAGGCCGGTGCCGTCGAAGGGGGCGGTCTCGGTGACCATGCCGGTCGGCGGCCGCAGTTGGGCGGCGACCGCCGCGCATCCGGCGACGGCGGTGGTGGCCACCGATCCGCGGGCTCCGACGAACCAGACACCGGTGCGTACGGTCCGCCCGCCGTTCTCGGGCTCCGGTCCGTTCCCGTCGTTCTTCACGGGCTGCCTCCCTGCCATGTCGATGTTCCGATGTGGTTGGCGGACGGTGGGCGGGGCCTCAAGGGCCTTCCGCCCGCCGTCGGCATTGGGACGGCTTCGGCCGCGGCCCGGAGAGCTGCTCCGTGTTGCGCGCGGTCGCGGCGTGCGAGGGGGCGGCAAGGGGCCGCCGCTGAGAAGTGCGCGGTGCCTGAGGGTTCTTGGCCCTGCGCTGTGCAGGGCCGTCCTCGGTTGGTCGGCCGCACCAGGGTGCTCGTACGGCCTGAACGGGTCGTCAGCTGCGAACCACTGTGTGGTTCCTGTGCACGAAGGGACCGTAGCTCCGTTCGTCCTTGGCCGGAACCCCTTGCGCAGCGAAACGACGAACTTCTTCCAGGAGCAGGACAAAGGCGAGACCAGGCATGACTGATCAGCCCGGCGGCTTCCCATTACGGTCTGTCAACGCCGGGCCGATTCACGCCTCTTGCCGCGGAGCGCCTAGTTGTCGCCGCCTCCGAAGGCAGCGTCGAAGGACGCCGACGGGGGTTCGAAGTCGTACTTCTTGAGGGTCATCAACGCCTCGGGTGCGCCTTGGAGACGGTCCATGCCGGCGTCCTCCCACTCGACCGAGATCGGGCCCTGGTAGTCGATGGAGCGCAGCATGCGAAAGACGTCCTCCCAGGGAACGTCGCCGTGTCCGGCGGAGACGAAGTCCCAGCCGCGGCGCGGGTCGCCCCAGGGCAGATGGGAGCCGAGGCGGCCGTTGCGGCCGTCGAGGCGCTTGCGGGCCTCTTTGCAGTCGACGTGGTAGATCCGGTCGCGGAAGTCCCACAGGAAACCGACCGGGTCGAGGTCCTGCCACACGAAGTGCGACGGGTCGAAGTTGAGACCGAAGGCCGCCCGGTCACCAACCGCCTTCAGCGCACGCTGGGTTGTCCAGTAGTCGTAGGCGATCTCGCTCGGGTGGACCTCGTGCGCGAACCGCACACCCTGCGCGTCGAACACGTCGAGGATCGGGTTCCAGCGTTCGGCGAAGTCCTCGTAGCCCCGCTCGATCATCGACTCCGGGGCGGGCGGGAACATGGCGACCAGATGCCAGATGGCGGACCCGGTGAAGCCGATGACGGTGTCGACGCCGAAGGCGGCCGCGGCCCGTGCGGTGTCCTTCATACGGTCCGCGGCGCGCCGGCGCACTCCTTCCGGGTCTCCGTCGCCCCACACCTCGCCGGGCAGGATCGCCTGGTGGCGCTCGTCGATGATGGCGTCGCACACGGCCTGCCCGACCAGGTGGTTGGAGATCGCCCAGCACTTGAGTCCGTACTTGTCGAGCATGGCGTGCCGGGAGTCCAGATAGGACGGATCGGCAAGGGCCTTGTCTACCTCGAAGTGGTCTCCCCAGCAGGCGAGTTCGAGTCCGTCGTAGCCGAAATCGCGGGCGAGACGGCAGACCTCTTCGAGGGGGAGGTCGGCCCACTGACCTGTGAAGAGCGTGAATCGACGTGGCATTTCTCCGGGCCTTCCTCAGACGGCTATCGGTGTGTAGACGGAGTTCTTCTCAGCACTCTCCTCCACCGCAGCCAGTACGCGCTGGACCTGGAGGCCGTCGGCGAACGACGGCCTCGGGTCGGTGCCGGACGCGATGGCCTCGACGAGGTCGCGGGCCTGGTGGGCGAAGGTGTGCTCGTAGCCGAGCACATGGCCCGGCGGCCACCAGCCCTCCAGATAGGGGTGGTCGGCCTCGGTGACGACGATCCTGCGGAACCCCGCCGTGGCGGCGGGCTCCCGATGGTCGTGGAAGGACAGCTCGTTGAGCCGCTCCAGGTCGAAGGCGAGCGAACCGAACTCACCGTTGATCTCCAGCCGAAGGGCGTTCTTGCGCCCTGTCGCCATCCGGGTCGCCTCGAACGTGGCGAGGGCTCCCGAGGCAAGCCGGCCCGTGAAGACGGCCGCGTCGTCGACCGTCACCGGTCCGCGCCGGGGACCCCCGGATGCCGTAAGGCCGGAGGATGCCCCGTCGAGGCGGGGGCGTTCGGCGACGAAGGTCTCCATCTGGGCGGAGACACCGACCAGGACCTCGCCCGCCAGGTACTGAGCGAGGTCGACGATGTGCGCGCCGAGGTCGCCGAGGGCCCCCGACCCCGCGTGCTCCCGCTGAAGCCGCCAGGTCAGCGGGAAGTCGGAGTCGACCAGCCAGTCCTGAAGGTAGCTGACCCGTACATGGCGCAGCGTGCCGAGCCTGCCGTCCGCGACGAGGCGGCGGGCGAAGGTGAGGGCGGGGACGCGCCGGTAGTTGAAGCCCACCATGGACAACTGTCCGCGCGCGCGGGCTGCTTCGGCGGCTGCGGCCATGGCCTCCGCCTCGGCGACCGAATTGGCCAGCGGCTTCTCGCACAGCACGTGCTTGCCCGCCTCCAGCGCCGGGATCGCGATCTCCGCATGGCTGTCGCCCGGTGTGCAGATGTCGACGAGCTGTACGTCGTCGCGGGCTATGAGGGCACGCCAGTCGGTTTCCGCCGCGGCCCAGCCGTGCTTGTCGGCAGCGGCCCGCACGCCGCTGGCGTCACGGCCGGCGACCGCGGCCAGGACCGGCCGCAGGGGCAGGTCGAACGCGTGCCCTACGGTGCGCCACCCCTGGGAGTGCGCGGCGCCCATGAACGCGTAGCCGACCATCCCCACGCCGAGTACCGGCGGTGCGGTCCGACTGTCCCACTGTTCCATACGGATTCCTCCTGGTCGGAGTGTCACTGACTCGTCGTGGTGCGGGCGGGGCCCAAGGTCCGGTGCGCTCCGGCGCGGCCCGGTCCGGTCCGGTCCGGTCCGGTCAGATGAAACCGGTCGGCAGGTGCTGGTCGACGTTGTCCTTGGTGACCACGGCCGAGTAGAGGGTCAGCGAGGACGGGATCTCGAACTCGGCGAGACCGCCGATGCCCTTGCCCTGGCCGAGCGCCCGGGCGAGATCGATCGCGGAGGCGGCCATGGCCGGCGGGTACAGGACGGTCGCCTTCAGCACGCTGTTGCCCGCCTTGATGGCGTCCATCGTTGCGCCTGTGGCTCTGCTGATATGGCTGGGGCGTCGCGGGGTTGCCGCAGCGCACCGGGGTATCGGAGCGCCGAGAAGGTTGTGCTGCCGCTCGGTGGCGGTGCCTGGTTGCAGGCGGCGCCACCGGGTTGCGCCGGCGCCGGTGGTGATCCGCTGCCGACGGGGTCGGCCGGCGGTCAGGCCGGCGAGAAGACGTGGTCGCTGATCAGTCGGGCCGCGCCGATGGCTCCGGCGGCCGGCCCCAACTCCCCCAACACGATGGGCAGGTTGCCGGTGGCCAGCGGCAAGGACTGCCGGTACACCTGGGTCCGGACACTGGCCAGCAACGTGTGCCCCAGCCCGGTCACGCCGCCACCGATCACCACCAGCCCAGGATTGAAGAAACTGACGAGCCCCGCGATGACCTGCCCGAGGCGTTTCCCGCCCTCGCGAATGAGCTCCAGGGCCACCGGGTCCCCGGCCGTCGCGGCGGCCGACACATCCTCGGCGGTCAGACGTCCGGCTGTCTCCAACCGGGCGGCGAGGTGTGCCGAGCGCCCCTCACGCGCGGCCTGCTCAGCGTCACCGGCCAACGCGGCACCGCTGAAGTGGGCTTCCAGGCAACCCCGGTTGCCGCACACGCACGCGCGGCCTTCCGGTTCCACCTGGATATGACCGATGTCGCCGGCACTGCCCGTCACCCCGCGGTGGACCTCACCGCCGACGACGATGCCGCAGCCGATACCGGTGCCGATCTTGACGCAGAGGAAGTCACCGACGGAACGAGCGACGCCCGCGTGCATCTCCCCCATCGCCATCAGGTTCACGTCGTTGTCGACCATGACCGGGCAGCCGAGTTCCTGGCTGAGCGCCTCCCGCACGGGGAAGCCGTCCCAGCCCGGCATGATCGGCGGAGCCACCGGAACACCCTCGGGAAAGCGGACCGGACCCGGGACACCGAAACCGGCACCGTCGAACCCCTCCGCGAGCCCCGATGCCCTCAACTTCGCTGCCATGGACAGGACTTGCTCGAAGACCGCGACCGGGCCCTCTCGGACGTCCATGGGCTGGTTCAGGTGCCCCAGGACCTCCAACTCGGCATTCGTCACGGCGACACCGATGGATGTGGCCCCGATGTCGACGCCGAGGAAACGCAGGGTCGGCGCGAGCCTTATGTTGTGCGAGCGGCGGCCTCCCCGAGACGGGGCCAACCCGTCCGCGACAACCAGCCCCGTCTCCAGCAGCCGGTCAACCTCGACCGCCAGCTTCGAACGGGACAGGTCCACCAGATCACCCAGCTGGGCACGGGAGTTGGACCCGTTGTCACGCAGCAGACGAAGCAGGCGCGCCTGATGGGTGTTCTCAGGTCGAGCAGTCATCCGCCTCACGATTCCTCCCCTCACCCACGCCTGGGCCCAGGACGCCTGTCTCCGCCGACTGCGTCGTCAGGCTGCCGGAGAGGAACGTAACAACGATTATCCAGAGTGGGAAGTACTTACTCGCAAAGATGACCCTTCTTTATCCACACTCAGGACAAAGTTTTGGCGACCACCGGGGTAGTCGGGAACCCACCGGAGTATGGCCGCCCACCTGCAGCGCCGGAACGCTCGTCACCGTCCGCGACCGCGACTCCGTACGACGGGGCGGAGAACGTAGATCCTCCTCGGACCGCCCGGGATCGGAAAGACCCACCTGGCCGTCGGGCTCGGGTCCCGGAATGTGACTGAACACCACAACTCGGCGGCTCGGTTCTCGACTTGAAAGCGGTCCTCCGATGCCGTCCCTCCCACCCCTCCCGCCAGGAGCAACCAAGGCGCATCTCGTCACTGTCCGCATGCTCCCTCTCCTCGTGATCGTCTGCCTCTCCGCCCCGGCCTGGGTGTGATGGCCGTTCCCCTCTCCGCGCCCCGGCAGCAGGTGGTACTAGACATGGTCAAAGCGCTGGGGGCCTGGGTGGGGCGTCGCCGGGGCCGCGGGCAAGGAGGAGGAGATGGCGCAGCTGCCGCCCGCCCGGGAAGCGAAGGAAGCCGGGGCCCTGTCGGCGACGGTCAGGCCGTCGCGTCAAGGTCCTCCTGGCGGAGAGGCGCAACGTCGGGGACGGCGCCGTCGGCGTGCTTGAGGGCCCTACGTGCGGCCACGATCTTGAGGGCCCTACGTGCGGCCACGATCCCGCTGCCCTCGATGCCGTTGGCATCGCAGGGCTCCCACGACCCATGCGCCTGTACGGCGGCCGCGGCGCTGGTGGAGCCCGAATTGGTGGTGAAAGTCGGCGTCGACGTCGCCCGCGATGCCTTCGGTCGGTGGCGCCACCCCGCACGCCGGCATCGCACCCGCCCCGACCTCTCCCCCGCCGACATCCCGACCTTCTGACAGCGACGTTGCGCAGCAAGGGCCTCCCGCTGCTTGGCCGGGTCGCCGCCGATCGCCCAAGGTCACTGCCCGGGAGTGGTCCGTCCCGTCCCTGACGCGTGTGAGGCGTCGGTGAGGTCGGCGCCGGTGGCGGCGTCCCGCTGGAAGTGGTTGGTGCCGTGCCAGTCCAGGCACATGACGGTCGCGTCGTCCTGCAGGTGGCCGTCGTTGGCGTCGACGATCGCCGCGATGAGGGTGCGGGCGGCCTCGCGGGGATGCAACGGGCGGGTGCGCACGATCAGGTCGGACAGGTTGAGGCTGCCTGCATTGCGCTCCAGCATGCCGTCGGTCAGCATCACCAGCCGGTCGCCCTGACGCAGGTCCAGCGCTTGGACCTGGTAGGTGTGAGGGGCATCGAAGCCGAACGGCATATCGACAGTCGGAGTGATCTCCCGCACCTGGCCGTTCCGCATCCGCAGCGGCCAGGGGTGCCCGGCGTTGACGAACTCGGTCCTGCCGTCGATCAGGCTGATACGCAGGAGCTGGCCGGTGACGTAGCCCTTGTGGCCGTGCTCGCGCATGGCCTGGTCGGCCTGGCGGGCCTGTTCGGCGAGATCGGCACCGGCCCGCCGTGCCCGGCGCAGGGCGCCCACCGCAAGGGTGGCCAGCAGCGCGGCCTCGACGTCGTGACCCATGGCATCGGTGACGGAGAGCTGGACCGTGTCCCGGTCGATCGCGTAGTCGAAGGTGTCACCCCCGACGTGGTCGGCCGGCTCCAGCGCTCCGGCCACCGCGAACTGCGCCGCCTCGCACGCCAGCGACGCCGGGAGCAGCCGGTGCTGGATCTCCGCGGCCAGACTCAGGGGCTTGGTCCGACGTCCCCACTGGTACACGTCGGTGAAGGACCGGTTCGCGATGATGATGTACGCCAGCGCGTGCGCGGTCTCGCCGATCTCGCGCATCACCTCCGCGTCGGGCGCCGCCGGCATGAACAGTTCGAGGAGTCCTATGGCGTCCCCGCGGTTGGTGACCGGGGCCACGATCCGCACCAGACTGCCCTCGCCCTCGTCCTCCAGGCCCGGCCGCTGGGTACGGATCACATCGTCGTACAGGGTGCCCCGCAGCCTGATGCGCTGGGCGGGTTCGTCGGTGTCGACGCTGCCCGCCGCCCCCAGCCGTACGACTGAACTGCCGGTGAAGTCGGTGATCAGGAAAGACACCGACACCGCTCCGAGGCGTTCCCGGAGCATGCGCGCGACCACATCGAGCGACTCCACCGGCGCCGCGGCCTCCGCCGCCTCCAACGTCCCCGCCAGCGTCATCGCCCCGCCCCGGCCACTTTCGCCCCGGGGAAGTCGAGAGACCCGCCCGACATCCGGCCCTTCTACAGTCACAGCGATTTCTCCATTGCTCGATGACGCTCAGGGCTTCGCCCGGAAAGGCGCGAGAGGTCAGTACCGATCCCGGTACCCGGACAGGTCACAATGCACCACCGGGCCCGGCTTCTGCCCTCAAACACCGTTACTAGTGCTCTGACCGCGTAGGTTCGCCGGGTTGGTGGTCGTGGCGGTTGGATGTGCGGGGACATCCGATCCGACCGCTGGTGGCGCGGTGGCTGAGCCCGTCCGTGTGCGCAGGCTGACGGACCAGGAGGGGCAACGGCTGCAGCAGATCGTGCGCCGGGGCAGCACCAGCTCGGTGCGCTACCGGCGGGCGATGATGCTGCTGGCCTCGGCCGGCGGGAACCGGGTGCCGGTGATCGCCCAGCTGGTGCAGGCCGACGAGGACACCGTGCGCAATGTGATCCACCGGTTCAACGAGATCGGGCTGGCCTGCCTGGACCCTCGGTGGGCGGGCGGCCGTCCCCGCCTGCTAGTCCTGACGACGAGGACTTCGTGATCCAGACGGCCACCACCCGCCCCACCAAGCTCGGCCAGCCCTTCACCCGCTGGTCCATCCGTAAACTCGCCGCCTACCTGCGGAAAGTGCACGGGCGTGTGATCCGGATCGGCCGCGAGGCACTACGGTGCCTGCTCGCCCGCCGCGGTATCACCTTCCAGCGCACCAAGACCTGGAAAGAGTCACCGGACCCCGAGCGCGACGCCAAGCTCGACCGCATCGAGCACGTCCTGGACCGCTTCCCGGACCGGGTGTTCGCGTTCGATGAGTTCGGGCCCCTGGGCATCCGCCCGACCGCCGGGTCGTGCTGGGCCGAGCAAGGCCGACCCGAGCGGCATCCCGCGACGTACCACCGCACTCACGGAGTGAGGTGCTTCCACGGCTGCTACTCGTTCGGCGACGACACCCTCTGGGGCGTTAACCGTCGCAAGAAGGGCGCCGCGAACACCCTGGCTGCGCTGAAGTCGATCCGGGCCGCTCGCCCGGACGGCGCCCCGATCTACGTGATCCGGGACAACCTGTCCGCCCACAACGGCGACACCATCCGCCGCTGGGCGAAGAAGAACAGGGTCGAGCTGTGCTTCACGCCGACCTACGCGTCCTGGGCCAACCCTATCGAGGCCCACTTCGGGCCGTTGCGACAGTTCACCATCGCCAACTCCAACCACCGCAACCACACCACACAGACCCGGGCCCCCACGCCTATCTCGGTTGGCGCAACGCCAACGCCCGCCACCCCGCCGTCCTTGCCGCCCAGCGTCGAGAGCGCGCCCGCAGCCGCTGTGAGAAGGGCATCCGATGGGGCGGACGAGCGAGGAGGGCGGCCGACCTTCGCTGACGTTCAACCTCGCGCAGTCCGCGACTTCAGTTCGGACAGCACCGCCCGGAGCCGCTCCAGGGCCGCGGTCGGGTCCGGCTCTCCGCGATTTCAAGGTCAAGATGGCAACGACTCGTGCCGCTGCCCGCGCTGGTGACCTCGCCGTCGAGCTCGAACGCCGTCTCCAGAGCCTCCTGGACGTGGTCGCGATCGATCGGCAGCTCCACGAAGACGATCTCGACGAACACTCCGGTCCTCCCTCTGAACCCGGCGAACCACAGCGGTCAGAGCACGCGGCTGCTCGCCGGTCGACCGTTCGCCGGCGTCTCGGTTCGCCAGCCGAGGAGGATCGTGCGAAGCGCCTGTTCGGCGAGGTGGCGGGCGCGATCGTTGCCGACGCTGCCGAGGTAACTGAGCGACGCGATGCCGTACAGCGTGCCCCAGAGGATCTCGCAAGCCTGGTCGAAATCGGCCAGGACCACGTCGTGTGCAGCCGACCAGGTGGTGAGCAGCTCTTTGAGGACGTCGATGACCGGTTCGGCGACGCGTCGGCGTTCGTCCGCGTCGACCATCGGGTCGTTCATGACCTGGAAGAGGTGGGGGTGCTCGCCGGCGAACCGGACGTACTGCGACGCAATGCGCGTCATGCGCCGGTCCGTATCGGGCTCCTGCGCGGCTTGGCGGAACTCGCTCAGCATGAGGCGGTGACCGTGCGCGACCAGCTCCAGTACGAGCGCGTCCTTGTTGGCGAAGTGCTGGTAGACGACGGGCGCGGAATATTCGACATCGGTGGCGATGCGCCGGATCGTCAGGGCCGCGATGCCCTCGGTCTCGAGGACGTGCAGCGCGGCCTCGATGATCCGCTCCCGGGTGTTCGCCCGTTCGCGGGCCCGTCTCGTGCTGGTCGGCATGGTCCGTCACTTCGCTTCGATGGTGTCCTCGAACACTAGTCACCGCCTTGACCGCGCCGACGGCGCGCGTCATAGTTAACGCCGTTAGGAAATCTAACAGCGTTAGAAACAGGTATTAAGTCATGATTTACCACATCAACAGAGTCACGATGAAGGCCACTGCGACGCCCGAGCAGATCGAGGGGGTGCTGGAGGCTGGCGCGATCAGGGCCGGTCGAACCCCGCCGTCAAGTCCTTCGTCGTCGGCCGCGACCACGGCGGCGACTACACGTACGGCGCGGTGTTCGTCGTCGAACATCTCGACGGGCTCTTCGCCTACCTGACGCACCCGACCACCTACCAGACCGACCACCTCGGGCTGCACCTGGTCGAACGGCTGGAGATCTTCGACGTCAGTGACGACGACGACCCTGACCTGAACGCCAAGATCCAGGAACTGCACCGGCGGCGCAACGAGCTCAACCCGCAGATCGCCGTCATGCTCGCCGACGTGCCCACCTATACCGGCTCCGGCGTGGACAACTGACCGATACCCCGGAGAAGGAGAAACCGTCATGGCCAAGCACGTCATCATCGGTGCCGGTTCCATCGGTACCAACGTCGCTCGTCTGCTCGCCGAGCGCGGCGAGAGCGTCCGGATCGTCACCCGCAGCGGCTCCGGCCCCGAGCACCCGCTGGTCGACCGGGTCGCCGCGGACGCGTCCGACCCGTCCCGCCTGACCGAGCTGTCCCGCGGCGCGGAAGTGATCTACCACTGCGCCAATCCACCCTCATATACGGTGTGGGAGCGCCTGTTGCCACCCCTGCAGACGGCGGCCATCACCGCCGCCGAGGCGAACGACGCCGTCCTCGCGCTGACCGGCAGCCTCTACGCCTACGGCCCGCAGCCCGGCGGCCGGATGAACGAACACACCCCCATGGCCGCCACCGGACACAAGGGCCGCCTGCGCAGACGCATGTGGGAACAGGCCCTCGCCGCGAGCATCCGCACCGTCGAGGTCCGCGGCTCCGACTACATCGGCAAGGACGCCAACGGCATCTACTCCCTGCTCATCAAGTCGGCCCTGCAGAAGGGGAAAGCGGCCTGGATCACCGGCCACCTGGACATGCCGCACACCTTCACCTTCAACGGCGACATGGCACAGGCCCTCATCACGCTGGCCTCGGAAGAACGCGCGTGGGGCCGACCCTGGCACGTGCCGTCCGCACCGGCCGTCACCATTCGCGAGCTGGCGCGGCGCTACGCCGTCGCGGCAGGCCGGCCACCGGTCAAACTGATCCAGATACCGCGCTCCGTGACGCGTACGGCCGGGCTGATCGTGCCGATCGCCCGCGAGATGGCCGAGATGGACTACCAGTGGTACGCGCCGTTCCACATGGACGCGACGGAGACCGCCGAGACCTTCGGCCTGACCGCCACCGACCTCGACACCTCCGTCCGCAACGAGGTCGGCTGAACTCCCACCGCCACACCGGCAGGCCGACGGCATGGCCGCCGACACTGTGAACATTCCTGGTCACGGCACTAGGTGGCTGCGAGGAGGATGGCGGTGGACTGCGCGGCGAAGGCGGCGACCGTCAGGGCGTTAAAGACCTCGTGGAAGCCGAACCAGGCCGGGCAGGGGTTCGAGCGCTTGAGTCCGTGGACGACGGCGCCCGAACCAGGCCGGGCAGGGGTTCGAGCGCTTGAGTCCGTGGACGACGGCGCCCCCGGTGTAGAGCAGACCGCCGGCGATGACGAGGACGACGACGCCGGCACCGCCGGTGCGCGCGAAGTCGGGCAGATTGAAGGTGGCCACCCAGCTCAACGCGATGTAACACGGCGCGTACAGCCAGCGGGGAGCCTCGATCCACAGTACGCGGAAGGCGATCCCGGCCTGCGCACCCGCCCACACCACCGTCAGCAGCACTCTCTGCCGGCCTTCGGGCAGAAGCAGTACCGCCAGCGGTGTGTAGGTGCCCGCGATGAACAGGAATACGTTCGCGTGGTCCAGCCGCCTCGGAGCCGCGTCCCCGCGCGGACCCCACGTTCCACGGCGGTAGACCACGCTGGTACCGAACAACAGGCAGGCCGACACCGCGTAGACCGCGCAGGCCGCCACCGCCGCGCCCGTACGCGAAACGGCGATCAGCACGATGCTTCCGGCCAGGGCCAGGGGGATGCGTGCAGGGACAGGCGCCCAGCGATGCGGATGTAGTTGATCACCGAGTTGGGGGCCGAGAGCCGTTCCAGGAACAGGACATCCTCGGTCGACCAGGACGAGGCCGCCAGCATCCGGGTTCTCCACGTGGCGGCGGGCTCGGCCTTGCACCGAGCCCGCCGCTCCAACTCCACTCCTTCCTGATCGCTCGCTCGCTCGCTGTGACGCTCACCCAGTTCGGCGTCCGGCGTACGTCGTTGCCCGCGAGCGTCAGGAACACCGGAGGCGGACCTGTGTCACGCCACCGGCTAGCGCTGCAGTGTCAGCACTCCCGGCCGGTACGGCAGGAGGCCGTAGTCCCCGCCGTCGGTGCTGGGGTCGCGCCCCTGGTAGAGGAACTGCAGGTTGCAGGGGTCGATGGTCTTGGACTGGTCGGGGTTGGTGCGAACCAGATCGCCGTGGCTGATGTCCTTGGTCCAGGCCGTCGCGCCGCTGTTGGCACTGCCGGCGAAGGGGTTGGTCACGGTGTCGGCCCCGGCCTGCGGTGTCCACGTGCCGTCGAGGCTGGTGGCCGTGAACGCGCGGAAGTAGCGGCCATACCCGGTGTAGTTCTGGGCCTCGACGATCATGAGGTACTGGTTCCGACCCTGGACCTTGTAGACCTCCGGCGCCTCGAACAGGTTGAGCGGCGTATCGCTCATGATCTTCGTGGACGAGCCGAAGGTGCCCGGGAAGTTGCCGATGGGCATGCTGGACCGGTAGATGTCGCCCTCGTCGTTGGCGAAGAACATGTACATGTTCGTGTCGTCGCCGATGAGGGTCACGTCGAGGGGGCCGCCCTTCGGAAGGGTGCCCGTGAACAGCTCCTGCTGCGGGCCCCAGCCGTTGGGGTTGGTGGGGTCGCTCGAAGTGCGGTAGGAGAAGCTGTATGGCCAACCCCCGTTGTAGGCGAGCACCCAGAGGTTCTTCGGGGCGAAGTAGAACAGCGTCGGCGCGATGCCGTCGAAGGGAATCGTGTTCTGGGTGGCGGTGGCCATGTCGGACCAGTTCGTGAAGGGGCTGAAGGTCGTCAATCCCCAGCGCCCGTCGTCACCGGCGAGGGTGTTGTGCGTCGTGGCATAGACGACGTGCTTGCCGTTGGAGACGACGCTGGTGAAGTCCTTGAGCGAGGCCCACCCCGCCTTCGGCTGCGCCAGCGGGCCGGTCGATGTCCACCGGTAGGCCGACGGAAGAGCACACGCGTTGCTCGCCCCGGACAGGCCGGTCCACTTCTGGTTGGCGCCGCCGGTACACGACCACATCTGCACTCCCGTGCCGTTGACTTTGCCCCAGCCCGAGACATCCAGGCACAGCCCGGACCGCACGCCGACGATCGTGCCGTCGGGGTTCACCCGCCACTGCTGGTTGTCGCTGCCGTTGCACGTCCAGATCTGCACCGGGGTCCCGGCCGTGGTGCCGCCGCCCCGGACATCCAGGCACTTGTTGCCGTACACGGTCAGCTGGCTGCTGTCCGTCAGCGTCCACTGCTGGTTGGTTCCGCCGTGGCAGTCCCAGATCTGCACGTTCGCACCGTCGGTCTGGCTGACGCCCGACACATCGAGACACTTGCCGGAATCAACACCGCGCACGTCGCTGGTGGTGGCCGCCTGGGCCGGGCCGGCGACGAGCAGCGCCGCCAACGCGGCCAGGGCCGCGACCACGGCGCCGAGCACCGCGGACGGGCGTCTGCGGTTGGAACTACGTCTGCGCATAAGGACCTCGTCATCCTTGAGCAAGCGACTCCGGTCTTCCCCGTCAGAGGCTGTCCGGATGCCGGTGCGATACGACCGCATGTTCGGCATAACGAACAAGGGTCGACGTGTCGATCGAGAGAATGCTAGACATCCCATGAATCACGTCAATACTTCTCGCAAGATCCGGTGGCAGAAACGTTCGCAAGCTCAAACCAGGCGGCTTCAAGTCCCGCGCTTGCACGGGACTTCGACTGAGGGTCAGGTAGCTGTGCGGGCGCGGGTTTGGACAGGCACCGTTGCAGTACTGGTTGCCGCCGCTCCCGAAAAGGTTGCCGCCCGGTCCAACGTCCCCTTCGCTCGCGCGCCGCCCGCCGCGTCGCCTGTTCGTCCCCGGTGAACCCAGCAGCTGGAGCCGTTCGTGAACTTGTCGGCTCGCACCATGCGCTGTGACCGGTCGACCCACTCCTCAGCCTTCGGCATGAATGGGTCGATCAAGGATCTTGTGCTGCCCGCTCTCAACTCCTAGGATCCAAGCCGTCCGAAGGATCGGTTCACGTTCGCAATACCGAACACATCCCGGCCCGCAGCGGCTCGCACATGGAGCACATGCCGGGCATGACAGCACCCCCATCATCCGTACCGTTAAGGCTCTCCCCCACACGCCAAGTCCCGGACCTGGAAGGGTGCACCCGGCGTTCGTGCGGCGAGCCCCGATCGCCTCCTGGAGCATCGTGTGACGTCACCCGCACCATGGAGCGCCCGCACCTGTGCCGCGCGGCCGTGGTCCTCCTATTAGGCCTGGCGCGGCCTGCCCGTCGTCCAACTCGTAGGCCGTGCCTGGGGCACGTCGTACCCCAGCCCCGCCCTGCCGCCCCCACCCCGCCAGGTCACCCCGCTGACCGGAGGAGAACCACAATCCGGACCACGACAAGTGGTCCGTCAACAACGGCCTGGCCCTGTGCACCGCGACGGCCACCAACCACCTGTACTGGGCCCCCAATACCCTCACCCACCGGAGTCAGGGACCCACCTCCAACGCGACCACCCAGCTGGACAACGCGACGATCCGCGACGGACAGCGACTGGAGCACCACCGGCCGAAGTCGCGAGCGCCAACGTCACGGCGGCCGCATCAGGCTGCGCGCGGCCGCCGGCATCCGCCCCGGCGCCTCCCGCCCAGGAACCTTCTCCCACATCACCGACGGCACCGGCTTCACCCGTCTGGGGCCCGCGTTCACCGAGGGCCACACCTGGCAGTTCTTCACGGGCTACCGCTTCGCCCTTTCCAACCACGCCACGCAGACACTCGGCATCTCCGTCCGTATCGCACGGTTCGCGCCGACCACGCCCTGAGCGCAACAACGTTCCTCCCCCGCACCTGACCAGCTGCTCAGTCCCCGACCCGCAGCACCAGGAAGGACCACACCATGGCCAGTACCGCCGTCCACGGGCCAACGGCTCACCCGACCGCAGTGAGATCACCCGCCACCGGTACGAGACTCACGCGGGCAGCCGCCTGGGTGATGGGCCTCCTGCTGGCGTTCGCCGTTCTTCCCGCCGCGGTGCATCCCACCGCGGCCAGGGCCGACAACCCGATCGTGCAGAACGTCTACACCGCCGACCCTGCCCCACTGGTGTACAACGGGCGGGTCTACCTCTACACCGGGCACGACGAGGACGGCTCCACCTCCTCCTTCGTGATGAAGGACTGGCGGGTGTGGTCCTCCGCCGACATGGTCAACTGGACCGACCACGGCTCGCCGCTCAGCCTGGCCACCTTCAGCTGGGCGTCCGCCGACGCGTGGGCGGGCCAGGCCGTCGAACGGGGCGGCAAGTTCTACTGGTACGTGCCGGTGACGGCCCGGGCGACCGGCCGAATGGCCATCGGCGTGGCGGTGGCGGACAGCCCCACCGGACCGTTCCGGGACGCCCTCGGCCACCCGCTGGTGGAGAACAGTGAGATCGACCCGACCGTCTTCATCGACGACGACGGCCAGGCCTACCTGTACTGGGGCAATCCGAACCTGTGGTACGTCAAGCTGAACGCGGACATGACGTCCTACGCAGGCAGCCCCGTCCAAATCCCGCTCACCACCGCGGGCTTCGGCACCCGCACCGACAACCCCGACCGTCCCACGCTGTACGAAGAAGCACCCTGGGTCTACAAGCGCAACGGCCTGTACTACATGGTGTATGCGGCCAGGTGCTGCTCGGAGTTCATCGCCTACTCCACGGCACCCGGCCCGACCGGTCCGTGGACCTACCGTGGAACAGTCATGCCCGCCCAGGGCACCAGCTTCACCAACCACCCGGGCATCGTGGACTTTCAGGGCAACTCGTATTTCTTCTACCACAACGGCGCCCTCCCGGGCGGCGGCGGCTTCACCCGCTCGGTCGCGGTGGAGAAGTTCTCCTACAGCGCTGACGGAACGATCCCGACGATCAACATGACGAGCACCGGTGCACCCCAGGTCGGTGCGCTTGACCCGTACGTACGCCAGGAGGCCGAGACGATCGCCTGGGGTTCCGGGATCGAGACCGAATGGACCAGTGACGGCGGAATGGATGTCGGCTGGATCGAAAACGGCGACTCCATCAAGGTCAAGGGCGTGGCCTTCGGGGCCGGCGCCTCCTCCTTCACCGCGCGCGTGGCCTCCGCCACCGGCGGAGGCACCGTCGAGCTGCGCCTGGGCAGTCCGAGCGGGACGGTCGTGGGCCGGTGCAGTGTGCCGAACACCGGCGGCTGGCAGGCCTGGACCACGGTGACCTGCCCCGTGAGCGGCGCGACGGGAACCCAGGACCTCTACCTGCAGTTCACCGGCGGCAGCGGCTACCTCTTCAACGTGAACTGGTGGCAGTTCACCC
This sequence comes from Streptomyces sp. NPDC031225, assembly GCF_055570355.1. Lineage (NCBI taxonomy): Bacteria > Bacillati > Actinomycetota > Actinomycetes > Kitasatosporales > Streptomycetaceae > Streptomyces > Streptomyces sp. NPDC031225. Next base: position 35,203 of record NZ_JBVIHJ010000018.1, on the reverse strand, counting down.
GCGCCGCGTAACCGCACCACGTCGACTTGCGCCTCGGGCTGAAGGCCAAAGATTCCGGCCTTCCCGTCCGAAGACTGTGCCGCGCAGCGGCACAGTCTTCGGACGGGAATCCGTGGCTTCCCGCTTCGTCGCGCTGTGCCGGGACGAGTCCTGGCCCGACCTGCGTTCCGCAGGCTGTAGCCGCCAGTCCGGCGGCCGTGGTTCCCCGCAACCCGCCCCGCCCCGCGGACTCACCCTCATGCCGCACACTCACGTGGCGGCGCGCCGGTGTTGTCCTTCAAGCGCCGGACGGGCCGAATCGGCCGGTACCGCAGCGGCTAGAGCGAGCGGGGGTCGACCGGGGACGCCTTCGAGTCGCCGTCCAGGCCTGCGCGGCTCTGGGCGGAGATCTCCTGGACCCGCCGCTCGATCTCCTCCGGGTCGAGGCCGAGCGCCTTTCCGATGTGCACCGCCCAGACCTCCGAGCGCAGGTTCGTCTCGAAGTCCAGGTCGGCCCTCACGTTCTCCCGCGCGGCCTGCCGGTTCTGACTCACCATCACAAAGGTCGACAGGAAGATCGCCTCCAGGCTGACGACCATGGTGAGCAGCCCGAACGGATACGGGTCGAAGACCCCTGCCGAGCCCAGCAGGCCCTCGTTGAGTGCGATCCAGACGGCGAACCACGCGGCATGGATGTAGACGAAGAGCATGGTCCCGGCGAACGCGGTGATCGTGTCCGCGACCCGGTCCTGCGTGGTGCGCATCCGCGCGAAGACGTCCCCCTCGTGCGCGACGCGGGCGGTCCTGCGCGCGCGGGAGGGGCTTCCATCGGAATCGGAGACCGGGCTCATGCGCTCATAGTGCCGGACGGTGCCACCGGCCCCGACACCAGCCGGTCCGCCGCGGTCACCGGATGGGGCGCCGGGCGGTCCGCCGGGACCAGCGCACGGCGGCGAAGACCACATCCGCCACCAGGAGCACGCAGCCGATGGCAAGGAGGTAACCCAGCCCGTGGACGACCGCGCCGACGATTCCCAGTACGACGGCCACAATGACGAGAAGCAGGAAAAGCACCATTGCGCGAACACCTCCTTCGATCTGAAGCCCTGAGCCCGTACCCGGGCGATCAGCGGCGTGCCAGCTGTCGTTCGCCCCCCGCACCCGCCTGGTATTTCTTCCCGTAGTGCAGGAAGATCGCTTCCTCGTCCCCGGCCGGGAGTACGTCGTCCGTGCCGATCGACGGAGCCTTCCGCACCTGCGCCCTGGCGTACCGGACCTTGAGGTAGCCCGGACCGACGATCGCGTCGTCGAGAGGGACGAAGACCAGCCGGCGCCGGGTGGGCAGCCCCGTCCTGACCGTGGCCATGGACGGCTCATCGGTGGCGGTGTCCACGTACACGGCTTCCAGTACGCCTATCCGCTGCCCGCCGTCATCAACGACATCGTGATTACGCCACTCTCGGACGTCCGCCGCGTGAATCATGACCGGTCTCCTCCACTCCCTGCTTCCTGCGCCGTGTGATGGTCGGTGAACGCCGCTCAGCGGCGACGGCTGCGGCCCCTGCCGGACCAACCGGTCCCGACACCGGCCACATGCAGGGCGAGCAGCGTGAGGCCGAGGTACAGCAGGCTCGTCGAACCGAAGATCACGTCGGTCGACGTTTCGGTGGCGTTGATGATGAAGGCGATGCCCAAGAGCACAGCCGCCGCGAAAGCCAACATCAAGCTTGTCCCATCGGTGGTGGGCGGCCCACGCCCGATCGCGGTGGCTACGCCGTTGCCGGGCGCCTTCCCTGTCGGCAACCGACTATTCGTACGGAGGCCCGGGGCCGGCTGCTCGGCCGGTTTCAGACAGGCCCTTGTCAGTAACCTGACAGGATCCTCATGTCGTTCGGCCACAGTGGCCGCCATGACGAACCCCTCTCATCGCAGCCGGCCGGTTCCCGGCCGCTCCGCGCGGGCAGCCCTGTTCACCGCCATCGGCGCAACGGGCCTCGTCGTCCTCACCGCGTGCGGTGGCGGCGGCTCGGGCAGCGGGAGTGACACAAGCAGTGCCGGCGACAGCGATGTCGCCTCGATCGCGAGCCCGGGCAAGGCAGTTGGGACACCGACGCAAACAACGGACCCCGACGCCGGCCGCCCCGTCATCCGGCTGGACAGCTCCACCGAGGAGACCGACCGGATGTGGGACAGCTGGAACGCCTGCCTGAAGGCGAAGGGCGGGCCGCTGAAGGGTGCGCCGACCACCCCGGCCGAGAAGGCCGGAGCGAAGGCCTGCGCGTCGAAGCAGCCGATTACGCCGCCGGAGCTGGACCCGGCCAAGAATCCGGACTACTCCGACGACCTGCGGGTCATGGTGAAGTGCCTCAACGCCCACGGCGTCAGGGCCACCATGGTCGGCGACTCCGATTACTCCTTCGACCCGAGCCAGCCGAATCCTCCGCACTTCAACGAGATCGAAACCGCCTGCCAGGTGAAGGCCTTCCAGAAGTAGGCGGATACGCAAGGGCGTTGGGCCGTCCAACGGCCCAACGCCCTTCGTTCATGCCGTTCATGCCGTTCATGCCGTTCATGCCGTTCATGCCGTTCATGCTGACGCGAGGGCCTCCGTGGGGGTGAGGCGGGCGGCCCTGATGGACGGGTAGACACCGGCGATCATGCCGACGAGTACGGCGCCGCCGAACCCTTCCGCCACCGAGGTGAGCGGGACGACCGGCGGCCAGTGCTGGTAGGCGGCGTAGCCGACGGTGGCCAGGACGCCGAGGACCGTACCGGCCACGCCGCCGAGCGCGGACAGTACGACGGACTCGGTGAGGAACTGGCCGCGGATCTGGCCCCGGTTGGCGCCCAGCGCGCGGCGCAGGCCGATCTCACGGCGGCGTTCGAGGACCGAGATGACCATGGTGTTGGCCACTCCGATACCGCCGACCAGCAGCGCGACTCCGGCGAGTCCCAGGAAGAGGGCGGAGAAGGTGGTCTGGGTGGCGCGCTTCGCGGCCAGCGCGTCGGACGGGCGGCTGATCTGGACCATGCCGGGCAGTTCCGGGTAGACCGTGGCGGGCAGCACGCCCCGGACCGCCTCCATGGCGGATTCCCTGGCCTTGATGTAGATCACCGTGGGGTGTCCGTCGAACTTCAACTGGGCGCGGGCGGCGTCCCATCCGACGAGTACCGAGCGGTCGATGTCAGGGGAGAGCGGGGTCCGGGCAAGGATGCCGATGACCGTGAACCAGCGGTCGTTGATGTAGATCTCCGGGGCCGGACCCCGGTCGTTCAGCTTCGCGAAGCCGAGCCGGGTGGCGGCGACCGAACCGAGCACCGCGGTGGGGAACCTCTCGGTGGCGGCGTTGAGGAAGCGGCCCGACCGCACCTCGGCGTTGATGGCCGGGAGCAGGTCGACCTCGCTGGCCAGGATGGTGAGTCCGGCGTAGTCGTTGGGGTCGACGCGGTCCGAACGGTGCACGGTGGCATGGGTGTTGGCGACGGCGCTGGCCATGGTGACCGGACCGATACGGCGGACCATGTCCACCGATTCCGGCGGGAGCAGCACCGGTGAGTTCGGATTGGGGACCGGCTGCGCCTGGAGCATGTTGGTGCCCATCGCCGAGAGCTCGTTCAGCAGAGCCTTCTGGCTGGAGGCCGGGATCCCGGTGACGACGATCATGGTGGCGATGCCGATCGAGATGCCAAGGGCCGACAGCGCGGCCCGCATCTTGCGGGTACGGATGCCGAGCAGACCCAGCCCCAGGAGGTCCAGCGGGGCCAGCCGTACCGGCCTGTTGTTCGCCTCGGTGACGGTGGTGTTCATGACCCCTCATACGTGTCGGTGACGAGGCGTCCGTCGAGGATCTCCACCCGGCGGGGCAGCCGCTCGGCGATGTCCCGGTCGTGCGTGATGATCGCGATGGTGGTGCCCTCGTCGTTCAACTCGGTCAGCAGTTCAAGGACGGCCCGTCCGTTGGCGGTGTCCAGCGCGCCGGTGGGCTCGTCGGCGAGCACCAGCGCGGGGTTGTTGACCAGGGCCCGGGCGATGGCGACGCGCTGGCGTTCACCGCCGGAGAGCTGGTGCGAGAGGTGTCCGGCCCGGTGGCCCAGGCCGACCCGGGCCAGCGCCTCCAGCGCCAGCGGACGGCGCCGGCCGCGCGGCACACCCGCGTAGAGCAGACCGGTGGCGACGTTCTCGGCTGCGGTGAGCCCCTCGGTGAGATGGAACTGCTGGAAGACGAATCCGAGCCGGCGGCCACGCAGCGCGGACAGCCGCCGGTCGGAGAGCGATGAAACGTCCCGGCCGCCGATCTCCACGGTGCCGCTCGTCGGCCGGTCCAGGGTGCCCATGATGTTCAGCAGAGTGGACTTGCCGGACCCGGAAGGTCCGACGATGGCCAGCAGCTCACCGGTCCCGATGGCGAGCGAGACATCGTCCAGCGCGTTGACCCCGCCGGGATACGCCATGCTCGCGTTGCGGACGGCGAGTACCGGACGTGTGCGGTCGGTCATGAGGCCGTTGCCACCTTGGTGCCCGCGGTGATGCCTGTGCCGCTCACTTCCACCAGTCCCTTGGCGAACATCCCCGTCTCGACGGCCAGCAGACGGCCGCCGGGGAGCTGGAGCGCGTAACCGCCGCCGCTCAGCGCGAGCAGCGCGCCGACCGGCACGGCCAGCACACCCTTCTTGGTCTGCCCGGTGAACTGCACTTTTACGGGTGCGGAGTTGAGGCGGCGCAGCGCCGCCGTGCTGGGCAGCGAGACGGTCACCACCAACTGCGGTGTGCCGCCGGAGTCACCGCCTGCCTGGTCGGCGGCCTGGGCATCGGTGCTGATGGCCGAGACGGTGCCATGGGCCTCGGAGTTGTCGGGCAGCGTCACGGTCGCCTCGTCGCCCTGCTGGATCGAGTCGACGTCGGTCGCGTCCAGCGGCACCGACACCGACTTGGCGGTACCGGTCACCGACATCAGCGTTCCGGTGGCCGGGTCGCCGGGCTGCGCCTGTACGGCACCGACCCGTACCTCGCCCGGCAGCACCGCCACGTCGCCGGCGCCGAGGACCCCGGTGGAGGGCATACCGACCTGGGTCTGCCACCGCCCGACCGCCGCGATCAGGGAGGCGGTGAGCACCCCCTCGCCGGGCTTGACCCGGACGTAGGACGGCGACGGGGACGGCGAGGGTGAGGAAGGCGCCGAAGGGGAGGAGGACGGCGAGGCGCTCGCGGCGCCGGTCGGCTCCGGCCGCTGCGCGACCCAACTGCCCGACGCCGGCTGGGCGCCGATGTCGTAGCCGAGCGCCCTGAGGTTGTCCGCGACCACCTTGACGTCCCTGCCCATGAGGCCCCTGGTGTCCAGGGGTCGGAACAGCGGTGTGGTCCCGTAGAACACCGGCACCGGACGATCGTCCAGCCGGTACAGGGACCTGCCCCTGGACACCTTGGCCCCCACCGCCGGCAGCTGGGTGACCAGGCCTTCCTTGCCGCCCTTCACCGATACGGTCCTGCCGTAGCCCAGGGTTCCGTTCAGCGAAAGGGTGCTGGACAGGTCGGTCCTGACCACCGCGACGGTGCTCACCCGGGGCGCACCGCTCGCCGCGGCGCCCGACGGCTTCCCACCACTCCTCACCCCGGCCAGGCTGACCCCCGCCACGCCTGCCGTGAGCAGTGCGGCCACCGCGATGACGACCCGTTTCCGCGCTTTCCCCGGCGCCGCGCTGCCGGGCGGCTCGTCGGCCTGAGCGTGCTCACTTCTTCGCACTGAATGCCTCCAGCCGGCAACTGCCCTCGATCTCATCCGAATTGGCCGGCTGGTTGTCGGAGGCGTAGTTCCAGCCCGCGTTGTCGGGCAGCCCGACAACCTTGAGCCCCTTGGAGTTCATGCACCTGATCCATTCGCGGAAGTCATCCGCGTAATGCGGGTTCTTCTTCGGGTCCGTCTCCACAGGCTGAAGTGGTTGCTTCGAGGCGCAGACCTTCGCCGATGCGGGAAAGTCCGAAGCGTTCACGCCCGGGAAGATCCATTCGGCGCCCGCCGAGCCTTTCGTGTACGTCTTCACTCCGTGGTCCTGAAGGCAGGACACCCAGGCGTTGTTGAGCCTCCGGTGTTCCTCCTCGCTGCCGTCCAGGCGCAGTTGGGGGCGGCCTGAGTCGGGGTCGACGCTCGGCCCGGCCGATCCGGCGCTCGCGGCCGGGCTGGAGATCGAGGCCACGTCGGTGTCACCGGCCTTGCCCGCACCGGAGGATCCGCCACCGCACGCGGTGAGCACGGAAATCGCCACCATCCCGAGGGCGGCCAACGCGGCGGATCGGGACCTGGTGCTGTGGCCGCACTGGTTCGCCGGGCTGCGCAGCCTTCGGCCGCGGGGGGGGGGGGGGGGGGGGGGGGGGGGGGGGGGGGGGGGGGTGGTTGGGGGGGGGGGGGGGGAGAAAAAAAAAGAGGGCAGAGAG